>NZ_CP146275.1:1875550-2178812 GCF_037044555.1 Pelagibacterium nitratireducens
CCCACGCTGATCGACCGCATCCAGGACCGGTATGGCGATACGATCTATCGTCACGACGAACGGATCTGCGAGACCTGCCAGCAGGCAGATTGGCACGGGCAGGCCGCGCCAATGATTATCGACAGCCGCGCGCAGGTGCTCGATCCGATGACGGCCTATCAGATCACATCGATGATGGAAGGCGTGGTTCAGCGCGGCACGGGAACGGCGGTTCGTGCGGTCGACCGGCCTGTTGCCGGCAAGACCGGGACGACAAACGATTACAAGGACGCCTGGTTCGTGGGGTTCACGCCCGAATTGGCGGTCGGGGTCTATGTCGGTTACGACACGCCGCGCAGCATGGGATCGAGTTCGACGGGCGGCGAGTTGGCAGCGCCGATCTTTGCCGATTTCGTTTCGACGGCGCTCGAAGGCGTCCCGCCGACGCGGTTTCAGGTGCCGGAGGGTATGCACAGGGACTGGATCGATCCTGCAACCGGGGTCGGCATCGTCGCGGGCGGCTCAGGCGTGCAGGAAGCGTTCAAGCCAGGGACGGGGCCGAATTTGATGACCTCGGTCATCGGGGTGAATTCCCAGGCTTTCGACAACGTGCAGACCGGCGCGAACCAGCAGCCGGCGTTTGGAGCGGGTTCTCTGTTTTAAAGAGATGGCGAGCGGTTGATTGTCGCTTTCAATGCCGCTAAGTCAGCCAGCGAATAGAACTACGGACGGAATTATGCGCGCAGACGTTCTCAAGACTGTTGACGAAATCAAGCAGGCCCTAAGCCTGCTGAGGAGGCATCTTTGACTGGGATACAGCCGAAAGACGCCTCGACGCACTGAACGCCCGCTCGGAATCGGGCGATCTGTGGAACGATCCGGAAGAAGCGCGCAAGGTGATGAGCGAACGTCAGTCGCTCGAAAGCGCCATCGACACGGTCAAGACGCTCGAAGCCGGGATCAGCGACAATATCGAGTTGATCGAACTCGGTGAGGCCGAGGGCGACGAGGAGATCGTTTCCGAAGCCGAAAAGGCACTGGTCGAGCTGAAGGGCACCGCTGCCCGCATGCGGGTGGAAACCCTGCTGTCCGGCGAAGCGGACGCGAATGACTGCTATCTCGAGGTCCATTCCGGGGCCGGAGGCACCGAGAGCCAGGACTGGGCGCAGATGTTGTTCCGCATGTATACGCGCTGGGCGGAACGGCGTGGGTTCAAGGTCGAGACCATCGAATACAGCGCCGGCGAAGAAGCGGGGATCAAGGGCGCGACGATCCTGATCAAGGGCCACAACGCCTATGGTTGGCTCAAGACCGAGAGCGGCGTGCACCGGCTGGTGCGCATTTCGCCCTATGACAGCCAGGCGCGACGGCATACGAGCTTTTCGAGCGTCTGGGTCTATCCGGTGATCGATGACTCGATCGATATCGACGTCAATGAATCCGATGTGCGGATCGATACCTACAGGGCATCGGGCGCGGGTGGCCAGCACGTCAACACCACCGATTCGGCGGTGCGTATCACCCATATCGCCACCGGAATCGTGGTGCAGTGCCAGAACGAACGCAGCCAGCACAAGAACAAGGCGCAGGCCTGGGACATGCTGCGGGCGCGGCTTTACGAACTCGAACTGCAAAAGCGTGAGGAAGCGGCCAGTGCCGAAGCGGCTTCAAAGACCGAGATCGGCTGGGGGCACCAGATCCGCTCCTATGTGCTCCAGCCCTATCAGCTGGTGAAGGATCTGCGCACGCAGGTGGAAAGCACGGCGCCGGCCGATGTGCTGGATGGCGCGCTCGACCCGTTCATGGAAGCATCGCTGGCTCAGCGCGTCGGTGCGGACAAGGACGAGGAAGAGGCCTGACGCCGGGCTATTGCAGATAGGCAGCGAGCGTGCGTCCGGCGGCAATAAAGCGCGACGGGTCTATGGCGCTGCCGGCCTTGCGGACTTCAAAATGCACATGCGGGCCGGTCGAACGGCCGGTGGAGCCGGCGAGGCCAAGCTGTTGGCCACCGGCAATCGTCTGGCCGACGCTGACGCCGATCTGGCTCATATGGGCATAGCGGGTGGTCAGCCCGTTGCCGTGGTCGATTTCGACCATCTTGCCATATCCGCCATTGTTTGCTGCAAAGCTGACGGTTCCGCTTGCGGCGGCGATCACGGGTGTTCCGGTCGCGGCGCGGAAATCGATCCCCGAATGGAATGCGGCGCGTTTGAGAAACGGGTCGGTCCGATTGCCGAACGTCGAGGTTATGGTGGCCGTGCCGTCGAGCGGGGGCTGGATCGGCGCGTTCAGCAGAGCGCGGCGGGCCGATTGGTAGCGTGCCAGCGCGTCTGCCACGGCATTGGCCTCATCGATTATCGAACCCGGCTCGCCATCGGCCGGAATGAAAGGGCCACCGACGCCGTCGGCCGTCAGTTCGGGTTCAATGCCTATGCCGCGCAACCCCGAAACGATTTCGTTGGTCGAGAGGGTTGCGGCATCGGAGAGTGAAACCAGCGCCATGCGGGTCTCTTCCTGCATGGAGACGAGGGTTTCGGCCAGCAGGGCCGTGTCGCCGGCAAAAGCCTGAGGCTGGGCGGCAACCGATCCGGTCGTCATGGTGTCGGCGGTCCCATCCTGCCTGCCAACACCCATTTCGCGGGCCATTTCCGTAAGCGCGCGGACATATTCATGCTGTTCGGAGAGCACTTCCTGCTGTTGCACCAGTTCGTGCATCTGCAGGTTCATATCGCCCATCTGGGCGTATTGGCGGGAATGGAGCCGGTCCACTTCGAGCCGCAATTCGGTGATGCGCTGTTCGTAGGCGGTAAAGAGGGTGGTGTTGTCCTCGCGCAGGAGGCCATTGATTTCAGGGGCGAAATAGAGGGCGAGGCCCGTTACGGCGTTGGTGACAAGAAGCAGCGTGACGACTCCGACCAGCAGCGGATATGCGCCCGCGCTACGCCTGCCGGGCCTGGCTTTCTGCCTGCCAAGCTCTATCGACTGATCCCCCGATGGCACAGATGGTCCCCCGATGACGCAATTCTTACATCAAACATCAGCAATTATGCAGGGTCATGGTTAATGCGGGGCTAACCTACGGCTTTCATCACGCGCTCGACATGCCCCTTGGCCCTGATATTGGGCCAGACCTGCGCGATCTTGCCTTCGGGGTCGATCAGAACGGTCGAACGGATAAGCCCCAGATAGGTCCGGCCGTAATTTTTCTTTTCGCCCCAGACGCCGTAGGGGTCGATTGCCTTGTGGTCGGGGTCTGACAGCAGGATGGGTGTCAGGGCGTATTTTTTGCGGAAGTCTGCGAGTTTTTCGACGCTGTCGGGGGATATGCCGACCAGGACGATATCGCGCTCTGCAAACCATGGGGCGTTGGCGGTGAAGGAAAGATTCTGATCGTTGCAGGCGGGCGTGTCGGCCTGGGGATAGAAGTAGATCAGGACCGATTTGCCGCGCTGGTCGGCAAGCGCAAACGATGTGTCGGCGTCGGTTTTAAGGGTGAAATCTGGCGCGGGTTTGCCGGTGGACAGGGTGGTCATCGGGCTGGCCTTTTCCATCAATTTTCCCTGTCCACAGGGCGCGGCAGGGTATCTGTGCCATATTCAAGCCGATATGGTCGGCGAGAGACAGCTTTGATAGCCGATTCTGCGGCATTGGCCTTGGCACATATTTCCAGATCATTTTGCCGTTTCCAAAAAAAAACGGTGCAACGATCCAAGTCTTTGTTTTGTCGCGCTTCCGCACCGGATAAGGGGATTTTACCTGTCCTGGAAACGCTCTAATGGGACCCGCATCCGACAGTGAGTGAGACGACACGTCCCAGGCGAACCATTTTCGGCCCCAGGCGATGGTTGGCGCTCAAGGTTCTTGCCCTTTTTTGCATCGGACTGGTTGTCCTTTTTGCCCTGCTGTATGTGCGTCTGCTGTTTGGCCCGATATCGCTCGCTTTCCTCTCGGACCGGGCCAAGAGCGAAGTGGCGGGAATCATCGATGACAGTTTCGACGTCGACTGGCGCGATTTCGGGTTGTCGCTCACCGGGCCGGTCAGCGTGGGCTTTCATCTCTCGACGGTCACCCTGACCGAGAGGGCTTCCGACGCCGTCATCGAGGCCGATGCGCTGGAAATAGGGCTCTCGCCCCTGGGGCTGCTGGTCGGGCGGCCAGAGGCGCGTGTCATCCTGATCGAGCCCCGTTTCCAGATGGTGCAGGACCTGCTTGGCCCGAGGCTCTCACGGTTCGAATTTCTCGAGGCCGAAGGCACCGGCGAGACCGTGGTTCGTGTCATCGAGGGCAGCGAGCGGGCGCCTGACGTGCAGATTGGCGATTATGGCATTTCTGTTGGGGAGCGCGGGGCCGGGGACATCGGGTTGCGCTCGGACAATGATTGGCTGGTGGCCAATGTCGAGGCTCTCGATGAAGCGTTTGGCCAGCTTGCCGAGCAGGCGATGGCGGGGCAGGTGCGGCGCTTTGAAATTCGCGACGGATCGATCGGCATGCTCGATACGGTCTACGGGCTTTACCGATCCTTCGAGGGTGTCGATCTCGACGTACGCTCGGGCCGCATAGACGGGCGCGTGGCCGCCGATTTTGCGGCCAGGATCGCCGGGCAGACCATGGAAGGCGAAATCGTGCGCGAGAGCGACGCGCAGGGCAATGCGATCGAAGCGGACATCAGGAACCTCGATTTTTCAACGATCATTCCCTTTCTTGACGATGCCAACAGTCTGGCCGCGCTGCGGGGAACCGGGAATCTGGGTCTGTCGGTCGCGCTGGAGGCCGGCTCCCGGGGCCGTGTCCAGTCCGGGCAGTTCGTCATCGACATCGACGGAACGCAGTTGCGGCTCAACGAGGACCTGTTCGAGGTCTCCGTCGAGCCTTTTGCAGTGGACTGGTATCCTGACCAATCGCTGTTCTCCATCGCCGACGTCGAAGTCGGCGTGGGTCAGAGCAGGGGAACGATCGGTGGCGATATCGTCATGGGGTTTGACGAGCAGTTCGGGCCAACGCTCGGGATGTCGCTCCGTGGGCGGGATTTGTGGCTGCATCCAGACGATCTCGATGCTCCGTCCGAGCCGTTCGAGGAAATTCATTATGAAGGGTGGTCGGCGCCGCTTTACGGTGCGGTCGGCATCGATCGCATGGTTGTGGCAAAAGATGATGTCAGCGTCGTCATGCAGGGCCGGCTCGACATGGTACGCGAAGGCGTGGGGCTCGATGTGTCGCTGAGCGGGCGGGGCGCATCGGCCGATGATATCAAGCGGCTGTGGCCCTACCTGTTTGCGCCAGAGGGCCGGGAGTGGTTCACCGCCTATGTTGCCGATGGCACTGTGGCGAGCGCCGATATGCGGTTCCGGTTTCCGGTTGGCACCATTGCGCTGGATGGGGAGCCGCGGCCGATGCCAGAGGGCGCGCTGAAGATCGATCTTGTTGGCAACGGAGTGCAATTGCGGCCGCTCGAGGGTGTGCCGGAGTTTCAGGTGGATGGCGAAGCGCGCCTGACCATGCGCGACAATCAACTGACCATGGCGTTCGAGCGGGCCAGCCTCACGGAATTCGGCGATGCGGTCTCGATTTCAAATGCGGCCTATATCAACCAGGACGTTTCCGCCAGCGAGCAGGTGTTCGAGATTTCCGGAGACGTATCGGGACCGGTGCCGGCCATTCTGGACGTTGTGACGAGCGATACGCTCAACCTTCTCGAGGATTTCGATTTCGGGATCGATCCGGGCGCGTTGGCGCAGGATTTGACCGGCTCGGTCGCGGGGACGGTCATTGCGACGATCGAAACCGACGATACCGGGCAATTGATGGGCACCGATTATGCGCTTAACGGCTCGATTTCCGATATGGCCAGCGCCCGGCCGATCCAGGGCGTAAACTTTTCCGACGCCGATCTGACCTTTACCGCTTCGCAGGCGGGATTTCGGGTTGTCGGCGCAGCCAGCGTGGGCGAGGCGCGGGTCGATCTGGAAGCCGAACAGAGCGGAGGTGGCGCACCGCAACTGGCATTTGCATCGACATTGAGCGTTGCCGATGCGGCAGAGTTGGGCATCGATCTTTCCCCATATATGGGAGGGACGGTGCGCGTTGTGGCGCGCCCGCGCGATGACGGCGCGATTGAGGTGCAGGCCGATCTCACGGACGCATCGTTGGCGATCAGCGATATCGGGATCAGCAAGGCGCAGGGCGTGGCGGGCGGACTTGAGGCGATTGTTTCGCTGGGGGGCGAGGACATCGCCGTTTCCGACATCGCCCTCAATTTCGGCACTGTCCGGCTCGAGGGGGAATTGGGTCTCGGCGCGGACGGGGCCCTCGTTTCAGCGGATTTTTCCACGTTCCAGATCAGTGCGGACGATAATGCGCAGGTGTCCATGACCCCGGTCGAGGGGGGCTATGCGCTGGCGATCAGCGGCGAACAACTCGACCTCAAACCGGTGCTCAAGCGGTTCTTCAATCTCGAGGGCGACGATGCGGCGGGTGCGAGCGAGGACCTGCAGGATCAAATGTTCGATGTGAGCGTCAATCTCGACCGTGCGCTGGGCTATTTCGGCACCGTGGCGTTCAATGTCGATCTGGATCTTTCGGTCATGGGTGAGCAATTGCGCAGCGTGGACCTGGCCACCCAGTTCGGGAGCGGACGGTCGGCTTCGGCCACGACCAATCCCTTGCCCAGCGGGCGGATCATTTCCTATGCGACCAACGATCTGGGCGAAACGCTGAGATTTGTCGGTATCTATCCGCGCCTCGTGAATGGCGAGGGCAGTATGGTGATGCGGTACGACGAAAGTTCGGAAACCGATACGGGCGAGTTCGTCGTGCGCAATTTTGCCGTTGTGGATGAAGAAAATCTCGACGCTATCGTCGGCTCACACGACGAGTCGCAGGAGGTTCTCGCGGGCGCATCGGCGATGGAATTCGATTATGGCCGGGTCGAGTTCGTTCGGTTCAGCGATCGTATCGAGTTGGTCGAGGCAGCGATTTACGGTGATACGGTGGGTGGCACGATCCGGGGCAACATCATGACCGACGCCGGGCAGTACGACCTGGCGGGAACCTATGTGCCGCTGTTCGGGCTTAACAATTTCTTCCAGCAGATTCCGGTTCTCGGACCGATCTTTGGCGGGCGCGAGGGCGAGGGGCTGCTCGGGGTGACCTTTGCCGTTCGTGGACCGCTCGATCAACCGGACCTGCTGATCAATCCGGTCTCGATCCTGGCGCCGGGCGTCTTTCGCACCCTGTTCGAATACCGATCGGCCAATCAGCCTCAGAATTGAAAAAAGCCGGGGCGTCCCCCGGCTCTTTCATTCAAACGGGCTTGAGCAGTACGTGGCGTTTCTTTCCGATCGAGAGCTTGATGACGCCCTCGCTCAAGACCTGCTCTTGCCCGAGGCTCATCTTGTCGTCGGTCACCGTCTGGTCGTTGACCTTGAGTGCGCCGCCCTGGATGTGGCGACGGGCTTCGCCGTTGGACGACGCCAGGCCGGCGGTGACCGTCGCGGCGAGGATGCCCAGACCACCGCGCAGGGCCGACCAGCCGATCTGGATGGTCGGCAGCGAGAGATCGAGCTGGCCCGCCTCAAACACCGCGACGGCGGTTGTGGCGGCGTCCTGGGCGGCCTGACGGCCGTGAACCAGCGCCGTTACCTCGGTCGCCAGCACCTTCTTGGCCTCGTTGATGTCGGTGGCGACACCGGCCATCACCCTGGCGATCTCATCGAGGGGCAGGGTCGTGAAGAGCTTTAGGAAGCGCTCGACGTCGGCGTCCTCTGTGTTGCGCCAGTACTGCCAGAAATCATAGACCGAAAGCGCATCGGCGTTGAGCCAGACGGCGCCGTTGGCGGTCTTGCCCATCTTCTGGCCGGACGCCGTGGTCAGCAGGGGCGAGGTGAGGGCGTAGAACTGGGTATCGAGCATGCGGTGCCCGAGATCGAGCCCGTTGACGATATTGCCCCATTGATCCGAGCCGCCCATCTGCAGAGTGCAGCCGTAGCGTTTGTTGAGCTCTACGAAATCGTAGGCCTGCAGGATCATGTAGTTGAATTCGAGAAAGCTCAGCGACTGTTCGCGATCCAGACGCAGCTTGACGGAATCGAAGCTGAGCATCCTGTTGACCGAGAAATGACGGCCGACGTCACGCAGGAATTCGATGTAGCCAAGCTCAAGCAGCCAATCGGCGTTGTTGGCCATTACGGCGTCCTGGGGGCCGTCGCCAAAGTCGAGGAAATTGGCGAACTTCTGCTTTATGCCGTCGATGTTTGCGGAGATGCCCTCGACGGTCAGAAGTTTGCGCGCTTCGTCCTTGAAGGAGGGATCGCCGATCATGCCGGTACCGCCGCCCATCAGCGCGATGGGGCGATGGCCGGTCTTCTGCATCCAGTGCAGCATCATGATCTGCATGAGATGGCCGACATGGAGCGATGCCGCGGTCGGATCGTAGCCGATGTAGCCGGTCACGATCTCGGTCGAGAACTTCTTGTCGAGCCCGTCGGGATCGGAAATCTGGTGGATGAAGCCGCGCTCGGAGAGCGTATTGAGAAATTCGGATTTGAACTGGGTCATTGGTCTTGATTCCAGAGCGTTGAAGCTGCCCGGCAGCCATTTGCCGGGCGGGTTTGGCTCGAAATCATCCCGTCAATGGGGCGCCCTTACGCCCAGGATGAGATTCGCAGACTGTCCGGAGCGGCTCCTCTCTTGTCGGAAGCGCTCCAGAACGATCGCAGGGGTCAACGTCCGCCGCCGGCGGCGATCTCGGCCCGGCGACGGTCGAGATATTCGCCGCATGCTTCGATCAATTCGTCGGCCTTGTTCTCGTAGAAATGGTTGGCGCCCTCAACGATCTGCTGTTCGATGGTGATGCCCTTCTGGAGCTTGAGCTTGTCGACAAGCTTCTGAACCGATTCGGGCGGGGCCACGCGGTCCTTGTCGCCATGGATGATCAGGCCGGACGACGGGCAGGGGGCCAGGAACGAAAAGTCGTAGAGATTTTCCGGCGGGGAAACCGAAATGAAGCCCTCGACCTCGGGACGCCGCATCAAAAGCTGCATGCCGATCCAGGCGCCGAACGAGAATCCGGCGATCCAGCAGCCGCGGCTCTCGCGGTTGATGGCCTGCAGCCAATCGAGCGCTGCCGCTGCGTCTGACAGCTCGCCAACGCCGTGATCGAAGAGGCCCTGTGAACGCCCGACGCCGCGCGAATTGAAGCGCAGGACCGCAAAGCCGCGCTGCACGAACATGTAGAAGAGATTATAGACGATCTGGTTGTTCATCGTGCCCCCGAACTGGGGATGAGGATGAAGGATGATCGCAACGGGTGCGTTGGGCTCCTTGCCCGGCTGATACCGGCCCTCGATACGCCCCTCGGGTCCGTTGAAAATCACTTCAGGCATTGACTCTTACCTTTATGCTTAGTTCGGCACTGCATGGGAGGCATGCACCCGCGGACCCGGCTTGACGAATGGTGCAGGTGTCCATAAAACTGACTTGGAATACCAGTTTAGAATAATTCCAAACGGGTTTTGGCCGGAGTTCCCGGCGCATTCGAGCGCTCCTTTTACTTAAGGAGCGAGTCGAATTTCAAGGATTGTTTGCTGCAGCGAGCTTTTGTTGGGTTTGAGAGCGGCGAGTTGACGGATCGATGAGCGTATATCTCGACCATAACGCTTCGGCGCCCATGCTGCCGCGCGCTCGCGCCGCGATGCTGGCTGCGCTCGAAATGGTGGGCAATCCCTCGTCGGTGCATGGTCCGGGACGGGCGCTGCGGGCCGTCATCGATGATGGACGGGACAAGGTTGCCAAGGCGTCGGGGGCCGAGGCCAAGCAGGTGGTTTTCACCGGCTCGGCGACCGAAGCAATCACCCAGGCGATTGTCGGGGGCGTCAAGGCGTTCGCGATCGATCGGGTCGTTGTCTGCGCAACCGACCATGCGGCGGCCCTGAAAGCGGCTGAAGCGTCCGGCGTTTCGGTTCGGGTGGTCGGGGTCGATGAAAACGGAATCATCGATCTGGACGCACTGGCCCGTCAGGTCGAAAGCGCCGATGCGGCGGGCGAGAAGCTGCTGGTGGCCGTATCCTGGGTCAACAACGAGACCGGTGTTGTCCAGCCGCGGGGCAGGATCGAAACGCTGATTGGCCCGACGCCCCATATCCTTGTCATCGATGCCGTGCAGGCTTTTGGCAAACGCGGTCTGGATTTTGCGTCGTCCGCTACCGATATGATGGCCATATCGGCCCACAAGATTGGCGGGCCCGCCGGTGTTGGCGCGTTGCTGGTCAAGGGGCATGCGGACACGGTTCGGCTTATCCCCGGTGGCGGGCAGGAACAGGGCCGGCGGGGCGGCACTGAATCGGCGGCATTGATTGCCGGGTTCGGGGCGGCATGTGAAGCGTTCAGCGCGGCCTTTGAAGCGGATCGGTCGGCGGCGCTCGTTGATGCGTTTGAAGATCGGCTGCTTGCTGTTGCGCCCGACGCGGTGATCTTTTCGCGCGGGGCGGAGCGGGTCGGTACCACGGTCAATTTCGCGGTGCCGGGCATAAAAAATACAGTGGCGATGATGAGCCTGGACCTGGCCGGCATCGCCGTTTCGTCGGGTTCTGCATGCTCGTCGGGCAAGGTGGGGCGTTCCCATGTGCTCAGCGCGATGGGTGTGGCTCCCGATTTGAGTGAATGCGGCCTTCGGGTCAGTTTCGGCTGGTCGTCGACCACCGAGGAAATTGACGCCTTTTTTTCGGCGTTTGAAACCGTTCTGAGCCGCCATCGCCGTAACGGCGCTGCAGCTTAGCACCAGGAGACTTATTGATGTCCGATTATGACATTCCGACCCTCAAGGAAAACATCGACCGCGATACGGTTGATCAGGTGCTGGCGCTCGACGTCGACAAGTACAAGTACGGCTTCGAGACGATTATCGAATCCGACAAGTCGCCCAAGGGCCTCAACGAGGATACCGTCCGGTTCATTTCGGCCAAAAAGAACGAGCCCGAATGGATGCTCGAATGGCGGCTTGAAGCGTTCCGGCGCTGGCTGACGCTCGAAGAGCCGACCTGGGCGCGTGTCTCCTACCCACAGATCGATTTCCAGGATCAGTATTACTATTCGGCGCCCAAGAGCACCACGGGACCCAAATCCCTTGCCGATGTGGATCCCGAACTGCTGCGGACATACGAGAAGTTGGGCATCCCGCTCTCTGAGCAGAAAATTCTGGCTGGCGTGCAGGGCGAGGATGACGCGGCTGCGGGCACGCCGTTTGGCAGCAATGTCGCCGTCGATGCGGTGTTCGACTCGGTTTCGGTGGTCACCACCTTCCGCGAGGAGCTTGGCAAGCACGGCATCATCTTCTGCTCGATTTCCGAAGCGGTGCGTGAGCATCCCGAACTGGTCAAGAAGTATCTCGGTTCGGTCGTTCCGGTCACCGACAATTTCTATGCAACGCTCAATTCGGCCGTGTTTACAGACGGTTCGTTCGTTTACATCCCCAAGGGCGTCCGCTGCCCGATGGAGTTGTCGACCTATTTCCGCATCAACGAGAAGAACACGGGCCAGTTCGAGCGCACGCTGATCATTGCCGAAGAAGGCTCGTATGTGAGCTATCTCGAAGGCTGCACCGCACCGATGCGCGACGAAAATCAGCTGCACGCCGCGGTTGTCGAACTGGTGGCGCTGGACGAAGCCGAGATCAAATATTCGACGGTCCAGAACTGGTATCCCGGCGACAAGGACGGCAAGGGTGGCATCTACAATTTCGTCACAAAGCGTGGCGACTGCCGGGGCAAGAACTCCAAGATTTCCTGGACGCAGGTCGAAACCGGCTCGGCGATCACCTGGAAGTATCCAAGCTGCATCCTGCGCGGCGACGGTTCGCGCGGCGAATTCTATTCGATCGCAATTTCGAACGGAAAGCAGCAGGTCGACAGCGGCACCAAGATGATCCATCTGGGCAAGAACACGTCCAGCCGCATCATTTCCAAGGGCATTGCCGCGGGCAATTCCGACAACACCTATCGCGGACAGGTGTCCTCGCATCGCCGGGCGACGGGCGCGCGCAATTTTACCCAGTGCGACAGCCTCCTGATCGGCGACCGGTGCGGGGCGCATACGGTACCCTACATCGAAAGCCGCAATTCCTCGACGGTGTTCGAGCACGAAGCCACCACGTCCAAGATTTCCGACGACCAGATGTTTTATTGCCTGCAGCGCGGGTTGAGCGAGGAAGAAGCCGTGGCGCTGATCGTCAACGGGTTCGTTCGCGACGTGCTGCAGCATCTGCCGATGGAGTTCATGGTCGAAACCCAGAAGCTAATCGGGATTTCGCTGGAAGGCAGCGTGGGCTGATGACCGGGTCTTACAACCCTGTTCTGCGCCTGTCGGAGGCCGAACTCGAGCGGAATGCTGACCAGGGCTGGTTTGAATCTCACGATGCGTATGTGGGAGATATCCTCCAACTGACGCGGCTGGGCTGCGCCTATACCGAAGTGGCGCCGGGAAAGACGGCATGTCCCTATCACGTGCATCATGCCGAAGACGAAATGCTGGTGATCCTTTCCGGCGAAGGCGAATACCGGTTCGGCGGAGAAATTTACAAGGTGAAGGGTGGCGACGTGCTCGGCGCGCCCATGGGCGATGCGAGCTACGCGCACCAATTGATCAATACCGGGACGGAAACGCTCAAATATCTGGTGATTTCGTCCAAGGCGGATGTCGATGTCTGTGAATATCCCGACAGCGGGAAGTTTCAGGTGATGAGCCGCCCTGTGGAAGGCACAAAACGACGGCGCTTCCGCTTTATCGGTCGAGAAGAAACAAGCGTCGAGTATCTCGACGGCGAAAATATCGGAGACGAAAAATGAGCACCCCGTTGCTTGAGATCAAGAACCTGCATGTTCGCGTCGAGGACAACGAAATCCTCAAAGGTGTGAACCTGACCCTCAATCGCGGTGAAGTTCACGCGATCATGGGCCGGAACGGTTCGGGCAAGTCCACGCTGTCCTATGTGCTGGCCGGCAAGGAAGACTATGAAGTCACCGAGGGGGAAATCCTGCTCGATGGCGAAAATCTTCTGGAGATGGAAGCCGATGAACGCGCCGCCGCAGGTGTGTTTTTGGCCTTCCAGTACCCGATCGAAATTCCGGGCGTGGCGACGATGACCTTTCTCAAGGCGGCCATGAATGCCCAGCGCAAGGCGCGCGGGGAGGGCGAGCTTTCGACGCCCGATTTCATGCGTGCCGTCAAGGATGCCGCCGGGCTGCTGGAAATCAAGCAGGACATGCTCAAGCGCCCGCTCAATGTGGGGTTCTCGGGCGGTGAGAAAAAGCGCGCGGAGATCCTGCAGATGGCGCTTCTGGCCCCCAAACTCTGCATTCTCGATGAGACCGATTCCGGACTGGACATCGATGCGCTCAAGGTTGTGTCCGAGGGTGTCAACAAGCTGCGCGATCCCGAGCGCTCGATGCTGGTCATCACGCACTATCAGCGCCTTTTGAACTACATCGTGCCTGACGTCGTGCATGTGTTTTCGGCAGGGCGTGTTGTGGAAACCGGCGACAAATCGCTGGCGCTCGAACTCGAAGCCAAGGGCTATGCCGACTTCGACGAATCCAACGCCGCCTGAGAGGTAACGCTGTGAACATACAAACGCCTGTCCGGCTCAGTGGCGCCGAGGAAAGCCTCGTCGCCCAGCTCGAAAGCGTCGGCGCCAAGGATGCAGCCGAGCGCTTGCGGGTGATCGGCCTGCCGACGCGTCGGGTCGAGAGCTATCACTATACCGATCTCAAGACGCTTCTGAGCGCGGTCCCGCCTCTGGCCGAGGTGGCAAACGATTTTAGTGCGCCGGCCATCGACATTCCCGGTGCCTATCGGATCGTGATCGCCAATGGCGTCGTGCAATCGACATCGACGGCGCCCGCCGGGGTGATCGTGGGCAAGGCTGCCGGATCGGTCCTGACGACGCGCGACGACGTAATTGTGCGCCTCAACGCTGCGCTGGTCGCGGAATCGCTCAGCCTCGAACTTGCCGGATCGGTCGATCCGGTGATCCATATCGATCGCCGGATGGAAGGGCCTGCCGCCCACGTTCAGTCCGGCGCCAAGATTGCCATTGCGCCAGGTGCAAAGGCGACGGTTATCGAAACGGTTTCGGGCAGCGATGCGGCGCATATGGGTAATGCGGGCAGCTATATCTCGGTCGGCGACGGCGCCGAGGTGACCCATATTCTCGTGGACGTTTCAGCGCGGCAGGCGACCCATTTCGCAACTGTCGAGTATCGGATCGGGGCGGAAGCCAACCTCAAATCGGTGGTCATCAATGCAGGCGCCCATCTGGCGCGGGTCAATGTGTTCGCCGATTTCGTCGGCGAGACCACTCATGGCGATTTCTTCGGCCTCAACGTGGTCGACACCGACGAGCTTCGCGACATTACCATCGACATTACCCATGGCGTGCCGAACACAACCTCGGCCGAGCTCTACAAGCAGATTGCGCGCGGCCGCGGCAAGGCGGTTTTCCAGGGCAAGATCAATGTCGCTGTCGATGCCCAGAAAACCGATGCCAAGATGATGACGCAGGGGCTAATGCTCTCGGATGAGGCGGAAATTCTCTCCAAGCCCGAGCTTGAAATCTTTGCCGACGATGTGGTCTGTGGCCACGGCGCGACATGCGGGGATCTGGACGAGACCTGGATGTTTTATCTGATGAGCCGCGGCATTTCGCGTGCCGATGCCGAAACCATGCTCATCCGCGCCTTTCTTGAAGAAATCACCTCAGCGGTCGAGGACGAGTATATCTCCGAAGCGCTTTCGGGGATCGTCGAGCGCTGGCTCAAGAAGGACGCCTGATGGCTTTCGATCTCGCGGCAGCACGCGCCGATTTTCCCATTCTCGATGAGGAAATCCACGGCAAGCGATTGGTCTATCTCGACTCGGGTGCTTCGGCGCAAAAGCCGGTGCAGGTGCTCGAGCGGATGGATCATGCCTATCGGCATGAGTACGCCAATGTGCACCGGGGGCTGCATACTCTGGCCAACCGGGCGACCGAGGCCTTCGAAGGTGCGCGCGAAAAGGTTCGCGCGTTCCTGAATGCCGGGCGGGTCGAGGAGATCGTTTTTACGCGTTCAACGACAGAGGCGATCAACCTTGTCGCTTCTTCCTTTGCCGGTCCGCGGATCGGGGAGGGCGACGAGATTGTCATTTCGATCGCCGAACACCACTCCAACATCGTGCCGTGGCATTTCCATCGGGAACGCAAGGGCGCGGTGATCAAATGGGTGGATGTGGCCGATGACGGCAGTTTCGATCTCGATGCTTTCGCCGCAACGCTGACCGATCGCACCAGGATCGTTGCCATCACGCATATGTCGAACGTGCTGGGCACGATCAATCCGGCCAAGCAGATCGTCGAGATCGCGCATGCACGCGGTATCCCGGTGCTGATCGACGGCAGCCAGGCGGCTGTTCATACCAGGGTGGACGTGCAGGAGATCGGGGCCGATTTCTATGTCTTTACCGGGCACAAGCTTTACGGGCCGACTGGGGTGGGCGTGCTTTACGGCAAGTATGATCTGCTGGCCGAGATGCAGCCGTTCCTCGGCGGCGGGGAAATGATCGAAGAGGTTTCGGTGGATGCCGTGACCTACAACGCGCCGCCGCACCGTTTCGAGGCCGGCACGCCACCGATCGTGCAGGCCATCGGGCTGGGTGCGGCCATCGATTATGTCGAGGCTTTGGGGCGTGATGCGATTGCGGCCCATGAGCATGAGGTTGCCGCTTATGCCGGCGAGCAACTTTCCCGGATCAATTCCTTGCGCATGATCGGGACAGCTGCGGGCAA
Source organism: Pelagibacterium nitratireducens (assembly GCF_037044555.1). Lineage (NCBI taxonomy): Bacteria > Pseudomonadati > Pseudomonadota > Alphaproteobacteria > Hyphomicrobiales > Devosiaceae > Pelagibacterium > Pelagibacterium nitratireducens. The sequence continues at coordinate 1,891,341 of NZ_CP146275.1, forward strand.
GGGTGGGATATTCTCCTTCATGCTCGAAAACGCCCATGCGCACGATGTTTCGACAATTCTCGACCGCTATGGCGTTGCCGTGCGGGCCGGGACCCATTGCGCCATGCCTCTCTTACAAAGATTTGGCGTTACCTCTACATGTCGGGCCTCGTTTGCCCTATATAATGGCAAGGACGATGTGGATGCGCTCGTCGAGGCTGTCGAAAAGGCGCAATCCTTCTTTTGATATTGGACCGTCATGACTGATACTGCACCGGAAAAGACCGAAGCCGAAGCCAAGAGCTTTGTGGAGGGTGGCAATGCGCTGCCGGCCGAGGATGTGGAACGCATCACGGCGGACCTCATTGCGGCACTCAAGACGGTCTATGACCCTGAAATCCCGGTCGACATCTATGAATTGGGCCTGATCTACAAGGTCGATCTCGACGATGACCGGAACCTGACCATCGATATGACATTGACAGCTCCAGGCTGTCCCGTGGCCGGTGAAATGCCGGGATGGGTGGAAAATGCCGCCCGTTCGGTGGAAGGTATTCAGGACGTCGAAGTGAAAATGGTGTTCGATCCGCCCTGGGGGCCGGACCGGATGAGCGAAGAAGCGCAAGTCGCGCTCAACTGGTGGTAAGAATGGCTTTTGCGATCATGGAACTCACCGATGCCGCTGCCGAGCGCATCAGGGAAATCATCGAAGACAGCGACAAGCCCGTGAGCGGCGTGCGCGTCGGGGTGAAGAACGCCGGTTGTGCCGGCATGGCCTATACGCTCGATTATGTCGAGGAGGCCGTGGAGGGCGACGATCACATCAGCGACAAGGGCGTCGAGGTTTGGATCGAGCCCAAGGCGACCCTGTTCCTGCTCGGCACGGTGATGGATTTCGAGGAAACCCGAATGACATCGGGCTTTACCTTCAACAACCCCAATCAGGAAGGCGCTTGTGGGTGTGGGGAGAGCGTGCAGCTCAAGCCCGCCGATCTCGCCGACATCGCCCGGGCACGAGCCGAAGCGACGGCCTGACGGCGATTATGCCACGTCGGTCGATGATATCGGGCGATCAGGCAGGTCTTTTTCGGACATCACACGATTTCGTCCGGCATTCTTGGCGGCGTACAGGCACTTGTCGGCACGTTCGATGAAAGCGGCGGCGGTGTCGCCGGGACGCCACTGCGCGACACCGACCGACAGGGTAATGCGCCCAAGCTTTTCATTGGTCGAGCGCTTGAGAAGTTCTTTGGCCTGTACTGAGCGACGGATGTTTTCGGCGACGGTGAGGGCACCGTCCAACTCGGTCTCAGGAAGAATTGCAGCAAACTCTTCGCCGCCGAAGCGAGCCGGCATGTCGCGTCCCTTGAGATTGGCCTTGAGTACCTGCGCCACCAGTCGCAGCACCTGATCGCCGGTCAGGTGTCCATAGGTATCGTTGAACGCCTTGAAGCTGTCGATATCGAACAGAAGCAGCGAGAGCGTTGCGTTCTGGGCATGGGTTCGCTCCAGCTCGGCGGAAAATTGCTCATCGAAGCATTTGCGGTTCGGAATCTTGGTCAGGGGGTCGAGCATGGACTCCTTGCGGACCTCATCGAGATCGCGCTGGAGCACGGAAATGTCGTCCTTGGAGTTTTCGAGTTCGGCTTCGAGACGCCGGTTCATGTCCTGCATCCGGCGCGTTTCCTTGAGCAGGCGCGAGGACAGCATTTTCAGCGCATCTTCATCGATGCCGCCGACCGCCAGATCGCCAGATGCCTGCTGGAGTGACCCCGAATAGGAATTGGCGCTGACCATGGCGATATCGATCGCCTGATTCACGTCGGTGATCTTGCGGCTCATGACCTGCGACATGGCGCGCAGCTTTTCGTCCATGTCGGAGACCTTGAGGAATTTCTCGCACAGGTTCGAGGCCTCATCGATGGTGATGGTGCCCGACCGGGTCAGAATTGCATTGATCTGGGTGTTGAGTTCGGTGTTTGAGCCGGTCGCGTAGGTGTAGAACAGCTCGTAATAAACCGGAAACGGCGGAATCTGCGCGCGCTTGAGCAAGGCAAGCGCTGCGTTGGCAAATCCTGATGCGCGGTCAAAGTCCAGGTTTGTCACGTTGCGTCAACCATCACCTGTTCTGATCGAATCATAGTCCGGCAGGGCTTAAGGCTGCCTTAAACCAGGTCCAACTCCTTAACCGCGTCCGAGCGCCGTCGATAAGCGGATTGAGACTTCAGATTGCAGTGCAGGTTGCGTGCGACACCATCAACATGGAGTGCCAAACGCTTCCAGAACCCCCCGGCATGGAACCGTTGATTAGCTAGAGTGTCAGGGTGCGCCTGTCCAGATGAAAAATTACAGCCGCGGCCAGCGGGCCGAGATGTCAACAGATGTGTGGGCCCAACGGGGCGAAGGGCCACACCCGGCAACATTGCGGTCAGGCTCTGCCGGTCGGGCGCAGGAGGAAGGCGGGGATATGGCCTTCGGACTTGAAGCTCGCCGGCGCGTCGTCATTGTTGGCGCGTCGTGGCTGTTCGCGCTGCTGACGTGGAGCCTGCTCCCGGTCCTGCCGTGGCGACGGCTCACGCTTCTGACGCGGCGCCTGCTCGGCCTGCTTGGTCTGCTGCTTTTCGGCTGCAGGTTTTTCCTCCTTGCCGCGCGTCCGACGGCCGCGTTTGCGGCCACTGGCCGGTGCTTCGTCGCCTTGTGAGGCGTCAGGCGTGGGCGCAGATGGAGAGGTGGGTGCATCGGCCCAGGCGATATCGCGCTGGATCAGCTTGGTTATGGCGTCGACATATTTGGTTTCGCCCGGCCCAATCAAGGTAATGGCGGTGCCGGAGCGTCCGGCGCGGCCGGTCCGGCCGATGCGATGCACATAATCCTCGGCATGGGTGGGCACGTCGAAATTGAAGACATGACTCACTGCGGGGATATCGAGACCACGGGCGGCAACGTCAGAGGCGACAAGGATCGCGAGCGAGCCGGCGCGGAAGCGGTCGAGCGTTTCCGTGCGTGATTTCTGATCCATGTCGCCGTGCAGCGCGCCGGCATCAAAGCCATGACGCTCGAGCGAACGCGCGACCGTCGCGACGTCGCGCTTGCGGTTGCAGAAGACGATGGCATTCTTGAGATCCTTGGCCGCACGGATCTGGTCACGAAGCGCTGCCCGCTTTTCCGCCGGCGTCCTGCCAACCTTGAGCAGAAGCTGCTCGATGGTATCGGCGGTCGAATTCTGGCGCGCCACTTCAACCTTGACCGGATCGCGCAGGAAGCGCTGGGTCAGTTTCTGTATCTCGGGCGGCATGGTGGCCGAAAAGAAAAGGGTCTGGCGGCGTGCCGGAAGCAGCGAGCAGATGCGTTCGATGTCGGGGATGAACCCCATGTCGAGCATGCGGTCGGCCTCGTCGATGACGAGAATGTCGACGCCGGTGAGCAACAGGCGTCCGCGCTCGAAATGGTCGAGCATACGGCCGGGCGTGGCGATCAGGACATCGGCGCCGCGGTCGAGCTTCTTGTTCTGGTCTTCAAAGGAGACGCCGCCGATCAGCAGCGCGACGGTCAAGCGGTGATTCTTGCCGTATTTTTCGAAGTTCTCGTGAACCTGCGCCGCGAGTTCGCGCGTGGGTTCGAGAATGAGGGTGCGCGGCATGCGGGCACGGGCCCGGCCTTTTTCGAGCAGGGAGAGCATCGGCAGCACGAAAGAAGCCGTTTTGCCGGTTCCGGTCTGTGCGATCCCGATCAGATCCCTTTTTTCAAGGACATGGGGAATGGCCTGGGCCTGGATATCGGTTGGCTTGGTATAGCCGGCTGCGGCGACCGCTTCGGTGACCTTGTCGCCCAAGCCGAGCTCGGAGAATTCAACAGTCAAATCGGGTGTCCATCATGTTCGGGTCAGAGAATAAAGAAGAAGTGAGGCGGACTGCCGGTTCGTTCTTTCTCGACGTGTCGCCAGCGGAAATCGGTACACTTTCATCCACACTTGGCTCAAACCTGCACGCGGAGCGTGCAAGCGAACGGGTATGGCCTCTGACGAGCGGGACCATAAACTACCTTGGGTTCAAGTCAATCTTGATTTGGCCATCAATATTAACAGTGGTGCTATTGTAAGCCATCAAACGTCGACATCGGTCACAAACGCCGCTTTTTCCGAAATGAATTCGAAGCGGGACTCGGGCTTGTTTCCCATCAGCCTGTCGACGGTATCGCTGGTTTGGGCGCGATCGGAAACGACGCGCACCTGAAGCAATGTCCTTGATTTGGGGTTCATGGTCGTTTCCTTCAAGTGGGCATGGGGCATTTCGCCAAGCCCTTTGAAGCGCGTGACCTCAACTTTACCGCGTCCGGTGAACTCGTCTTCCATCAGCCTGAGCCGATGGGCATCGTCCATGGCATAGGCGGTCTTGGCACCTTGCGACAGGCGATAGAGCGGAGGCAGAGCCAGATAGAGATGGCCGCCTTCGATCAGGGCGGGGAGTTCCTGATAAAAGAAGGTCATCAGCAATGAGGCGATGTGGGCGCCGTCCACGTCCGCGTCGGTCATGATGATGATCTTGTCGTAGCGCAGATCGTCTTCGCGATATCTGTCGCGCGTGCCGCAGCCCAAAGCCTGAATGAGATCGGCAATCTGCTGGTTGGCGGCGAGCTTGTCGCGGCTGGCGCCGGCGACGTTGAGCACCTTGCCGCGCAGGGGCAGGATGGCCTGACTGGCACGGTCGCGCGCCTGCTTGGCACTGCCGCCGGCACTGTCGCCTTCGACGATGAACAACTCGGCGCCCTGGGCTGCCGACTGGGTGCAATCGGCGAGTTTTCCGGGCAGGCGCAGTTTGCGGGTCGCCGATTTGCGGTCGATTTCCTTTTCCTTGCGGCGGCGCAGGCGGTCCTCGGCCCGCTCGATGGTCCATTCGAGCAATTTGTTGGCCTGGTTCGGCGACGCGGTCAGCCAGTGGTCGAAGGCGTCGCGAATGGCGTTGTCAACGATACGCGTGGCTTCACCCGAAGCGAGCTTGTCCTTGGTCTGACCGACAAATTCGGGCTCACGGATAAAAACGGAAAGCATGGAGCCGCAATGGCCCAGAACGTCTTCGGACGTGATGACCGAGGCGCGCTTGTTGCCGACCATGTCGGCATAGTTTTTCAGGCCGCGGAGCAGGGCGGTGCGCAAGCCCGCTTCATGGGTACCGCCATCCGGAGTGGGCACAGTGTTGCAATACGAGGATGTAAACGTGTCGCCAAGATACCAGGAGATCGCCCATTCGACCGATCCGTGACCGCCGGGCTTTCCTATCTTGCCGGAAAATATGTCGTCGAGAATGCGCGTTCTGCCTTCGATGCGGCGTTCGATGAAATCGCGAAGGCCACCGGGAAAATGGAATACGGCCTTGGCCGGGACCTCATCGGTGGCCAGCGTTTCGTCGCAGGACCAGCGGATTTCGACGCCACCGAAAAGGTAAGCCTTGGCGCGCGTCATGCGGAAGATGCGGTCGGGGCTGAAGCGGGCCGAATTGCCAAAGATCTGGGCATCGGGATGAAAGCGGATCGTGGTTCCGCGGCGGTTGTTGACGCGGCCCATGTTTTCCAGTTGCGAGGTCGGCTTGCCCCGCGAATAGGTCTGCCGATAGAGAGTCTGGTCGAGCGCGACTTCGACGATGAGATCGTCGGTCAGCGCGTTGACGACCGATACGCCGACGCCATGCAACCCGCCGGAGGTTTCATAGGCCTTGGAATCGAATTTGCCGCCCGCGTGAAGCGTGGTCATGATGACTTCAAGCGCTGAAAGGTGCGGGCGCTTGGGGTGAGCGTCGACAGGGATGCCGCGGCCATTGTCGGTCACGCTGACATAGCCATCCTCGCCCAGGTGAACCTCGATACGGTTGGCGTGACCACCGATCGCCTCGTCCATCGAGTTGTCGATCACTTCGGCGAACAGATGGTGGAGCGCGTTGGCGTCGGTTCCGCCCACATACATGCCAGGCCGGCGGCGCACCGGCTCGAGACCTTCGAGCACCTCGATATCGGCGGCCGTGTAGGAGCCAGACGGCGCCGGGTCGCGCGCTGCAGCGGGGCGCTTGGGCTCGGCGGCGGGTTGGGGGGGCGTGACGCCAAAAAGATCGTTGTCGTCGGTCATGGGCCTCAAAAAAATCTTGCCGGACGAATCAGATGATAATCCGGTCTATCATATGGCGGCTTGTATGAGCGGAAACACCACAGTTTCCAAGGTGTTTCAACAGGATTGCGCTTGCACCGCCGCAACGTCTGCCAAGTGCCGGATTCTCATCCTGGGACACTTGTGGGGCGTAAAATCATGGCCCGGTTTACGTTCGGTTTGCGTCTCATCAGCACTTTTTTAAGCCCATTGCGGTAAAAAATCTCCATACGGTTCATGTGTTTGGAGTTGCCGTATGCGTGCACGAATTGCCCGCGGCGCTGCGTATCAGGCGTCTGGGTCAGGGCACGAAGTGTTCTGGTGGCTGCAGGCCGGATTGAAGAGTTCTGCGTACCGGCTTGCCCACCTTTCACTTCCCAGAGCCGTCCTGTTGCCGGGACTGGTGGCGGTGTTTTTTCTGGCCTGACGCGCGCGGCGCGGTTGCGTGAGTCTCGCGCGACAGCTAACTAGTGCGGACTGATCCCAGGAGTCCGCAGTGTCCGACCAGCAGGCCAAGCCCATCCGTCCGCTCTATTTTGTCGCTTCGTACCCGCGTTCGGGCGGCAATTGGGTGCGCTCGGCGATTTTCCTGATGATCGCGCTGGGTCAGCCCAATCCGCCAAAGCGGATCGATATGCGCAATATCGACAACATCATACCGCTCGATTCCCATGGCCGCTTCTACAAGGAAGTCACCGGCAAGGAGGCCAGCAGCCTTGCCGAGGAGGAAGTGGCGGCGGCGCGACCGCAGGTGCACGAGCTGCTTTCACGCGACACGCGCGGTCTGCCGGTTGTGCGCACGCACGCTGTGCGCGGCACGTTTTTCGGGCATCCGACCTTCAACACCAAGGTTTCGATCGGCGGGACCTACATCGTGCGCTCGCCGCTCGACGTCGCCGCCGCTCTGGTTGAGGTGAGCGGGATGCAGCCCATGCGGGTGATCGAGGCGATGATGACCGTGGACCGCCGGGTGCGGGGCGGGGCGACTCGCGTTTCCGAGCCGCAGGGCTCCTGGAGCCAGAATGTGGCGAGTTGGATCGGCAAACGACAGCCCGAGGTTCATGCCATCCGATTTGAAAATCTGCGCTCGAACCCGATCAAGGAACTCAAGGCGCTGGCCGCGCACATGAAGATTCCGGTGACCGACAAGAGCCTCGAAACTGCCGCCGGCCTGCTTGCTGAAACACATAAGGCGAGCGGCAAGAACGGGGTACCGCGTGACTATCGCGAAACGCTCAAGCCTATCCACGCCCGTGCGATCATCGAGGCGCATGGGGTGCAGATGGACGCCCAGGGATATCTGACCGACAGCGTGTTGCAATATGCCGACATCGACCGCAAGGCGGCGATGATGCTGGCGGAAAAATACGCCCCGCGCACGGCGAACTGAGCCTTGCGCAAGCCCTTTGGGGTGGTGCATAGTTTCACTGTCGTCGCGTGTCCGAACCGCAAAATCGTTTTCACTTTTGCTGGACACGCTCTGGGAAATGAAAGGAGGGCTGCGTGATCGATATCTGGCGTCACCATCGTCAGCGTGGCCCTGTTTGCGCCCTGCAGCACATGTTGCAGGGCTGACCGTCACCGGACATTTCGCATTCGAATTCCGTACGGGTCTGCCCTGATCGCGACCGCATGATGCCATGCGGTCTGGCAGAACTGGGTGGCTTTGGCCATCGCGGATATTCGAGACTGAGATGACGACGATTGCCCTTAAATCAGCCGGTTATACGGCGAAAACCAATCTTTTCAACGATTTGACGCTCACGATTGGATCCGGTGACCGGGTCGGAATCGTGGCCGGCAACGGCGCTGGCAAGACCACGCTGCTCAAATGCCTTGTCGGCGAGAATGAACTTACCCGTGGTGGCATCACGCTCTCGCGCGGTGCGCGGGTCGGGATGGTGCCGCAGGTCGTGCCCGAAAAGCTGTTTGATTTGAGCCTGTTCGATGCTGTTGCCACGGGGCTCGATGCGGAGACGCTGGAGAGTGAAAGCTGGCGGGTCGATGTGGTGCTCGATACGCTTTCCACACCCGAGGGCATCCGTAATTTGGAGGTGCGGGCGCTGAGCGGGGGCTGGCAGCGGCTGATGTTGCTGATGCGGGCCTGGGTGTCCGATCCCGATATTCTGGTGCTCGACGAGCCGACCAACCATCTCGATCTTGAGAAAATTGCTCTTCTGGAACAGTGGCTTATGGGAATCGGTGATGTGCCGGTCATCATGGCGAGCCACGATCGGAGTTTTCTCGACGCGGTAACCAACCGCACGCTGTTTTTGCGGCCCGAGGTCTCGAGGTATTTTCCCTTGCCCTATAGCCGGGCACGCGAGGCTCTCGCTCAGGAGGACGCGAGCGAGGCGACCAAGCGCGAGCGCGACCTGAAAGAAGCGAGCCAGTTACGCCAGCAATCGGCGAAGCTGAAAAACATCGGCATCAATTCGGGCAGCGACCTCCTGCAGAAAAAGCAAAAGCAGCTTCGCGAGCGGGCCGATAAAATCGAGGCGCGGGCCAAGGTCCTGCACAAGGAGCGCAGCGGGGATATCCGGCTGTCCAATCGTGGAACGCATGCCAAAGTGCTTGTGTCCATCGAAGAACTGACTGTGGCGGCGCCCGATGGACGCAAGCTGTTCTCGATCCCGAAACTGCATATCTTTCAAGGCGATAGAATCGTCCTTCTGGGACGTAACGGAACGGGAAAAACCAGTCTCGTCAGGCTGTTGCGGCGCGTCCTTATGGGTGGAGAGAGCATCGATGGGATCAAGGCGACGCCAAGCCTTGTGGTCGGATACATGGATCAGGCGCTCGATTTCGTTCCGGAAAAACTCAGCCCGTTCGATTTCATATCGGCGCTCGGGCAGGGCGATCAGCGGACGCGGAGCCTGCTTGCGGCGGCCGGAATTGACCCTGACGCTCATCGGACCTCCGGTGCGCGTCTGTCTCACGGCCAAAGGGCAAGGCTCGGGTTGCTGGCGCTGCGCCTGATGGAGCCCAATTTCTACCTGCTGGACGAACCGACCAACCACATCGATATCGCCGGACAGGAAGCGCTGGCTGCCGAGATCATCGAGCACGACGCCAGTTGCGTGCTGGTGTCGCACGACCGCGCCTTTGTGCGGGACGTTTCCAATCGGTTTGTGGTGGTCGAAAGGGGAAGGCTCATCGAGGCAGATGACCCCGAAGGGTTCTTTGCCGCGATGGGGGCTTGAAACAATCGGCCCCGCACGAAAATGCGGGGCCGGACCAGGCTACTGGCTTATGCGCTGCTCGTGGACGATCTGCATGGCTTGGTGGTTGGGCCATTCGATTGTGTCGACGGTATCGATATCGAATTCGACAAGGCGCTCGTTATCGGGAGCATAGACGGGCCAATCGAGGCCATCCACGTTGGGATCGCCGGACTGGGCGAAGGCGACGAGGGCGCCAGCCGAGCGGTCACGCAATTGCAGATCGGCATCGGTCCATGTCCGAGTTTGCCGGAACATGTTGAGGCTATCGAGTGTGTCGAGGAAATAAGGCACCTCGACGGTGTGATAAGCGCCGACCGTTGCTGGGTCGTGATCCGCGAAGGTCACCCCTTCGGCATAGGGCTGTGTGCGGCTGAAGATATAGGCATAGACCGGGCTGTCGCCGTGCGTGGTCTGGGCGATGGCCCAATCGCGAACGGCGCTCGCCATGGATGTGTCGCGTGAGATATCGACCGCGGTACGGCGGAAATCCCCGGCCTCCAGATCGTAGAAGGCCAGGATTTCCTCGGCGTCATCGCCGAACATGTCTTGGGCTCTGGTGCGCAGCTCGTCGGCGTCTTGAGCACCTGCAAGTCCGTTGAAGGTTTCATCCTTGGTGTAGCCGATGACCAGGGGCACGTCGGTGAAATTGCCGTTCTGGAAAGCCGTCCATGCCGGCTCGGGCAGAACGTGGCCATCGATGGCGATGCCGAAGCGGACGCCATCGAGGTCGAGAAATTTGTCGGCGGAAACAGCGCGCATCTCGTTTATGTCAGTGGCCTCAAGTTGTTCCTGGGCTCGAACGCCGGCCGCTTCGACCTGCTCATAGGGAGACGAAAAGCTGTTGACGATGCTGCCGGACATGCCGAAGATCTTGTGGAACAGGCCATTGGCCAGTGGGCTGACCTGAAGGGCACTCAGCGACATGGAACCGGCGGACTGGCCGACGATGGTGACGTTGCCGGCATCGCCGCCAAAGGCTTCGATGTTGTCCTGAATCCATTGCAGACCGAAAGCCTGATCCATCAGGCCGTAATTGCCGGACGTTCCGGTTTCGCTTTCAGCGGCGAGCTCGGGGTGGGCCATAAAGCCCATGGCGCCAAGGCGGTAGGACAGGGCGACATAGACGACGCCGCGCTGGGCGAGCTGTTCGCCGGAATAATTGGCCATGTTGGTTGAACCGACGGTGAAGCCACCACCGTAAATCCAGACGACGACCGGCAGGTCGTCGCCCGGCTCGGCGTCTTCGGGCGCCCATATGTTGAGATAAAGACAGTCTTCGGAAAGGGATTCTTCGCCGAAATAGTGGTTGATGTCGCTGTTGCGCAAGGTCTGCATGCATTCGGGGGCGAAGCGGTCGGCATTATAGACGCCCTCCCATTCCGCATGCGGCTGCGGCGGCTGCCAGCGCAGTTCGCGCAGGGGCGGTGCTGCAAAGGGCACGCCGAAATAGGCTTTAACACCTGAATCCAGCATCTTGCCTGCTATCTGACCAGAACCGGTTTCCACCGGGTCGCCCGGGATCGGGGTCTTGACGATCTGGGCCTGGGCACCGGTGGCCAACACGATTGTCGCCGCCAGCGCGGTCGCAGCGATCTTACTCAACCGAAACATGGATATCCTCCTCATCATATGTACGAAATGGTACGTACATTCGAAAGTTAGCACGAGAAGCGGCGGAGTCCATCCGGGTAAAGAAGAAATATCATATGAAAAGTCTTATGGCCTATATTTTTCGGCCATCCATCGCGGTTGGCATGACGATTTCGGCAAACAAGGAAGCGAACCGTTTTCCATCGTGGGCCGTGCCGGTCGCAGATCGTGCCGCGTCCGATGCAGACCGAGGCGGGCTGCATCGGACTTGGTGGAGCGGCCGGGTCTTGATCTAGCCTTCCAGCGCAATTGCGTCGGCGCCTGCCGGAATGCGCATCGGGGCCGAGGAGTCATTTGCCGCGTACCAGATGGCCTCAGCAACATCTGAAGACAATGTTCTGGGATCGGTCGAGGTCCGCATGGCCCCGATTATGCCGTTGGCGAAATCGGCATAGGCCTCCGGGAACCCACCGTTTTCCTGCAGTCGCGAAAGGGCGGTGCTGCCAAAGCTGGTGCCGGGTGCGGAGCCGGGCAGCACGATCTTGACCCCAATTCCAAAGGGAGCCAGTTCCAGCGCCAGAGACTCCGTGAAGGCGTTAACGGCGGCCTTGCTGGCAGTATAGGCCGAGAGCAGCGGCAGCGGCTTCATCGTGACGCTGGAGGTCACGTTGATGATCAGTCCAGCTTTTCTTTCCCGAAACTGGGGCAAGACGGCGTCGATCATGCGCATTGTCCCAAACGTATTCGTTTCGAACAGGGACCGGGTAACATCGATCGGCGTGCCTTCAAGGGCATTGAGCCAGCCGATCCCCGCATTGTTGACAAGCACGTCGATTGGCCCCGCCGCTTCGACGGCAGCGCGAACGCTCTCGTCACTGGTGACGTCGAGTGGCAGCACCACCAGTTGGTCCGACTCGGGGAGAAGGTTGCTCTGAGGCGAGCGCATGGTCGCTATAACCTTCCAGCCACGGTCGAGAAAATATCTGGCGGTGTCCAGACCGAAGCCGGACGAGGAGCCGGTAATGAGCACGGTTTTCATGGGAGATCCTTTCACGGTGTTTTCGTGCCACTTATGTGGACCGCGAGTTTGGGACGTACTATAATGGCGGATCCTAAATGCATTAGTGAGCGTCCGATTGATCGATCCCCTTGCCGAAATCGTCAGCATGCTTCAACCGAGCTTGCCCTTCTCCAAGGCAGCGAGTGGATCGGGCAATTGGCGTGTGGACGGGGCGGGCGACGGAGGACCGTTCTTTGCAGTCATACTGGAAGGATCGGCACGGCTGGCGATCAATGGGCAGCCGGACGCCGAACTTGAGGAGAATGACTTTGTGCTCATTCCAGCTGCTTATCGGTTCACCATGTCGAGCAGTGTCGAGAGCCCCGATGACGGCGACGACCCGCTTCGGGTTACCAAGCTCGGGGACGAAACGCGTCATGGCGATCCGGTCGGCGTGCCCAATATGCGGGTTTTGATCGGGCGGCTGGACTTCGGGTCTCCCGATACATCCCTGGTTTTCGCGCTCCTGCCGAGCATGCTGCATGTGCGGGGGCAGGCGCGCTTGACCGCCCTTGTGCAAATGATCCGCGAGGAAGCCCAAGCTGACAGGCCCGCAAAGGAAATCGTGCTCGAAAGGCAATTGCAGCTGCTGTTGATCGAGGCGTTACGATCAGATGCGGCCGGGCTGGAAACGCCGGGTCTGCTGCGGGGCCTTGCCGATCCGCATCTCGGTCCGGCAATTCGGCAGATGCACGAGAACCCGGCCAAGGCGTGGACGATCGAGGAGTTGGCATCGGCAGCCATTCTGTCACGATCGGTATTTTTCGACCGATTCCAAAAGCAGACGGGCATGGCGCCCATGGAATATTTGCTGTCCTGGCGGATGGCCCTGGCCAAGGACATGCTCCGCCGCAAGGACGGAGGAATGAAAGAGATCGCCAGACGCGTTGGCTATGGCTCAGCCAGCGCCTTCAGCGTTGCCTTTTCCCGCTTTGTCGGTGTTGCGCCGAGCAAGTATGCGGCTCCGATGCAAACAGTCTCCGGGGCTCGTGCTCCATAGACGGGCGGTTGGTATTGTCGAGGCCAGCACCGCCGGGCCCTTCAACCATGTGAGCCTGTCGGTGTCATTTCCGGCGTCCGGTTGGCAAGCAGGCCATCGACGCTCAGCCGACCGGCGCCATAGGCCATGAGGGCCAGAGCCATGGCTGCCCAGGGCAGGTGGAAGTTCGCCCACCCTTCGGGGACGGTGAGCTGGATCACAGCGGTCATCAGCAAAATGCCCAAGGCCGCAAAGCGCGTGCCCAGTCCCAGGACCAAAAGGATGGGCAGAACGATTTCACCGGTTGCGGCGAGATAGGCGGCAAGGGTGGGGAACGGGTAGGGGTAGGCGCCTCCGAGAATATGGAGCCGGAATTCCTGTCCGAACAGGAACGCCTGGCTCGGCGCGAGCATGAAGGGCGCGTCCCATTTGGTCAGGCCGGACCGAAAGAAGGGGACGGCAAGCGCGATGCGCAAGACCAGCAGTACCAGGGTTGCGGGAAGGCTGGCGATGAGCGCTTCGCTTCTGGCGATTATCGAACGCAGTGTCATGCCTTATCCCCTTTCGAAGGCTTGAAGGCGCCCAGCGAGATCAGCCCGACAAGGGCGGAGCCGAGGTCGAAATCCGCATCGTTGGCCGATGCCGTTGCAGCGTCGCCAACGGTGGCGCCGGCCATTATGGCGCGGGCGAATTCGGCGTCCTCGTGGGGCAAGACCGTTACGACGACGTCGAGGCCGGGGCGGGCAATCAACACCGTCTCGGGGCCGGCCGACCCGAGCGCGGCGGGCGGTGTCTGCCGGTGCGCGTGCCATATCGAGCCGACGGGAAAGCGTGAGGTGACGAGCGCGCAAGCAGGATGCAGGGCAAGGCGGGATTGAAGGAGGTCGGACGGCTGCAGGTCGGCGAGCGCATCGACCGTCAGGACGGGATCGTCCGCAGCGTGGTACGCGCGGGTCCATGCGCATTCGAGCCGGGCGACATCGGAGAGGTAGGGAAGGAGGCTGCCGGCGGAAATTCGGCAATGAAATCGGGGAAGTTCTCGCCGTATTGGAACAGCATGGGCGATGAAGGTTTGGTCTGGCCGACAAAGACGCGGGCCATGGCGGTGAAAAATTCCTCGCCGACGAGCGCACGCACGACGGGAAACCCTTTGGTCAAGGCGGTCACGAGGCTGACGTGAACATTGTTGCGATAGACGGCGAACCGCAGGGGGTCGTTCTGCCCGCCCTTGCTGGTCAGGCCCTGGGGCAGGGCTCTGGCGGGATCCTGCACCGCCTGGGCGAAGCGGGTCTGCGCGCTCATTGTGCCGCGCTCCGCATACCGGGGAGAGCCTTGTCGAGCGCGGCCTGGGCCATACGGGCTTCGCTCATCAACGTGGGGAAGTCGGGCACGTCATTGTCCCATTCCACAAGTGTGGCGATGGGGCCGGTGCGGCCGAGCGTATGGACATAAAGATCGAAGACGTCGGGCCGGACGGCCGATCCATGGGCGTCGATCAGCAGACGCGCTCCGGCGCTGTCGAGCGTTTCGTCATAGCCGGCGAGATGGATTTCACCGACGAACTCGATGGGAAAGCGATCGATATACTCTTTGGGGTCCCAGCCGTGGTTGACCGATGAGACCATGACGTTGTTGACGTCGAGCAGCAGGCCGCAGCCGGTCCGTTCGGCGATGGCGGCGAGGAAATCGACCTCGTCGATGGTGCTTTCCTCGAACAGAAGATAGGTCGATGGATTTTCGAGCAGCATGGCAACGCCAAGCGTTTGCTGGACGTCATCGACATGAGCGCAAACCTGATCGAGCGTGCGGGCCGTGTAGGGAAGCGGCAGCAGATCGTTGAGATAGGCGCTGTCATGGGTCGACCAGGCGAGGTGTTCGGAAAATGAAGCGGGCCGATAGGTCTCGATGAGATGCTTGAGGCGGGCAAGGTGGGCGCGGTCGAGATCGGTCTCCCCGCCGATCGACAGGCCGACGCCATGTAGGGAAAGTGGATAGGTCTGGGCGATGGCAGCCAGATAACGATGCGGCGCGCCGCCATCTCCCATGTAGTTTTCGGCATGGATTTCGAAAAAGCCGACCGGCGGACGGCCTTCGAGAATTTCCCCGTAATGCTCGGGCTTCAGGCCCACGCCGGCTTGCAGGGGGAGCGTATTGTAGCGGGTCATCATGGCCTCCCAGTCGTTTGGCGAGGGGAGCGCGGACAGTGCCGCGCTCCGATGGGTGCGGCTCAGGCGGGGATGTCGCGTTCGAGCGCTTCGAGGCTGCCCATGCGATCGCCCGGTAATTCCATGCTTTCGCATGTGCCCGAGGGCACCAGTGTCCAGGCGTTGCCCTGATAATCGACGGTGGAGGTGCCGGCGCAGGTGGTGCCGGGGCCGGCCGCGCAATCGTTCTGACCGGCAAGCGAGACGCCGTAGCACTTGACCATATCGTCCTGAGCGATGGCCGGGGCAGTGCCCGCGGTTCCGAGAGCCGTCGCCAGCGATGCGGCGAGAGCGACTGAGGCTATGTTGCGGTTCATTGCAATGTCCTTCCTTTGGAGATCGAAGGCGCCGTTTTTGGCACCCGACGACTCATTCGTTGGGACATCGAAGATGGTTACGGCCATGCGGCATCACGGTTCCGTGAACGCGCCCGGGGAGGTAGCGGCGTGGTCGGGGCGACTACTCCTGCGCGCCGGCGTCATAAATGCCGATGATATCGGCAAGCAGGTCATGAAGGCGATCGCGATGGCCGTTGCCGCCCGACGGGCTGTTGGGGTCGGAGGTCATGACGACGGTCAGGTCGAGATCGGGGACGATGTAGAGCATCTGGCCGCCATAGCCCCAAGCGTAAGAGACGTCATGGCCGGCCAATTCGGTCAAGAACCAGCCATAGCCATATCCGTGTCCGCCAAAGCGTGAGGTGGTGCGCTGTTGCCTGGATTGCTCGATCCAGTCTTCCGAGACGATCCGTTCGCCATCTTCCGTGACGCCGCCATTGCGGATCATTTCGCCGAAAGCCAGGAGTGAGAGTGGGGTCATGGCAAGCTCGTTGCCGCCGAGATAGATGCCCTGGGGGTCCTGATGCCAGCCGGTTATGGCAAAGCCGTCAATGGGGCCGAGCCATTCGCGGGCGAGCTGGCGGGTGGAGGCGCCGCCCACATCGGTGAGGATGGCCGAGAGCAGATGGGTGGAGCCGGTCGAATAGACCATGGGGCCACCCGGTTCGGCGACGAAAGGCTGGGCGAGGGCAGTGCGCACCCAATTGGCGCTGGCGACCCAGCGCCCGTAATTGGCGCCGGACGTGGCTTGAAGGCCGGCCTGCATGGACATGAGGTGGCTCAGGGTGATCTCGTCGACGCGCGGGTCGGGATCGGAAGGCAGATCATCGGCAAGCAGTTCGGCGACCGGTTGGTCGGGACCGTCGAGCAGGCCCTTGTCGATGGCGATGCCGATCATTGTGGTGACGATGACCTTGGAGGCCGATTTGATATTGGTGGGATCGCTGGAGGTGTAACCGTTATAGCCGCGGTCGGCGATGAGTTCGCCGCCGCGGGAAACAGTGACGGTGCGGAGTGGTTCGAGGTCTCCGGCGGCCTCCAGCACGGGGGTCAGCGGGTCGGGGGATGTGGTTTCCTGTGCCCAGGCGGCGAGGGGGAAGGATATGGCAGCGGCCACGGCCAGAACCCGGGCGGGGCGAAGGAAGGTTGAAATCGTCATGGAATGAAGGCCGCGCGCAAGAGTGGATATCCGTTCGGGCGATGTGTCGGGCAAGATGGGCTTTTGTGCGGCGTTGCGGGCAGGATGGCGATCAACAAACCGGGAGGTGGGGGCAGGGGCAACACTCGAAAAGCAGTGCTTCTCTGCCCCTCAGGGCCTGGGAATCCCTCGTCCGTTATTTCTTGGGCTTTTTATGCTCTCCAAGCTGAACGACACCTTTTAGCGAGGGCGCTGCTGCTATGGTTTTCTCTTTGACCTGTTTGGGCTTTTTCGCTTCGCGGTTTTTCCGCACCTGACCTTTGGCCATGTCGCTGTCCTTTGAGCGCGCAAACATGATCGTTTGCGCCCGCGCAGCATCGCACGTTCCGGCCTCGGCCCCTATGGAAATTTGCAGCCTGCATGCAGCATATGCGCCAAGCAAAAAGGGCTCCCGAAGGAGCCCTTTCCGTATGCGATTAACAGTGGCCCTCAGGCCGAGTAGTACATCTCGTACTCGACGGGGTGAGGGGTGTGTTCGAACTTGATCACTTCTTCCATCTTGAGGTCGATGTAGGAGTCGATGAAGTCGTCGTCCATCACGCCGCCGGCCTTGAGGAAGTCGCGGTCGGCCGAAAGGCTGTCCAGCGCTTCGCGCAGGGAGGCGGAAACGGTCGGGATGCCCTGGAGCTCTTCCTTGGGCAGCTCGTAGAGATCCTTGTCCATCGGGTCGCCCGGGTGGATCTTGTTCTTGATGCCGTCAAGGCCAGCCATGAGCAGCGCCGTGAAGGCGAGATAGGGATTGGCGAGCGGATCGGGGAAGCGGACTTCGACGCGCTTGGACTTCGGGCTCTGACCGAAGGGGATGCGGCACGAAGCGGACCGGTTGCGGGCCGAATAGGCCAGCAGCACGGGGGCCTCGAAGCCCGGCACCAGACGCTTGTAGGAGTTGGTGGTCGGGTTGGTGAAGGCGTTGATGGCCTTGGCGTGCTTGATGACGCCGCCGATGTAGTAAAGGCATTCCATCGACAGGCCAGCATATTCGTCGCCGGCGAAGAGCGGCTTGCCGTCTTTCCAGATCGACTGGTGGCAGTGCATGCCCGAGCCGTTGTCGCCGTAAACAGGCTTGGGCATGAAGGTTGCCGTCTTGCCGTAGGATTGGGCGACCTGCTGGACACCATACTTGTAGAGCAGGACGTGATCGGCAGCGGTGATCATCGGAGCGAACTTGATGCCGAGTTCGTGCTGGGCGGAAGCCACTTCGTGGTGGTGCTTTTCAACGACCACGCCCATCGCGGCAAGCGCTTCGAGCATTTCACCGCGGATGTCCTGGGCGCTATCGACCGGCGGAACCGGGAAGTAGCCCTTCTTGAGTCCGACGTGGTGGCCGGTGTTGCCGCCCTCGTAATCGGCGTCCGAGTTGGAGCCGAGTTCGGAGGAATCAACCTGGAAACCGACCTTGTAGGTCGAGGTCGAATATTTCACATCGTCGAACAGGAAGAATTCGGGTTCGGGACCGAAACCGACGAAATCGCCAACGCCGGAGGTCTTGACGAAGGCCTCGGCCTTCTTGGCGATCGAGCGCGGATCACGATTGTAGGGCTGGTAGGTCGCCGGCTCGAGAATGTCGCAGTTCACGCACAGGGTGGGCGCCGAAAAGAACGGATCGACATAGGCCGAATCGTTGTCGGGCATAAGGACCATGTCGGATTCGTTGATGGCCTTCCAGCCAGCGATCGAGGAGCCGTCGAACATGACGCCTTCTTCGAACATGTCGGCATCGACAACCGATGCGTCCATGGTGACATGCTGAAGCTTGCCGCGCAGGTCGGTGAAGCGAAGGTCAACGTATTTGATGCCTTCGTCCTTGATCTTTTGCATAAGATCGTTTGCTGAGCTCATAATAGATCCCCAGAAATTGGTGTTTGAAGTTTATGCCTGCGCTTAAAACGTCCGGGAGGAGTTTGTCGCGCGCCTGACTTGGTTTCACGAAGCCCGATTATAGGGCTTCGTCTCCGCTTTCGCCCGTGCGGATTCGAATGGCCTGTTCGACCGTCGAAACGAAAATCTTGCCGTCGCCAATCCGACCGGTCTGCGCCGCGTTGCGGATCGCCTCGATCGCCTTGTCGGCAAGCTGGTCCGGTACAACGACCTCGACTTTGACCTTGGGCAGGAAATCGACGACGTATTCGGCGCCCCGGTAGAGCTCGGTATGGCCCTTCTGACGACCGAATCCCTTGGCCTCCGTCACTGTGATGCCTTGCAACCCAACTTCCTGAAGGGCCTCTTTGACCTCATCGAGCTTGAAGGGTTTGACGATGGCCTCAATCTTTTTCATGTCCACGTCTCCTCGTGTTCGGGACCGGTTGGCCCATTGAATGCATGGGGTGTGCCAATCGGGATTTTTGCGACTTCAGTGCTGCGAAAACAAAGGGTTGTATGGATAAACGAAACCGTTTTGTTATGTCTTCTGTATGGCTATCGGTCAAAATATGGGCAATATGCCTATATAATGAGCATTTCCGATGCTGATGGCGCGATGCCGTTTGGACGCATCATGGAACAGGATGGCGTGGCACGCAAACGCAGGGGAACGCGGGCCCCGAACCAATGAGGCTTTGACTGCAATGAGAAGTTGGGCTAGGACGCGTGCCAACTCGACGCCGGGCGTACGAGATGCGCGGGTGTGGCGGAACTGGCAGACGCACTGGATTTAGGTTCCAGCGCCGCAAGGCGTGGAGGTTCGACTCCTCTCACCCGCACCAAATTCTGCGCCGGCTTCCAACACGATTTACGAAAATACGGGATCGATACGCAAAATGAACGTAACTGAAACTCTGAACGAAGGGCTGCGCCGCAAGCTCGATGTGACCATTCCGGCGACGGCGCTCGCATCGAAACTCGACGAAAAGCTCGACGAGGTTCGGGGCAAGGTGCAGATCAAGGGCTTCCGCCCCGGCAAGGTGCCGACCGCGCATCTGAAAAAGGTCTATGGCCGCTCGCTGATGAGCGAAGTGCTGCAGGATTCGATCAACGAGACCGTTTCCAAGACACTCGAGGAGCGCTCGGAAAAGGCCGCGACCCAGCCCGAAATCGACCTGAGCGAAGATCAGGCCCTCATCAACCGCGTGCTGGATGGTGAAGGCGATCTGGCATTTTCGGTTTCCTACGAAGTGCTTCCCCCCGTTTCGCTGATGGATTTCAAGACCATCGCGCTCGAACGGCCGGTTGTTGAAGTGACCGACGAGGAAGTCGACGAGGAAGTCGAAAAGTTCTTCAAGCAGAACCGCCAGTATGAAGACAAGGGTGACGATGGTGTTGTCGAAGACGGCGACCGTGTCGGTCTCTCGTTCGTCGGCAAGATCGACGGTGAGCCCTTTGAAGGTGGTTCGGCCGAGCATACCCACCTGACGGTGGGGTCCGGCCAGTTCATTCCCGGTTTTGAAGAGGGTCTGATTGGCGTCAAGAAAGGCGGCAACAAGACCATCAAGGTCACGTTCCCCGAAGATTACCAGAACGCTGAACTGGCCGGGAAAGAGGCCGAGTTCGACGTCAATGTGCTCCATGTGGATGGCCCCAAGGCCGATGTGGAACTCAATGACGAGTTCGCCAAGACGTTGGGTCTCGAAGACCTCGCGGCGCTGAAGACGGCGATCCGCGAGCAGATCGAAAGCCAGAACAAGAGCCTGTCGCAGCAGCGGCTCAAGCGCCTCGTTCTCGACGCGCTCGACGAGGGCCACAAGTTCGACGTGCCGGCCAAGCTGGTCGAATCCGAGTTCGATGCGATCTGGAATCGCGTCAAGCACGAAGTCGAGCACCACGGCAAGACCTTCGAATCGGAAGGCACGACCGAGGAAAAGGCGCAGGAAGACTATCGCAAGATCGCCGAGCGCCGCGTGCGTCTGGGGCTGGTCGTCGCCGAGATCGGCAATGTCAACGAGATCACCGTGTCGGACGAAGAGCACCAGCAGGCGCTGATTGCCGAAGTGCGGCGCTTCCCCGGCCAGGAACAGCAGGTCTACGATTATTACCGCAAGAACCCCAACGCTCTTGCCGGTCTGCGTGCGCCGATCTTTGAAAACAAGGTCGTCGATTTCGTTGTCGAACTGGCCGACGTCAAGGACAAGAAGACCAGCCGCGAAGAACTGGTCAAGCTGGTCCGCGAGGGCGAAGACGGATTCGATATCGACAGCGATCACGATCACTGACGACATCGTTTCCTTGTGGTCGCGCTGCTGAACCGGAAAAGTGGGACCCACTTTTCCTGGCAGCACTCCGGATCGACAGCGATCACGATCACTAAAGCTCTGTGGAGCGATAGGCAACGGCCACGTTATCGACACAGAACTCGCTATTTGAATAGGGCTCCGCAACCTTTGCGGGGCCCTATTTGTTTGTGATTGCAGGCCGTGTCGGGGGATGGTGCTGCCGATTGTGACCGGAGTTGATGGTGCAGGACCTGCTAACCCCAAAACAGATGGCCATGGCCGACAGGCTGGCGATCGAAAGCGGCGTCAATTCGCTCAGTTTGATGGAAAATGCGGGGCAGGCGGTTGCCTATGAGGTGAGCCGCAGGTTTGTGCTGCAGCCGGTTCTGGTTCTTTGCGGGCCAGGCAACAATGGCGGCGACGGGTTTGTCGTGGCGCGTCTGCTGTCCGAGCGTGGCTGGCCGGTGCGGCTGGGGCTGACCTGCACCAAGAGCGATCTCGACGGCGACGCGGCGATGATGGCCCGGATGTGGGGTGGCGCCATCGAAACGGCGGCCCCGGGAATGTGCCCGGACTTCGGAATCATCGTCGATGCCCTGCTGGGGGCGGGTCTGTCGCGCGACGTCGAGGGCGAGATGGCCGATCTTGTCGAAGCAATCAATGAAAGCGCGGCAAAAGTGGTGGCTGTCGACATCCCCAGCGGGGTCGATGGGGAAACAGGAGCGGTGCGCGGCACGGCCGTGCGAGCCGCCCTCACGGTCACCTTCTTCCGTCACAAACCGGGCCATTTGCTGTTGCCGGGCGGCGGGTTATGCGGTGAAGTGCTGCTGGCCGATATCGGAATTCCAGACGCAGTGCTTTTAGAGATCGACATACGCCTTTACGAGAACGATCCGCGGCTCTGGACGCTGCCCGCGCGCGCAGCAGAGGGGCACAAATTCGATGCGGGTCATTGCGTCGTGGTTTCGGGCGGCGCGCTGCACACCGGGGCGGCCCGGCTGTCGGCGCTCGGCGCTGCGCGAAGTGGGGCGGGCCTGGTAACGATCGCCGGAGAGCGGGAAGCGCTGCTCGTGCACGCAGCCCATGTGACGGCAATCATGCTCGCCGAAGTTGATGATGGCGCGGGGCTGGCACGGTTGCTTGAGGATACGCGCAAGAACGCGCTGGTCATTGGACCGGGGACAGGTATCGGGGAGGCAACGCGGCAGATGGTGCTGGCGGCTCTCGAGAGCCAGGCGCGGCTGGTGTTGGACGCCGACGCACTGACGAGTTTTGCCGACCAGCCGAACATCCTGTTTTCGGCCATCGGCAAACGTGAGTCGGAAAGCGTGGTCCTTACGCCCCATGCAGGGGAATTCAACAGGTTGTTCGGTGAGATCGACGGCGCCAAGACGGACATGGCGATCGCGGCGGCCCGGCGCTCTGGCGCAATCGTGCTGCTCAAGGGTTCGGATACGGTGATTGGCCATCCCGAGGGGCGCGCCGTTATCAACACCACCGGTACGCCGATCCTCGCCACCGCGGGCGCGGGCGATGTGCTGTCGGGATTGATCGGAGGGTTGCTTGCCCAGGGCATGGGCAGCTTTGAGGCTGCTTGCGCGGGTGCTTATCTCCATGGGCGGGCAGCGCAGCGTTTTGGCAAGCCGGGGATGGTGGCCGACGATTTGCCGGGCCTGATTCCCGAAGTGTTGGCCGATTTGTCCGTGGCGGGGCCTTAACGGCGAGGTCCGGGGCGTTCCTACCAGCTCACGTCGAGCCGCTCCAATCCGTGGAAATGATAGACATCGGCGTAGCGGGGTGGTGCCGAGAGGTGAAGCCTGGGCAGGCGCTCGAAAAGGGTGCGCAGCGCGATCTGCATTTCGAGGCGGGCCAGGGGCGCGCCGATGCAGAAATGGATGCCGGCGCCGAAGCTGACATTGGCGCCATCTGTGCGTAAAGGGTCGAAGGTGTTGGGGTTTGTGAAGCGGTTCGGGTCGCGGTTGGCGGCGCCGAGCATCAGGCCGATCACATCGCCCTTTCGCAATGGAATGCCGTCGTAGTCGAGGTCTTCGAGAGCGTAGCGGGTGAACATGTGCAATGGCGCATCGAACCGCAGCGCTTCCTCGACTGTGGCGGCGGTCGCTGCGTCATCTGCAAACAGCATGCGCGGATCATAGCCGCTTTCAAGGATGGCTTTGACGGCATTGCCGGTGGTGTGGACGGTCGCTTCGTGCCCGGCGTTGAGCAGCAGAATGGCGGTCGAGAGCATTTCGTCTTCGCTCAGGCGTTCACCACCCTGCTCGGCGGCAATCATGTGGCTGAGCAAATCCTCGCGGGGCAGCTTGCGGCGCTCGGCGATGACTGTGCGCAGATAGGCGGTGAATTCGGCGGCTGCGCGGTTGGCGTCGCGTTCGATATCGTGGCTGACATCAAACATATACATCTTGACCATGCGGTTGGACCAGTCGAGCAACTGGGGCGCCATTTGCGAGGGGAGACCGATCATTTCGGCGATGACGATGGCCGGAATGGGGGCGGCGAAGGCCTTAATCAACTCGACGCTGCCCTGATCCTCAAAGCTATCGATGATGGAATGGACAAGATTGGCGATGCGGGGGCGGAGCAATTCGACCTGCCGGGAGACGAAAGCGCGGTTGACCAGCGTGCGCAGGCGCGAATGGGCGGGCGGTTCGAGATTGAGTAGCGAATATTTTTCGGTGAGGTCGAAATCGGCGGTGTGGGGCTGGGGCTGCGGCAGGCCGATTTCTTCGCGCGTGGCGACGTGGAGAATGTCGCGGCCGAATCGCCGGTCGCGCAGAAGCGCGCTGACCGATGGGAAATCGGCAAAGCACCAATGGCCGTATTCAGTCCAGAAGAATGCCGGACGTGTAGCGTGGCGCGCTGCGTAGAACGGATAGGGGTTCTGGTAGAAGGCGGGATCGGAGGGGCGGGCGCTGGCGCAACGATCGGCGGGGACGTCGGTGATCGGCCGGACCTGGAGTATGGCTGCCATCGGTCGGGAGTCCTTCTTGCTTTTGTGCTAGCCTATTGCAGCAAATTCTTCATGCCTATGGTCAGGTCTTGCCCATGCCCAGAAATTCTTTAGGTATGGGCCGGACCATTCTGGAGACCAGTTATCGTGAGCGACATCACAGTTTCGCAGGCCATCGAGGCCATCTATACTTCGCTTGAAAATGACAATGAGGATCTCGATCTCCATATCGCAACGCTCAAGAGCGCGATGGCGCGCGAAGGCGCCAAGGAAGCGGTGTTCGAAACCTCCAAGCTGGCCCAGCCCAATCGGCAGGGCCGCAAGCTGATGCAGGCGTATTTCCGCAAGAAGGGCGTGGCCACCAGCTTTGTCTGACCGTGTGGACAGGCCGGGAGCGTTAAGCATGCGCCACAATAGGGCCATGCTTGGGCTTGCTATTGAAGTTGAACGCGGCCAAGCCTATGTGACGCTTAACCGTCCTTTAAGCAGCAATCGCTTGCTATCTGGCCGACAAGCCGAATCCTTTTCTCCGGGGGAGTTACCTAAAACATGCGAGATCCCGTCGATCTATACATGAACACGCTCGTGCCGATGGTGGTCGAGCAGTCCAATCGCGGCGAACGCGCCTTCGATATCTATTCGCGCCTTTTGCGCGAGCGCATCATTTTCGTGACCGGCGTCGTCGAGGACAATATGGCCTCGGTGATCGTCGCACAGCTTCTTTTCCTCGAATCGGAAAATCCGAAAAAGGAAATCGCCATGTACATCAACTCGCCTGGCGGGGTGGTGACAGCGGGGCTGTCGATCTACGACACGATGCAGTTTATCCGTCCCAAGGTTCAGACCCTGTGCATGGGCCAGGCGGCGTCGATGGGATCGCTGCTCCTGACCGCCGGCGAAAAGGACATGCGCGGCGCTCTGCCCAATGCCCGTGTGATGGTGCACCAGCCCTCGGGCGGCTATCAGGGCCAGGTGACCGACATCATGATTCACGCCCGCGAGGCCGAGAATCTGAAGCGCCGGCTCAATGAAATCTACGTGAAGCATTCCGGGCTCGAATATCAGCAGGTGGAAGACCTTCTCGAGCGCGACAAGTTCCTTTCGCCGCAAGAGGCCAAGGAACTCGGCCTTATCGACCACGTTCACGATAAGCGGGCCGTGCCGGAAGGTGGAGCGTAAACCTCGATTATATACCGCACGCAACGGGCGCTGGAGAAAGCGCCCGTGCCGATTGCGCCCCGACGGAACGATCTTTATGGTCACAGTGAGAAATTGTTCATGCGTCGTCGGGTAGCGTTCTCAAATCGGCGAAACTGAACCAAGCGTTTGCAACGCTTCTGGAGTTGCTAGATGTCCAAGGAAAATTCGAGCGGAGATTCCTCCAAGAACACGCTGTACTGCTCGTTCTGCGGGAAGTCCCAACACGAAGTTCGCAAGCTGATCGCCGGACCCACCGTATTCATCTGCGATGAATGCGTTGAGTTGTGCATGGACATCATCCGCGAGGAATCGAAAACCTCGATGGTCAAGTCCGCAGATGGTGTGCCGAGCCCGGCCGATATCTGCAAAGTGCTCGACGATTACGTTATCGGCCAGCGGCGCGCCAAGCGCGTGCTCTCGGTGGCCGTTCACAACCACTACAAGCGCCTGCACCACGCGACCAAGAATCAGGATGTGGAGCTTTCCAAGTCCAATATCCTCCTGATCGGTCCGACCGGTTGCGGCAAGACGCTGCTGGCCCAGACGCTGGCGCGCATTCTCGACGTTCCGTTCACAATGGCAGACGCCACGACCCTGACCGAAGCCGGTTATGTGGGCGAGGATGTTGAAAACATCATTCTCAAGCTGTTGCAGGCCGCCGACTACAATGTCGACAAGGCGCAGCGCGGGATTGTCTATATCGACGAAGTCGACAAGATTTCGCGCAAATCGGACAATCCTTCCATTACCCGTGACGTATCGGGTGAGGGCGTACAGCAGGCGCTGCTCAAGATCATGGAAGGCACAGTGGCTTCGGTTCCGCCCCAGGGTGGCCGCAAGCATCCGCAGCAGGAATTCCTGCAGGTGGACACGACCAATATCCTGTTCATCTGCGGCGGTGCCTTTGCCGGACTTGAAAAGGTCATCGCGGCGCGGGGCGAAAACTCCTCGATCGGATTTACCGCCGCGGTCAAGGACCCCAACGACCGTCGGGTCGGTGACGTGCTTGCCGAAGTCGAGCCCGAGGATATGGTCCGTTTCGGGCTGATTCCGGAGTTCATCGGCCGTCTGCCGGTGATTGCGACGCTTGAGGATCTCGATGAGGATGCGCTGGTCCAGATCCTGTCCGAACCCAAGAACGCCCTGGTTCGCCAGTACGCACGTCTGTTCGAGATGGAAGACGTGCAACTGACCTTCCACGAGGACGCTCTAAAGGCGGTTGCCCGTCAGGCCATCGCCCGCAAGACAGGTGCGCGCGGCCTGCGTTCGATCCTCGAGGCCATCCTGCTCGATACCATGTACGACCTGCCTTCGCTCGAAGGGGTCGAGGAAGTGGTCATCAGCCAGGAAGTCGTGGACAACAAGGACGTGCGCCCGCTCTACATCTACGCAGAGCGCGCCAAGGAAGACATGAAGTCGGGCGCCTGACCGACAGGCAGCCTGAATGAAGTACAAAGGGCTCGGATCGGTTGATCCGGGCCCTTTGCTTTGGCCGGTTTGGCTACCGAATCTTTCGCTCAAGAATTGGCTGGGGGTGGCGTTTACGGACAGGCGTGGGGCTTGCTATGGTCGGCGCGTGGTCGGCACGCCAACCAAGACAGGGGACGGAGCTTATGAAATTTTCGGGATATGTATTTCCAATATCGCTTGTCCTCGGGCTTGCCGTCGCCGGAGGTGCCGCTGCCCAGCCGCAGACCAAGCTGGTCCAGGACCTGCCCAAGAGTCTGGTTCAGGCGATCTGGTGCAGCGCGCTGTTTTTCGAGGAATCCTATTATTACGACGACGGCAGCGACGACATGATGCACTACGAGGATCTGGCGTTCGACCTGGGGGCCGATATCGATACGGTCCTTTTGGAGGATCATGGGTTTCGGCAGGAGGAGGTCGACGAAATCTGGTCTGTGTTCGATGCGGGCGCTTACGATCTGACCATGGAAGACGATGAGAGCTTTCTGGCTCAGCTCGAGCTTTGCGAGAGCAATTACGACGCGCTGCTGTAGCCGCCGTGCGTCCTATTGCGCATTTGTGGCCGGTGAGTGAGGTGCCATGCCGCCTGCGCATGCCGGCCATTTTGATATGCGTACGGGAAATTGTGTCGTCACGCTTGTAGAGCGGCGCTATTGCCCTATCTTAGTGGGCGAAGAGTCGTTTCGGTTAGCCAATCCCTAACGGGTGAGGCGCACACTGGAGCGCAACACATTACAAGTTGCCGGGAACCATCCTCCCTGTCCGGCAACGACGAAAGGATAGTCCATGTCCGACACCGAAACATCCGCAGTCGAGTTCGACCGCGAAAAGGTGTACCCCGTCCTGCCGCTGCGCGACATCGTGGTGTTTCCATCGATGATCGTGCCCCTGTTTGTTGGACGCGAGAAATCCGTGCGCGCGCTTGAAGAGGTGATGCGCGAGGACAAGCATATTCTGGTGGTTACCCAGAAAAATGCCCAGGAAGACGATCCCGAGCCCGACGGCATCTACGAGATCGGCACGATCGCGTCGGTGCTGCAACTGCTCAAGCTGCCCGATGGCACCGTAAAGGTTCTGGTCGAGGGGCTGCATCGGGCCAAGATCGAAAACTATGTGCAGACTGAAACCTATTTCGAGGCACAGGCCGAGGCCCTGCCCGTCGAAGGGCACGATGCCGTTGAGGCCGAGGCGCTTGCGCGGTCGGCCGTCACCGAGTTCGAGAACTACGTCAAGCTCAACAAGAAGATCTCGTCGGAGGTCGTCGCAGCGGTCACCCAGATCGAAGAGCATTCCAAGCTCGCCGATACGATTGCCAGCCATCTGGCGGTCAAGATCCAGGACAAGCAGGACATTCTGGCGACCCCATCGGTTACCGAGCGCCTTGAACGCGTTCTGGGGCTTATGGAAGGCGAGATCGGCGTTCTACAGGTCGAGCGGCGTATCCGGAGCCGGGTCAAGCGCCAGATGGAAAAGACCCAGCGCGAGTACTATCTCAACGAGCAGATGAAGGCGATCCAGCGCGAACTGGGTGATGGCGAAGATGGCACCAATGAGCTCCAGGAGCTCGAGGACCGGCTCGCCAAGACCAAGCTTTCCAAGGAAGCGCGGCAGAAGGCCGACGCGGAAATGAAAAAGCTCAAGCAGATGAGCCCGATGTCGGCGGAAGCCACGGTCGTTCGCAATTATCTCGACTGGATGCTGAACCTGCCTTGGGGCAAGAAGTCCAAGGTCAAGCGCGACCTCAAATATGCCGAGGACGTGCTCGAGGGTGATCACTACGGTCTCGACAAGGTCAAGGAACGCATCATCGAGTATCTTGCGGTCCAGAGCCGGACCGGCAAGCTCAAGGGCCCGATCCTGTGCCTTGTTGGACCTCCGGGTGTCGGCAAGACCTCGCTGGCCCGCTCGATTGCCAAGGCGACTGGGCGTGAATATGTGCGCATGAGCCTTGGCGGTGTGCGGGACGAAGCGGAAATTCGCGGTCACCGGCGGACTTATATCGGGTCCATGCCCGGCAAGATCGTGCAGTCGCTCAAGAAAGCCGGGAAAGCCAATCCGCTGTTCCTGCTCGACGAGATCGACAAGATGGGCCAGGATTTCCGGGGCGACCCCTCTTCGGCATTGCTCGAAGTGCTCGATCCGGAACAGAACTCGACGTTCAACGACCATTACCTCGAGGTCGATTTCGACCTCTCGGACGTGATGTTCGTGACGACGGCCAATACGCTCAACATTCCAGGGCCACTGCTCGACCGTATGGAGATCATCCGGTTGTCCGGGTACACGGACGAGGAAAAGTGGGAAATTTCCCGCCGTCACCTGATGCCCGAAACCCTCAAGGAACATGGGCTGAAGGCCGAAGAGTTCGAGCTGACCGATGAGTCTCTCCAGCTTCTGACGCGGCGCTACACCCGCGAAGCGGGCGTGCGTAATCTCAAGCGCGAGATTGCCAATCTGATGCGCAAGTCGGTCAAGGATATTCTGCTCACGGGCAAGAAGAAGATTGTCGTTACTCCCGAGCTGGTCGAGGAATATCTTGGCGCGCCGCGCTTCCGTTACGGTGAAATCGATGCCGAGCCTCAGGTCGGCGTGGTGACCGGTCTGGCCTGGACTTCGGTCGGTGGCGAGCTGTTGACCATCGAAGGCATCATGAGCCCGGGCAAGGGCAAGATGACCGTGACGGGCAATCTCAAGGACGTCATGAAGGAGTCGATCTCGGCAGCCGCGACTTATGTGCGGGCCCGGGCGCTCGAATACGGCATCAAGCCGCCGCTGTTCGATAAGCGCGATATCCACGTGCACGTGCCCGAAGGGGCAACGCCCAAGGATGGACCGTCTGCGGGTATCGGCATGGCCACGGCCATCGTGTCGGTGATGACGGGCATTCCCGTGCGCCACGATGTTGCCATGACCGGCGAGATCACGCTGCGCGGCCGGGTGCTGCCGATCGGTGGGCTCAAGGAGAAGCTTTTGGCGGCTCTGCGGGGCGGTATTACCAAGGTGCTGATCCCCGAGGAGAACGTGCGCGACCTCAAGGACATTCCTGACAACGTCAAGGAGGGCCTGGAGATCGTGCCGGTGAGCCGGATGGGCGAAGTGCTCGAGCATGCGCTGGTCGAGATGCCCCAGGCCATCGAGTGGACCTTCGAGGATGACACCAAGCCGGTACCGGCTGTAGAAGGCGACGACACAGGGGCTGCTCTGCCGCACTAGGCAGAGCGCCAATCGAACCGTTGAAGCGGCGCCTTGAACAAGGCGCCGCTTTTTCGTTGGGGGACCCGCCAAGGCAATGGGCAGGTGATTCGGCTCAAAGGGCCCGCAAACCGGCGCTGGCAGCGCTTTTCGACTATGATGTGTTAACAATCGCGCGAGGCACTTGCCACATTGCTGACAAGGTCCTGCATTTTCCCCCGTTTTGCGGCCGAAAACGCCGAGAATCTGGCAGTTTTCCTTGCTTTTGGCCCGGAATCGTAAAAGGGTGAAGCCGCTTCCGCTCGTCCCGTTAGGATGGGCACATCATTGTGAGGAAACGCTATGAACAAGAACGATCTGAGCGCGGCTGTCGCCGAAAAGGCTGATCTCACCAAGGCCCAGGCGGCAGCAGCGGTTGATGCTGTTTTCGAAGCCATCACCGCCGCTCTGAAGGGTGGAGACGAAGTTCGCCTCGTCGGTTTCGGCACTTTCGCTGCAACCCAGCGCAAGGCCACCAAAGGCCGCAACCCGGCCACCGGCGCGGAAATCGACATTCCGGCTTCGACCCAGCCCAAGTTCAAGGCCGGCAAGGGCCTCAAGGACGCGCTGAACTAAGCCATTTCGGCTTCAGTATGGTTTGGCCCCGGACATCTGTCCGGGGTCTTTCCGTTTCCGGCCCCCATGGCTTTCCCGCTATTGACGGGAAGGGGGTTTGCGCCTAATCAGGCGCGGCATTTGCGCAACCGGGGCAACCAAGACCCGGTTGGTTCCGTTGACAAGCGGGCAAGGGCGATTAGCTCAGTTGGTAGAGCGCCTCGTTTACACCGAGGATGTCGGCAGTTCGAGCCTGTCATCGCCCACCATTTTCCTTTTCAGTGCAAAGTTTGGTTAGGTGTACCAGGGGCCGCGCCTTGCGCCTCCGGGCTCAAGCCGTCAAGTTGAGACGGAGGATCCGAGGGACAGTGTGAGGTTATGGGGTTCTGGCGCCGCGTTATCGCGTTCCTGTTCACTCCTGGCACATCTTCAGCCAGGGCTGAGTTCAGAACAGTTCGGCCAGCCCGGATCGAGCCGGTTGTCGGCTGGCCATCGGGCATTATCAGCGGGCGCTGTTGGGTGATCGATGGCGATACCATCGTTATCAACAAGACCCGCATCCGGCTGGCGGGAATAGATGCGCCCGAGCTTGAGCATCCCTGGGGGCAAAAGTCGAAATGGGCGCTTGTGGAGTTGTGCAAGGGGCAGACAATTACCGCCCGGATCACTCCAGAGCTTTCTTATGATCGCCTGGTGGCGCAGTGTTTTTTGCCCGATGGACGCGATCTGGCGGCCGAGTTGGTCCGGTGCGGCCTAGCGCTCGACTGGCCGAAATTTTCCGGTGGCAAGTATCGTCATCTCGAGCCCCACGACGCGCGAAAGAAACTGTGGCTGGCTGATGCCAGACAAAAGGGGCGGCAGGTTTTTTCGCAATATGGGGCCCGCGATACATTGCCACCCAAGCCTGGCACCTGAGCCCGGAAAGGGTAAGGTGGCGGCAATCAGTCAAAACCAGGTTTGCTGCCGCGCAGGCTCTTGATGGCGCCACGGCGGGTCTTGGCGTCCAGGCGACGGCGCTTGGAGGCCAGGGTGGGCTTTGTGGCGCGGCGTTTGCGCGGGACGTAGGTCGCGGCGCGGATCATCTCGGCAAGGCGGTTGAGGGCGTCCTCGCGATTGAGCGGCTGGGTGCGGTGCCGGTCGGCGGTGAGGATGATAACGCCGTCTTTGGTTGCCCGGGAGCCGGCCTGCCCGATGAGGCGGCTGCGCACACCATCAGGGAGCGACGGGGAGGAGGCGGCGTCGAAGCGCAATTGAACGGCTGTCGCGACCTTGTTGACGTTCTGGCCGCCGGGACCGGAACTGCGCACGAAGTTCAACTCGATCTCCGAGAGTGGAATTGACAGGGTCGAGGTGATTTCGATCCGTTCGGGCATGAAATTTCCTTCCAGAACCCACTCCAGCCCGATTGAATCGGGTGGGGGCTCTAAGTCTTTGTTTTGGCGTGCGATCACGCTGGAAAGGTCTGCGCTCTCCGCTTTGCGCCCGCCGGGTCGCGATTGCGCTCCAGCCGATTTCCACATTGGATTTTATCAGGAGACGGCCACTTGTGACAGGTGCGGGCCGGATGAAAAGCCGATAGAAAAATCAAGGTTTTGCGGGGAATTCAGCTGCGTTGGCGATGGGGTTTTGGGGTGGTTTGGGCGCGGATCAAAAATTCTTCACAAAAGGGGGTGGCAAGTCGCTTGACTTGGTTCGGGGACCCCGTTAAACGAAGCCCACCTTGCCGGGGCCGAAGCGCTTCGGGGTCACAAGGGGGTGTAGCTCAGTTGGTTAGAGCGCCGGCCTGTCACGCCGGAGGTCGCGGGTTCGAGTCCCGTCACTCCCGCCACTTTCTCCAAAAACATTGCGTCAACATTGGCGGTATTTCACCGCCAGAATGCATGGACTTGTGCGTTCGGTGCCACCAAGTTTGCGCGACCTTGGAATTGCCTTTTCGTGGCCGCGCTGTCGCCCCAATTCACGAACATGTTACCGATGGTTCGAGTCGCTAGCGAGCCCCCAAATTTGTCATGCGGCTCGGCTGTGAGCATTCGTTCGGAAATTCCGGGCGGATGCTCCTTTTTTGTAGGCGGAAGAATTTCTCGCGTCCCAGAGCCGTTCAGGATTTGATTGAATCAAATCCTTGGCTCCAAACCCCTGTTTTGTCGCGTGTCCGAACCGCAAAACCGTTTCCACTTTTGCTGGATACGCTCTAATCAGAGAAATCCTGCAGCGTTCCGTCCTCGTAGACCAATGCACTGACGCAGGCGATGCCGATGACGTCGTCGGGGTGAAGATTTTCCAGGCGCTCGAGAATCGTGCCGGCGACGACGGCGTTCAGGATATGGTCCTGCCCGGCGCCGATGCCGTCGGCGCGTTCGAGCGGAAATTCGCCGATTCGCTCTCCCAGGACATCCTCGAAGCGCACGGTTGCGTCGATCAGGCGGATGCCGACGGGCCCGCTGTGGTGGAGGGCGATGTTGATGGTCTTTTCGGCCTCATTGTCCCTGTCGAGCAGCTCCCAGCTTTCGAGACTGAGAATATCGCCGGACTGGCCGTTGAGACATTCGATGGCGTGGGCGCTGGATGCGCTGAAAAGGGCGAAGGATAGAGCAAAAACAATCTGACGCATTATGGACTCCTCAAATCGAGAGGGAAATGCGGCAGAGCGGCCCTCGGTTCATTGGGGCTTGCCCGCGGGCATCACAAAGTTGCCATAAGGTCACAGGAGGGGCCGGGCACTCCTGGCGCCCGGCCGGTCCGATCGTCTGCCGATGTCAGCCACAATAGGCGCGGACGAGATTGCCCGAGTCGTTCACTTCGAGATTGAGGCGGTCAGGACGGAAATCCTGGGTGACGGCCATGCCCGGGGCGATGACGCGGACGGTGCCGGCGCTGTTGACGGCCTGGCCGTCGATGCGAACATCCTGGGCTGTGCTGCCGATGACCGGTTGACCGATCTTGCCCGAAAGGGCCTGGGCACCGCAATCGAGAGGCGGCGGCATTGACGTATCGGGTGGGGTGACGGTGGTCGAACAGCCCGCCAGGATGATGGACGTGGCAAGTGCGAGCCCGCCAAGGCTGGTTTTGACTATCGGCATGGTATCTCCTCGATGCTGTGGAATTTGCCCCCGCAAGGTGCACTCGCAGAACGAAAAAGGCCGGGAAACGATCCCGGCCAATTCAATCAAGGCACTAAAGAATATGGGCTACCGCTCGTCGCGGCTGCCGAATTTGCGAAAGCCTGCTTTCAGCCAGCGGCGGAAGTGCATGAGGCTTTCGCGGGTGTCTCCGCGCAGATCCTGATAGACGCCGGACGCCATCAGCCCGAAATCGCGCAGGTTTTCGACCCACACGGGTTCGGTCGCTGTCAATGCGGCCTCGGCGCGCCGGATGCGCAGGCGGTCAAGAAATGAATTTTCATTGTGGGCCATAGCAAACCCTCGTGATCGTTAGGCAATCGATGCCAATATAAGTATGGCGAATGCAAGGACAATGTCCAATCGGTACACAATGTTCCACATCGGGTGGCCAGTGTTGCCGATCCGCGCCAACCGCACTATGGGTGAAAGGGGCGGGGCCTGCCGCATATTAGGCAGCACGTACCCATAAGGGAAGGAAAAGGAAGGATGCGCCAAGTCATTCGTATGGCAGTGCTTTTTGCGTTTGCGGCTCTGGCGGCAGCGCCTGCGCTGGCGCAGCGGAGCGATATCGTCGTCGGGCTTGTGCTCGAACCGCCGCATATGGACCCGACATCGAACGCGGCGGCGGCGATCGACGAGGTGGTGTACGCAAATCTGTTCGAAGGGCTGACCCGATTCGGGCCGGACGGCGATATTCTGCCCGCGCTGGCGCAAAGCTGGGACGTGTCCGAGAACGGGCTGACCTATACCTTCCATCTGACCGAAGGCGTGAGTTTCCATGATGGATCGGCGCTGACGGCGGACGACGTGGTGTTTTCTCTCGATAGGGCGCGGGCCGAGGACTCGGTCAACGCGCAGAAATTCCTGTTTGCCGATATCGAGAGCGTCGAGGCGAGTGACGATCTGACGGTTGCGGTGACGCTAAGCCAGCCGAACGGCAATTTTCCCTTCAATATGGCCTGGGGTGACGCGGTGATCGTGGCGCCCGAGAGCGCGGAAACCAACGCGACCGATCCTGTTGGGACGGGACCGTTCCGGTTCGAGGACTGGCGGCAGGGCGATAGCGTCACTCTGGTGCGCAATGAGGACTATTGGGGCGAGCCGGCGCTGCTGGAGCGCGCGACATTCCGGTTCATTTCCGACCCGACGGCGGCGTTCGCGGCGATGATGGCCGAGGACGTCGATACATTCCCGGTGTTTCCCGCGCCCGAGACGCTGGCGCAACTCGATGCCGATCCGCGGTTCGAGGTCGTTGTGGGGACCACCGAGGGCGAAACGATTCTGGCGATGAACAACCGGCGCGAACCGCTGGATAATGTTCTCGTGCGCGAAGCGATTGCCCATGCCATCGACCGGCAGGCGGTTATCGACGGGGCAATGTTTGGGTATGGCACACCGATCGGGACCCATTTTGCCCCGCACCACCCGGCCTATATCGATCTTACGGAATTGTCGGCATACGATCCCGAGCGCTCGCAGCAATTGCTGATCGAAGCCGGGGTGAGCGGATTGCGGCTGTCGCTGGCGTTGCCGCCGCCGGTCTATGCACGGCGTGGCGGGGAGATCATCGCGGCGCAGTTGCGGGACGTGGGAATCGAGACCGAAATCGTCAATGTGGAATGGGCCCAGTGGCTCGAGCAGGTATTCGGCGAGGGCGATTTCGACCTGACGGTCATTTCGCACACCGAGCCAATGGATATCGAGATCTATGGCCGCGAGGACTATTATTTCGGTTATGGGGCGCCCGAGTTCGTGGCGCTTTGGGACGAATTGACCCGTACGGTCGAGCCGGAAGCGCGCAACGCCTTGCTGGGCGATCTCCAGCGCAATATCTCGGAGAATTTCGTCAACGCCTATATTTTCCAGCTGGCCAAGGCCGGGGTGCAGAATGCCGATCTTGAGGGGTTGTGGGTGAATGCACCGACACAGGCGACCGATCTGACGCAGGTTCGTTGGACGCGGTGACCCAAATCGGGGCGGCGCGATGCTGAATTTCGTTCTGCGCCGCGCCGTTTCGCTGGCCATCAGCCTTCTGGTGGCCAGTGTGGTGATCTTTTTCGTGCTCGAGGTGCTGCCGGGTGATCCGGCGCGCTTCATGCTTGGGCTCAATGCGTCTCCCGAAGCGCTGGCGGCCCTGCGGACACAGCTGGGGCTCGATGCGCCGGTGCTGGTGCGGTACTGGAGTTGGCTGGCCGGGATGGCCAGTGGTGATTTCGGGATCAGCTACACCTATCGCACGCCGGCGATCGAGCTGATCGCGGCGCGGCTGTGGGTCTCCATTCCGTTGGCGGTCTATGCGCTGGTGCTGGCGACGCTGATCGGGATACCGCTGGGCGTTCTGGCGGCAACCAAGCGCAATTCTCCCATTGATGCAGGCACGATGGGTCTGACCCAGATCGGCATTGCGCTGCCGAACTTCTGGTTCGCCATGCTGCTCGTGCTGCTGTTTTCGGTCACGCTGCGCTGGTTTTCATCGGGCGGGTTTCCCGGCTGGGATGATCCGGGCGCGGCGATGATGGCGCTGACCCTGCCGGCAATCGCGCTGGCGCTGCCGCAGGCGGCGATTCTGGCGCGGGTGATGCGCTCGAGCCTGCTCGATACGCTGGACGAGGATTATGTGCGCACGGCGCAGGCCAAGGGGCTGACGCGCAGCCAGGCGCTGTGGCGGCATGCATTTCGCAATGCCCTGATCCCGGTGCTGACCATCATGGGGCTGCAGTTTTCGTTCCTTCTGGCCGGGGCGATCATCATCGAGAATGTCTTTTACCTGCCCGGACTGGGGCGGCTGGCGTTTCAGGCGATCACGGCGCGCGATTTGATCGTCGTGCGCTCGGTGGTGATGATTCTCGTGTTTGCGGTGATCGTCGTGACGTTTGCCGTCGACATCGCCTATGCGGCGGTCGATCCGAGGCTGCGGCGGGGGACGCGATGAGGGTCGGGCTGGGTGTCGGGGCGGTACTGACCGCGATTCTGGCGGCGATGGCGCTGCTTTCGCTGTTCTGGACTCCTTATGACGTGACGCTGATTGCGGTTGGTGAGCGGCTGCTGCCGCCCGGACCCGAGCACTGGCTGGGGACCGATCATTTCGGGCGCGACATGGTGTCGATGATCCTTGTGGGCGCGCAGACCTCGATTGCCGTGGCGCTGGTGGCCGTGGGTCTGGGGATGGCGGTTGGCGTGCCGCTGGGGCTTGCCGCGGCGGCGCGGGCCGGGACGGCGTTCGACGACATCATCATGCGCGGCAACGATTTGGTGTTCGCGTTTCCGGCGCTGATCATCGCCATACTGATCACGGCGGTGTTCGGGCCGGGGGCGATCAACGCGATCATTGCCATCGGGATTTTCAACATTCCGGTTTTTGCGCGGCTGACGCGCGGGGCGGGCATGGGCGTGTGGCAGCGCGAGTTCATCATGGCAGCGCGAGTGGCGGGCAAGGGCCGGGTGCTGATCTCGCTCGAACATGTGCTGCCCAATATCGGCAACATGCTGATCGTTCAGGCCACGATCCAGTTTTCGCTGGCCATACTGGCCGAGGCGGGGCTGGCCTATGTGGGGCTGGGCGCGCAGCCACCCCTGCCGAGCTGGGGACGGATGCTGGCCGAGGCGCAGACGATGATTTCGCTGGCGCCGCATGTGGCGCTGGTGCCGGGGCTGGCGATCGTGTTTTCGGTGCTGGGACTGAACCTGCTTGGCGACGGGCTGCGGGATCTGTTCGATCCGCGATTGGGGAAGGCGGGACGATGAGCCTTCTTGAACTTGAAAAGCTGGGGCTGACGATTGATGGCACGCGGATTCTCGAAGATGTGTCGCTCGAGATCGGGGCGGGCAAGGTTCTGGGGCTGGTGGGCGAATCGGGATCGGGGAAATCGCTGACGGCGCTGTCGATCATGCGGCTGTTGCCGGGCGGAGCGAATCTGACCGGGAAGATCGGGTTGGACGGGCGCGATCTGGTTGCCGCAGGCGAAGGTGAGATGAACGGTCTGCGCGGGCAGGCCATGGGAATGATCTTTCAGGAGCCGATGACGGCGCTCAATCCGCTGATGACCATTGGCGATCAGGTGGCCGAAACGGTACGTGTGCATCGCGGGCTGGGGCGGAGCGAGGCGCGGGGGCTGGCGGCGGAAACGCTCGAACGGGTGGGGCTGCCGGGGGCGATGATTTCGCCCTCGCGCTATCCGCACGAACTCTCCGGCGGGCAGCGCCAGCGGGTGGGGATTGCCATGGCGATTGCTCTGCGGCCCAAGCTGTTGATTGCCGACGAGCCGACCACGGCGCTGGACGTGACGACGCAGGCGCAAATTCTCGATCTGCTGGCAGGGCTGGTGCGTGAGGAGGGCATGGCCCTGATGCTTATCACCCACGATCTGGCCGTGGTGTCGCAGATGGCCGATACGATCGCCGTGCTTCATCAAGGCAGGGTGGTGGAGGCGGGGCCGGCGCGGCGGCTGATCGATGCGCCCGAATCTCCCTACACCCGACAGCTCGTGGCTGCGAGCACGCATGTGCCAACCCGTGTGCGGGGCGCGGTTGGCGAGGTGCTGTTGCGGGTCGAGGGGGCGACACGGGATTATCGGTTGCGGTCGGGACTTTCGATGGGGTCGAAGACGACGTTTCGGGCGCTCGACGGGGT
This sequence comes from Pelagibacterium nitratireducens, assembly GCF_037044555.1. Lineage (NCBI taxonomy): Bacteria > Pseudomonadati > Pseudomonadota > Alphaproteobacteria > Hyphomicrobiales > Devosiaceae > Pelagibacterium > Pelagibacterium nitratireducens. The sequence continues at coordinate 1,929,367 of NZ_CP146275.1, forward strand.
GAGCCTGACCATTGGCCGGGGCGAGAGCGTGGGGCTGGTGGGCGAGAGCGGGAGCGGGAAATCGACGCTGGCGCGGGCGATATTGGGGCTCGAACCGCTCGATGCGGGCCGGGTGGAGTTTGCCGGACGGGTGGTGGAGCGGGCAGGGCGGGCCGCGCGGCTGACGTTGCGCGACATGCAGATGGTGTTTCAGGACCCCTATGGCTCGTTCGATCCGCGTCACAGGGTCGGCCGGCTGGTGGCCGAGCCGTTGCATCTGCTGGGCGACAAAGCGCCCAAGGGGGCGGAGCGGGAGGCGCTGGTGGCGCGGGTCCTCGAATCGGTGGGGATCGAGGCGAGTGCCGCCGATCGGCATATCCACGCGTTTTCGGGCGGACAGCGTCAGCGGATTGCCATTGCGCGGGCGCTGGTCATCGAGCCGGCGCTGATCGTTCTGGACGAGGCTGTGTCGGCACTCGATGTGTCGATCCGGGCGCAGGTGCTCGATCTGCTGGCGGCGATTTCGCAGCGGGTGGCGATAAGCTATCTGTTTATTGCCCATGACCTGCAGGTGGTGCGGGCGATCACCGACCGGGTGCTGGTGATGGAAGGCGGCCGGATCGTCGAGGAGGGGGCAACCGAAAGGGTGCTCGAGGATCCGCAGCAAGACTATACGCGCCAGCTGGTGCGGGCGGCGCCGAAACTGGGCGGGTAGGGCCTTGCTTCGACTGTCGGGCGGCGCTATTGACCAAAGAACAGGGCTGAATGAAAGCACTCAGGGAAGGCGATTGACTATGGATTTTTCGCGCGCGCGCCGGACAATGGTCGACAACCAGTTGCGGACCAGCGGAATCACCGACTGGCGCATTCTGGACGCCATGAACCGCATTCCGCGCGAAAAGTTCGTGCCCGATACGCACACGGCCTTTGCCTATAGCGACGAACCGATTGCGCTTTCGGCGAACCGGACGATGGCCTCGCCGGCCGATTTTGCGCGGCTGGTGCAGCTTGCCGAGATCGGCAGCCAGGACGTGGTGCTCGATGTGGCGTGTGGGACCGGGTATTCGGCGGCGGTGCTTTCGCTTTTGGCCAATGCGGTCGTGGCGCTGGAAAGCGATGAGGTTCTGGCGGGGCGGGCCAACGATATCCTGGCCGATCTCGACATCGGAAACGCCGCGGCCGTGGCCGGCCCGATCGAAAACGGCGTGCCCAGGGAAGCGCCGTTCGATGCGATCATTCTCGAGGGGGCGGTGGACGTGGTGCCGCCGGCGCTGCTCGCCCAATTGCGCGATGGCGGGCGACTGGTGGCGGTGCTGGGGGCCGGGAACGCGGCTGTGGCCAATCTCTACGTCAAGACCGGCAATGATGTGGCGCCGATGCCCAGCTTCAACGCCAGCATTCCGGTTCTGGGGAGTTTTGCGGCGGCGCCGGCCTTCGTGTTCTGAATCTGTCGCGAATCTGTAACCTTGCGGCAATCTTGGTGTGAGATCATCAGCGGAACTGTTACCGACACGCAACGAATGAAAAGTTACCTACCTTAAAGTCCGGTTAGTGCGTTCGTTTGGCGTTGAAAGCGTGGCGGCGCAGCCATAGGTTGGGGCGGCGCTGGAGGCGCTGGGCAATGAAATTTAGTCAAGTTTTGGGTGTAAGCGTCATTGCACTTTTCGGGCTCGTCACGACGGCCCAAGGGCAAAGCCTCACCTCGGCTTTGGCCTATGCGTATGAAAACAATCCCGAGATCGCCAGTTCGTTCCTTTCGGTGAGGGCTGCCCGGCAGGGCATCATTGCGGCAGAGGGGGCGAGGTTGCCCACCATCGGGGCAGAAGGCAGCATCGGAGCCACATCGACCTGGGCTTCGGGCGGTCAGAGCTGGTCGACCAGCGACAGCATCGGCATCGGCTACAACCAAACCCTGTTCGACAACAATGCGACCAGTGCCGCGATCAGCGGCGCCGAGGCGCAGTATGACGCGGCGGTGTATGGCGCCAGGAACACCGAGCAGAACGTGCTGCTCTCGGTCATTCAGGCCTATGTGAATGTCGTGGCCAACCGGCGGATCGTCGAAATCCGGCAGGAAAGCGTCGGTTTCGTCGAGGCGCAGGTGGGATCGGCCCGCGACAGACTGGAGTTGGGCGAAGGGACACAGCTCGAAGTTTCCCAGGCCGAGGCGACACTTGCGCAATCCACCGCGTCCTATCAGGCCGCAATCAACAATCTGCGCAACAGCGAAGCCAACTATCAGCGTTGGGTCGGCCGGGCGCCCGGCAGCCTTTCGGGCGGGTACAGCTATTCGTCGCTTATTCCGGGCTCGCTCGATGCAGCGCTTGCGCGCGCCAATACCGACCATCCCGCGCTGCTGGCTTCTGCGGCCCAGTTGCGCGCCGCGCAGTATGGCTATGAGGAGACGCTGGCGAGCTTCGGGCCCAACCTCTCGGTGACCGGCCAGGTCGGCGCCGGCGGCTTTACCTCGGGCACTGTCGCCAGCCAGGCGAGCATCAGCCTGCGGCTGAGCGTCCCGATCTATACGCCGACCCGCGATCCGTCGGTCGAGCAGGCCAATATCGGGCAGATCCAGACGCAACTCGAAGGGTTTGCGACGCGCGATCAGATCGTTGAGGCGGTGCGTCAGGGGTGGGCTGGTATCCAGGCCGCCACGGCACAGATCGAGGCGGCGACCGCCGCTGTCGCAGCGAGCCGGCTGGCCCTGCAGGCAACGATCGATCAGAACGAACTCGGACAGGCCACAACGCTGGACGTGCTCGATGCGCGGGCCTCGGTGGCCTCGGTCGAGGAAACGCTGATTTCGGCGCAGTCGCAAAGAACAATCGCCGCCTATTCGCTGATTGCCGCCATGGGCACGCTGAGCGCTCAGCACCTGGGGCTGCCGGTTCAGCCGCGGACGGTGGAGGGCGATGTGGTTGTTCCGGCGACCGCGCCAGCGGCGCCTGCCGATGCGTGGGGCAACCTACGCTAGAATACCGATAGTGCTGGTTTTTCGTGGATTACGCCCCCTCGCCGGGGCGTTTCCCTTTTCGTGCGCCGGGCTCTCACGTTAAGGTGCTGTAAAGCGAATCAACGGCTGTGCGCCGTTTTTGCAGGCAGTACGGAGTAGCGGCCAGGGTGGCCGAACGAAATCGGGGCAGATATGAACCAGCCGGCATCAAAAGAACCGACAATGGACGAAATCTTATCGTCGATCCGGCAGATCATTGCCGATGACGATGAGGCTGCAACCCAGAAGATGCCGGTTGCCAAGGCGCCTGGCCCCAAGCCTGTGCCCGCGCCTGCACCCGAACCGGTTCCTATGCCTTCGGCGGCTGAAATCGATCCTTTCAGCGACGATGACGACGATACGGTGACCCCGCTGGCGCTTTCGCCCGAACAGATCGTCGAGCCGGCTGCCGCCGAACCGGAGGCCAAGTCCGAGCCCGAGGCGGTTGAAACGGAAATGCCGTCGGCGGCAAGCCTGGATGCCGCCGCGGAACTGGTGGTGCCCGACGACGTGGCGTTCGAGTTGGACAAGGACGAGGAACCTGCGCCGCAGATGCGCGCCGAGCCCGAACCCGAACCCGAAGCTGTGGCAGATCCGCAGCCAGCGCCCAAGCCCAAGGCCAATTTCGCCCAGGCGGCGCCGATGCCCGACCCTGAATTGAGCAGCGACCTGGCCGACGAGCTGTTGGAGCCGGCGACCAGTGCGGCCGTGAAGAACGCCTTTGCCAAGCTCGGTACGCCCAAGGGGATGCCGGACATGGCCGTAGGGGCCAGCGGGCTGACCATCGAAGCGATGATCCGCGAAATGCTGCGGCCGATGCTCAAGGACTGGCTCGAGGAAAACCTGCCCTCGATGGTGGAACGGCTCATCGCCCAGGAGATCGAGCGCGCATCGCGCGGTTGACTTCGCCGCCCGGCTTGGCTTTAGAGATAAGCACACTATGTCAGAGGCCCGTCCCATAGTCTGGGGCGGGTCGTCGTTCTGGAGCATTTCCGCTTTTCGTTTGCGCGGCCCATCGGGTCCTGGAATGGCGGAATTCCTCCAAGTCTTTGTTATGTCGCGTTTCCGAGCCGGATGGGTAGCCTCCACTTATCCCGGAAACACTCCAGGGGTACCGCACAGATGATCGAAAAGACCTACGAGCCGAGCACGGTCGAAGGGCGAATTTACAGCGCCTGGGAAGAGGCGGGGGCGTTCAAGGCCGGCGCCGGGAGCAAGCCGGGCGCACAGAGCTATTCGGTCGTCATTCCGCCGCCCAATGTGACGGGTTCGCTCCATATCGGTCACGCGCTCAACAACACCATCCAGGACGTGCTGGTGCGTTTCGAGCGCATGCGCGGCAAGAACGTGCTCTGGCAGCCGGGCACCGACCATGCGGGTATTGCGACCCAGATGGTGGTCGAGCGCCGCATGATGGAGCGCCAGGAGCCGGGACGCCGCGAGATCGGGCGCGAAAAGTTCGTTGAAAAGGTCTGGGAGTGGAAGGCCGAGAGCGGGGGGACGATCCTTAACCAGCTCAAGCGGCTCGGTGCGTCGTGCGACTGGTCGCGCGAACGCTTCACCATGGACGAAGGGTTGTCCGAAGCGGTGCTCAAGGTCTTTGTGGAGATGCACCGCAAAGGGCTGATCTATCGCGCCAAGCGGCTGGTCAACTGGGATCCGCAGTTCGAGACGGCGATCTCCGATCTCGAGGTGGAGAACACCGAAGTCAACGGCCATATGTGGCATTTCAAATATCCGCTGGCCGGGGGCGAAACCTACACATATGTGGAAAAGGACGCCGACGGGAACGTGGTGCTCGAGGAAGAGCGCGACTATATCTCGATTGCGACGACCAGGCCGGAAACCATGCTTGGCGATGGCGCCGTGGCGGTGCACCCCGACGATGAGCGCTATGCGCCCATCGTTGGCAAGATGTGCGAAATTCCGGTCGGGCCGAAAGAGCACCGCAGGCTGATCCCGATCATCACCGACGAATATCCCGATCCCGAATTCGGCTCGGGTGCGGTGAAAATCACCGGGGCGCATGATTTCAACGATTATGAAGTCGCCCGGCGCAACCACATTCCCATGTATGCGCTGCTCGACACCAAGGCCAATATGCGGGCTGATGGCGCGCCGTATGTGCAGCAGTCCGAACTGGCGGGCAAGATCGCGCGCGGCGAGATGGATTTCGACGACGCGGTGACTGCGGAAATCAATATCGTGCCCGACGAATATCGCGGCATGGACCGCTATGAGGCCCGCAAGAAGATCGTGGCCGACATCGACGCCGAAGGGCTGATGGTGATGGTCGAGGACAAAAAGATCATGCAGCCGTTCGGGGACCGCTCCAAGGTGGTGATCGAGCCGTTCCTGACCGATCAGTGGTTCGTCATGGCCGACGTTCTGGCGCAGCCGGCCATCGCCTCGGTGCGCGAAGGCCGCACGAAATTCGTACCAAAGAGCTGGGAGAACACCTATTTCGCCTGGATGGAGAACATCCAGCCCTGGTGCATTTCACGCCAGCTGTGGTGGGGTCATCAGATCCCGGCCTGGTACGGACCGGATGGACGGGCATTTGTCGATTATGACGAGGCGGGCGCGGCCAGGGCCGCGGAGGCCCATTACGGCGAACCGGTGGACCTGACGCGTGACGAAGACGTGCTGGACACCTGGTTCTCATCGGGGCTGTGGCCGTTTTCGACCATGGGGTGGCCGCAGCAGACAAAAGAGCTGGAAAGCTACTATCCGACGGCAACGCTGGTGACCGGGTTCGACATCATTTTCTTCTGGGTTGCCAGGATGATGATGCTCGGACTTGAATTTACAGGTGAAGAGCCGTTCTCCACCGTCTATGTGCATGCGCTGGTCCGCGACGAGAAGGGCCAGAAGATGTCCAAGTCGAAAGGCAACGTCATCGATCCGCTCGAACTGGTCGATGCCTATGGGGCGGATGCGACGCGGTTTACGCTGGCGGCGATGGCGGCGCAGGGGCGCGACATCAAGCTGGCCATGAGCCGGGTCGAGGGCTATCGCAACTTCGTCACCAAGCTCTGGAACGCGGCGCGGTTTCTGGAAATGAACGAATGCGTGCGGGTTGACGGGTTCGAGCCGACGAGGCTTTCCGGCGCGCTCAACCAGTGGATCGCCGGAGCGACGGCGCGGGCCGTGGCCAATGTCGAAAAGGCGATCATCGAGTACAAGTTCAACGAAGCGGCCAACCACGCCTATGATTTCGTGTGGGGCACGTTCTGCGACTGGTTCGTGGAACTGGCCAAGCCCACTTTTTCAGGCGCCGATGAAGCGGCCAAGGCCGAGACGCGGGCAACGGCGGCCTGGGCGCTCGATCAGATCCTGAAAATGCTGCATCCGTTCATGCCGTTCGTGACCGAAGAGCTTTGGGCGGAAACCGGCAAGACCGGGCCCAAGCGGGACGGCTATCTGATGCTGGCCGATTGGCCGGTTCTCGATGCGATTTCCTACCCGCAAGCGGGTGCGGAACTGGGCTGGCTGCTCGAGGTGATTTCGGCCATTCGGTCGGTGCGGACGGAAATGAACGTTCCCGCCGGGGCGAAAGTGCCGCTGGTCGTGGTGGGCGCCAGTGCGGAGACGACGGCGCGGATCGAGACGCACCGTGCAGCCATCGAGCGGCTGGCGCGGGTTTCGACCATCGATCCGGTGGATGCCATCCCGGCCAGTTCGGCACAGTTCGTTGTGGGCGAAGCCAGCTGGGGGCTGCCGCTTGCCGATCTTATCGACATTGCGGCGGAGCGTCAGCGGCTCTCCAAGGACGTCAAGAAGCTCGAAGGCGAAATCGGCGGGCTGGAGAAAAAGCTCGGCAATGAGCAGTTTCTGGCCAAGGCGCCCGATGAGGTGATTGACGAGCAGAAGGAGCGGCTGGCCGACGCCAGGGCACGGCGCGAAAAGCTCGAACAGGCGCTCGCTACGCTTTCGTGAGCTAGAGCCAAGGATTTGATTGAATCAAATCCTTGGCTCTAAACCCCTGTTTTGTCGCGTGTCCGAACCGCAAAACCGTTTCCATCCCCGATCGCGTCGAGGACATGCTTTTGCTGGACACGCTCTAATAGGCTGCGCTGTCGCTCAGCGCAGCTCCTCGGCAAGCCCGATAAGGAGCCCTTCAGGCCCCCGGATGTAGCAAAGGCGATAAACGTCTTCATACTGGACGACTTCGCCCACGAGCTGCGCGCCGCGCGTGCGCAGCCTTTCAAGCGTTTCGTCGATGTCGTCCACCGTGAACATGGCGCGCAGATAGCCCAGGGCGTTGACGGGCGCGGTGCGGTGATCGGCAATGACCGTGGGGCGGATGAAGCGCGAGAGTTCGAGCCGGCTGTGGCCGTCGGGCGTGCGCATCATGGCGATCTCCACATGCTGATCGCCCAGCCCGGTCACGCGTCCGGCCCATTCGCCTTCAATCATGGCGCGGCCTTCGAGCTCGAGGCCGAGTTCGGCAAAGAATTCGATCGTCGCCGAGAGATCTTCGACGGCGATGCCTATGTTGTCCATCCGCTTGAGCGCCATTCCATCACTCCTCCCATGTGCCGGGCCAATCTACAGCCTGTTGCCGGATCGGCAAAGGCTTCAGGCGCATCACGCTCTTGTGACAATTTTGCTACATTGCTCACAGACTCGTAGCCGCGCCATGCGCAGTCACGTTTTGCTAAGGGGCCATGCCACAATCTTACCCTAAACCAGCCGGAGAAAGGTTGGCGGTGGGCGGATACGGCGTTCTGGTGCGTGTTGCGCACCGGCCGGTTGTGCCTGCCAAACCCAAGCCCGGCGCGGGAGCATTTTCCCGCCCAACGGGCACGGAGCAGGACACAGATGGTAATCGGCGCGTCCCATTGCAGCGAAACACTCGGCCTTCCGGCATGGAAAAATGTTGCCATCCTGGTGGCAGACATTCGCTCTAATGCCGACACAATGGGCCGATATCATCTGGTCAATCAAACATATGAACTGTCATTGGCAGATCGGCCATGGGCATCTGCAGTTACCCGGTGGGTGGCGCGGGCCCTGAAGGCCGAAACCATAAAAAAACACAGGGTGGCGGCAGGCATACGATCTGCCGTTTGTATCGATACGGTAAGGTTTCCCGGCTCTGCGGCGGGCGCATACGATGGTGTGCGACGGCTTTGCGGCTGGGGCGTGAGAAGGTGTGTAATGCCTATAGTCAGGAGTACTGCGTTCGCTCTGGCTGCGACCTGTTCGGCTCTGCTGTCGCTCGGCACCGTGCTGCCGGCGCAGGCGCAAAGCGCGCTCGATGCCGCCCAGGAACTGGCCCAGATGCTTGATGGCGTGACGGCCACCGAACTGAGCGGGGACAATCTGGTCTCCGCGCTCGAGGGCGCGGCCGATGCCGGCCAGCCCATAGCGCTGTGGCAGCTCGGGACCATGTATGAAACCGGATCGGGGGTTCAGAAAGACCCGGCCAAGGCCTTTCAGTATTTTTCGCGCATTGCCAATGAGAATGCGGATGCGCCGCCAAGCTCGCTCGACGCGGATATCGTGGCGCAGTCCTTCGTCAAGATCGGCGATTACTATCTGCATGGGGTGCCCGATGCCGGCATTCCAGAGGATGCGTCGCGCGGCCAGACGCTGCTGATGCACGCGGCGACCTATTTCGGCGACGCGGATGCGCAGTTTCGGGTGGGCATGCTGTATCTGAGCTCCGAGGGGTTCGGGGTGAACCCGTTGCAGGGTGCGCGCTGGCTGTCGCTGGCGGCCCGAAAGGGGCATCCGGGCGCGCAGGCTCGGCTGGGTGAAATGCTGGTTTTGGGCGACGGTATCGAGGCGCAGCCGGTCGAAGGGCTGATGTGGCTCAATATCGCCTATCGCTCAGCGCTCGGGACGAGCGATGAAGGCTGGATCCGCGAATTGACCGACAGCGCGATGGCCAAGGCCGATCCGGCACAGGCCGAAACCGCGCTGCGGGCGGCCGATACTCTGGGAAGCCAGTTCGCCGATTTCTAGAGCCGTTCAGGATTTGAGTGAATCAAATCCTTGGCTCTAACCCCTTGTTTTGTCGCGTGTCCGAACCGCAAAACCGTTTCCATCCCCGATCGGGTCGAGGACATGCTTTTGCTGGACACGCTCCAGGTTGGGTGATGGCGGCCGGCAAATGGCAATTTTCGACTCGCCCTGACCCAACCTCGCCATACTGCCAAATCTTCAGCTACGCGGCTTTGGCCGAGAGGCCTGCGAGGGTGAAATCGCCTTCGACGGGGACATGGTCCGAGGGCTTGTCCCAGCCACGGGTGTCCTTGTGGATGGTGACGCCGGTGAGCCGGTCGGCGGCCTGGGGCGAGAGCAGCAAATGGTCGATGCGGATGCCGGCGTTGCGGCGCCAGGCGCCGGCCTGGAAATCCCAGAAGGTGAAGACCTGATCGCTGGTCGTGGCGCGCAGGGCGTCGGTCAGACCCAGATTGACGAGGCGGCGCCATTTTTCGAGGCTCTCGGGCCGGAACAGGGCATCGCCCCACCAGGCGGACGGATCGTGGCAATCAAGGCCGGTGGGGATGAGGTTGAAATCGCCCATCAGGATGAAGGGTTCCTCATAGGCCAGGCGCTGCTCGACGAAATCGTGGAGCCGGTCCATCCAGCCAAGCTTGTAGGGGAATTTTTCGGTATCGACCGGGTTTCCGTTGGGCAGGTAGATGTTGCACACGCGCACCACGCCGCCATCTTCAGTGGAAAAGACGCCTTCGATGAGGCGGGACTGGGGGTCTTCGTCATTGCCAGGCAGGCCGCGATGGACTTCATCAAAAGGGAGCTTTGAGAGCAGGGCGACGCCGTTGAAGCTCTTCTGGCCATGAGTCTCGACATTGTAGCCGCGCGATTCGAATTCGGCGCGGGGGAAGTTCTCATCGAGGCATTTGATTTCCTGGAGGCCGACGATGTCGGGTTTTGTCTCGTCGAGCCAGGTGAGGACGGCCGGGAGGCGTGCGTTGATGCCGTTGATGTTCCAGGTAGCTATGCGCATCGGGCCGTCTCGTTGGTTGGTCAGCGATCTGAAAGGGCGAGGCGCAGGCCGAGCAGGCCGAAGCTTGCCGCAAAGCTGCGCCTTATCCATTTGAGCACGTCGGGCCGGGAGATGACATAGTCACGCGCCAGTGCGGCGCAGGCTCCGTACCCCACGAAGGTCACAAAGGTTATCGCCATGAACATTGCCGCATGCAAGAGCAGTGTTGGGGTTGCGTTGGGTGTGTCGAGGGGAACGAACTGGGGCAGGAAGGCCAGAAAGAAGAGGCTGAGCTTGGGGTTGAGGACGTTGATGAGGGCGCCGCTGGTGGCGATTTTGGCCATGGAGGCTGGCGAGCGGTCGGCCTCGAGCCCCATGGCGCCGCCGGAGCGCAGAATCGACCAGGCCATATAAAGCAGATAGGCAACGCCGAGATATTTGAGGGTCTGGAAGGCCACGGCGCTGGCGTGGAAGATGGCGGCCAGACCGACGATAGAGGCAAGAGCGGAGGGGATGATGCCCAGCGTGCAGCCGAAGGCGGCTGCGATAGAGGCTTTGAAACCGCGACCCAAGCCCACGGCCAGCGTGTAAAGCACGCCCGAACCGGGGAGCAGACAGACGACCAGGGCAGTGATCAGGAATTCGGTGCTCATGGCTTACCTCCGCGCGCAGGACGGGCAGAGGTAAGCATTATCGTGCGGCCAAGGCGACCCGAAAAATGCGGAAGGTCAGACCGCGAAGCTGGTGCCGCAGCCGCACGAGGCGACGGCGTTGGGGTTCTTGATCTGGAAGGACTGGCCGATCAGATCGTCGACAAAGTCGATTTCGGCGCCGCCCATGAATTCAAGGCTCATCGAATCGATGTAAACGGTGGCCCCGTCCCGGGAAAGGACCAGATCGTCTTCGGTGGGGGTTTCCTTGACGAAATTGTACTCGTACTGGAAACCCGAACACCCGCCGCCCGCTACGGCGATGCGCAGGACGGTGCCAGGGTCTTCCTTTGACAGGATGCGATTGATCCGCTTGGCGGCGCGCTCTGTCAAAACGACCTCGTTCGGTGATAGTTGGATATCGGTCATGGCGCTGCTGCTTTTGATTGCAAATTCGGTCTCCAACATAAGATCGTAGAGCGACGATGAAAAGGGGCTCTCCCACATGAGTGATATGCATGCGGTTTATGCCGCCGATCCGGCACAGTCGCGGGGGCGGGTCTATCGGCCCTCAGCCAGCCCGACACGCAATGAATTTCAGCGGGACCGGGACCGGATCATCCATTCGACGGCGTTCCGGAGGCTGCAACACAAGACGCAGGTTTTCCTTCATCACGAGGGCCAGCACTTCAGAACCCGGCTGACCCATACGCTCGAAGTGAGCCAGATCGCACGCTCGATCGCGCGGGCGCTGCGACTCAACGAGGATCTGGCCGAGGCCGTGGCGCTTTCGCACGATCTGGGGCATACCCCGTTCGGGCATGCCGGCGAGCGGGTGCTGGCCGATAAAATGGCAGAGCTTGGCGGGTTCGATCACAATATTCAGGCGCTTCGTGTGGTGGGGATGCTGGAGAACCGCTATGCCGACCATGACGGGCTGAACCTGACCTGGGAGACGCTCGAAGGCATCCTCAAGCACAATGGCCCGGTGGTGGGTGCGGCGTCCGAGCACGGGCAGGATATCGGGGCGGCGCTGGCGGACATTCCGGCCAGTGAGGATTTGTTGCCTGAAACCTATGCCAATCTCGAGGCGCAGGTGGCCGCGATTGCCGACGATATTGCCTATAACGCTCACGATATCGACGACGCGGTAAGGGCGGGGCTGGTGGTGATCGACGATCTTGTCGATGTGCCGCTGGTGGGGCCGATCGCGCGTGAAGTCGTCGACATGTGGCCGGGACTGGAGCGGGGGCGCCAGATCCACGAGGTGCAGCGGCGGCTGATCACACGGACCATCGAGGCGGTGATTGCCGAAAGTGCCGAGCGGCTGATCGCGGCGGATCCGCAAAGTGCCGACGACGTGCGGTATGCGGGGCAGGCCCTGATCGGGTTTCCCGCCGAGATGGCGGAGGATGAGACCGAACTCAAGGCTTTCATGTTTGCCAAGGTTTATCGCGACGCGCGCGTCATGGGGCCGGTGCGCGAGAGCGAGGCGGTGGTGGGGCGGCTGTTTGACGCCTATATCGCCGATGGAGACATGCCGGGGCGCTGGGGGCTGGCCCACAGCGCCGCACGTTCGGAGGCGGCGCGGGCGCGGATCGTTTGCGATTTCGTGGCCGGGATGACCGACCCGTTCGCGCTTGACGAACACGCCCGTTTGTTTGACGAAAGACCGGAATTCCGGTAACCCGCCCCCGGCATGCCGATATTGGCGTGAAGGCGGGCTGCAAACACCAGCTTTCTGCGCTTCCGGTGCTCACGTACTGTCTGTACGCTCCGCTCCGGTTCTCGAAAGCTAGCGTTTTCGCCGCACCTTGACGCCAATCTCAACGTGCCGGTCTCAAATTTCAATCATAGGTTTCCTTTCATGGATGTGTTTGCCCTTTTTGAAGGGCGCGTCACCGATGCGCTGATCGCGAGTTTTCCCGAGCTGGCCGACAATCGCGAATTGTTGGGCCGCGTCGTGGTCGAGCCGCCGCGCGATGCCGCCCATGGGGACCTTTCGACCAATGCGGCGATGGTGGTGGCCAAGCCGCTGGGCAAGAACCCGCGCGAAGTCGCCGCGGCAATTTCCGAGCGGTTTTCAGGCGATGCCGATGTGGCTTCGGTCGAGATCGCCGGACCGGGGTTCATCAATTTCCGGCTGCAGCAAAGCGTCTGGCACAAGGTGCTCTCTTCTATTGCCGAACGCGGCGACGATTTCGGACGGGCCGATGTGGGGCAGGGCGAGAAGGTCAATGTCGAATATGTTTCGGCCAATCCGACCGGGCCGATGCATGTGGGCCATACGCGCGGCGCCGTTTATGGCGACGCGCTGGCATCGCTTCTGGCCTATGCAGGCTACCAGGTGTCCAAGGAATATTACATCAACGATGCCGGATCGCAGGTCGATACGCTGGCCCGCTCGGCTTTCCTGCGCTACCGCGAGGCGCTGGGTGAAACGATTGAAATTCCAGCGGGCTTTTATCCGGGCGACTATCTGGTCCCGGTGGGGCAGGCGCTTGTGGAAGAATTCGGCAACTCCTTGTTGGACAAGCCCGAAGAGGCGTGGCTGGCGCCGGTCAAGCAGCATGTGCTGGCCGCAATGCTTGAACTGATCAAGGCCGATCTGAAAAAACTCAATATCGAGCACGACGTGTTCTTTTCCGAAAAGACCCTGCACGGACCAGGGGGCGAGATCGAAAAGACGCTGGCCTGGCTGCGCGAGGAGGGCCTGATCTATGAGGGGCGGCTCGACCCGCCGAAGGGCAAGCTGCCCGACGACTGGGAAGACCGCGAGCAGACGCTGTTTCGCGCCACCCAGTTCGGCGACGACGTGGACCGGGCGCTCGTCAAATCGGATGGCAGCTACACCTATTTTGCAGCCGACATCGCCTATCACCGTAACAAGGTGCTGCGCGGCTTTACGACGTTGATCGACGTTCTGGGCGCCGACCATGCGGGTTATGCCAAGCGCATCGAAGCGGCAGTGAAAGCCGTATCGGGCGGCAAGGCTTCGGCCGACGTGCGGTTCTGCCAGCTGGTCAAGCTGTTGCGGAATGGCGAGCCTGTGAAAATGAGCAAGCGGTCCGGTGACTTGGTGACACTTGCTGATGTTGTGGAAGAAGTCGGTGTGGACGCGACCCGTTTCATGCTGCTGTTCCGGCGCAACGACGCGCCGCTCGATTTCGACTTTGCGCTGGTCAAAGAGCAGAGCAAGGACAATCCGGTTTTTTACGTCCAGTATGCCCATGCGAGGACGTTTTCGATTTTCCGCAATGCGGCGCGCGACCTGCCCGACCTCGATACCTCCGATGCGGCACTGGCCGGAGCCGACCTCTCGTTGCTCGCAACAGGCGATGAAATCGAGTTGATCCGGTTGCTCGGATCCTGGCCGCGGCAGGTTGCGGCGGCGGCGCGGGCGCATGAACCGCATAGACTTGCGTTTTACTTGCACGAGCTTGCCGCGCAGTTCCACGCTTTCTGGGGAAAGGGCAAGGAAGATCCCAGCTTACGCTTTGTTAACGACGATGACCCGAAACTGACACTGGCTCGACTCGCGCTTGTGGATGGCGTGCGCCGGGTTCTCGGCAACGGCCTTGATCTTTTAGGCGTCAGCGCCCCGCAAGAGCTTTCATAATTACGGCGCATTGCTGTGAACAGTTCCGTGGGCATGCTCGCAATCAAGGGCAAGTTAAAGCGAAAGACTTTCGGGGCACTGCTCTATGACCGATACAAAGCACAACCCGGCCACGGCGGGTCAGGACTCCGATGATCTGATTGCGGAACTGGCGCGGCTTGTGGCGCAGGATGCCCGCACGGCCGCGGCGCCGGCCAGCGCCCACAGACCCGCCGAGCCGGAGGTTTCCGCCCAGCCCGAGCCCGAACAGCCCGCTCAGGACGATTTTTACCAGGCCGAGCCCGGTTTCGGCGTGCCCCAGGATGTGCCTTTCGAGGGCGAAGGGGAAACCGAGCCGACGCAGGACGCAGGGCAGAGCGATGCGATGCCGGTTTTCGATTTCGGGTTTGGAACCGCGCAACGGGCCAGTGTGGACACGCAAGAGGTGTCGGGCGACCCGATTGCCGATTTGATCGCCGACGCCGAAGTGGAGACCTACCAGAGCGATTCTTCGCAGGACGATGATTGGGCCAACCACGACGATCCGCTTCCTGCCGAACCCGAGCCTTCATATGAAGACTATGGGCGATCGAGCGCGGCGTTTTCCGATGCGGCACCGGTGCCGCACGAACGCGATCCGATCGGCGATATCGAAGCATTGATCGGGGAGGCGGCGCGGGCCAATTCGGTCGATACCGGACTGCCGGGCGGGCGGCGCGTGAAATCGAGCTTTCTCGATGATTTTGAAACCGATGCCGCCGTGGATGCCGCGGAATCGGCGATACTGGCCGCTGCCGCCGCCACCGGGTCTTCGGTGCGGCGCGTCGAGCCTGCAAACGACCCCGAAGATTGGCTCGTGGCGCCAGCACCCCGTCAGATCGAGGAGCGGCCAGAGCCTGCTGTCGATCCGCAGCCGAGCCAAGAGCAATTTATACCCGATCCACTGTTTGCCTCGCCGGTACCGCCCCCGTCTGAACCGGAAGCGCAAGCGGCGCCAGCCGACTATGCCGACGACGATTACACCGATGAAGCCTATGCCGATGAAGCCTATGCTGAGGAAGAGCCGGCGCCGAGACGCCCGCGCCGCCGGCTTGGCGGATTCGTTTTGCCGGTTGCGGCAGGGGCGGTGATTTTCGCACTGATCGGCGGCGTTTATTTCGCGTTCTTCTCCGGCCCCGGAGAGCCGGGCGAAGCGCCGGTGCTGACCGCCGATGCATCGCCGCTCAAGGAAGATGCGCCGCCGCAGAGCGAGTCGACAGCCAGCGAATCGGTGGTTTTCAGCGAGATCGAGGGCAATGGCGGGTCTCCCGAAGACGAGGCGCTGGTGTCGCGCGACCAGACCAATGGTGCCAGCGGCGCCCAGGTCGCCGAGGTTCTGGCACCCGAGGACGGCGAAACGGCGCTTGCCAATCGTCCGGTGCGTACGGTTACCGTTCGGCCCGACGGCACGATCGTCCAGGCGACCGACAGCGTTGCGGGGTCGAACGTTCTGCCTGTCGAAAGGCCCGATGTGCCTGCTGTTCCCAACAGCACGCTGACCTCCGATCCGATCGGGGAGGCAATTGCGCTGGCCATGGCCGATGGCGAAACAGCAGCGGCGAGCCAAACCGAGGCGCCCGCGGCAGATGCAAGCGAGGCTCTGCCTGAGGCAGCCAGCACCCCTGAAACGGCAGATGAGACCGAAACGGGAGCTGCGGCAACGGCTGAAGATGCCGGTGCGCCGGTGCCGGTCGCGCGGCCGGCCGGACTGACGGCCCAGGATACGACAGCGTCGACGCCCGTTCCCGCATCGGAAGCCCCGGCGACCGAAACGGTTGCCGCTGTCACGCCGACGGAAACAACGCCTGCCCCGGCCGCGGCGGCAGCGACGCCGGCGGCCGATGTCGGTGCGTGGGTGCAATTGTCATCGCAGCGGAGCGAAGCGGATGCGCAGGCCGATATCCCCTCGCTGCAGGCCCGCTATGGTACGCTGTTCAACGGCGCGACGCCCCAGGTCAGCCGGGTCGATCTGGGTGAACGTGGCATCTATTATCGCGTGCGGCTGCCACAGCCGAGCTTCGATCAGGCCAATTCGGTCTGCACGGCGATCCAGGGGCAGGGTGGCGACTGTTTCGTGCTGAACAACTAGGGCATGCCGCGATTCAGATCATGCTGGACTGCAAACGGCCATTTTCTGCGCTTCCGGTGCTCACGTACATAATGTACGCTCCGCTCCGGTTCTCGAAAACGACCATTTTCGCCTCAGCCTGATCTGAATCACAACATACCCTGGGCACCAACGGTTCTCATGGCTTGACTGGGTTGAGGGGAGTGGCAATGCTGCTCTCCTCTTTTTGCTTTTTTGCTTTGCCAGCGGCGGGATATGGCCGAGACTTCTGATCCCTGGTTCGATGCAGTGCCCGAGCGTGCGCAGGCCGATGCCGTGCTGCATGTGGACGTGCGCGGTTATGAAGGTCCGATGGACCTTCTGCTCGACCTTGCCCGCAAGCAGAAGGTGGATCTTTCGGGCATTTCGGTGCTGGCGCTCGCCGAGCAATATCTGGCGTTTATCGAGACTATCCGCCAGCAGCGGATCGAGGTGGCGGCCGATTATCTGGTGATGGCGGCGTGGCTGGCGTATCTGAAAAGCCGGCTGATGGTGCCGCAGCAGACCGATGACGACGAGCCGAGCGGCGAGGAAATGGCGGCATTGCTGCAGTTCCGGCTGGCGAGGCTCGAAGCGATGCGCGATGCCGCGGGGCGGCTGCTCAATCGCGCGCGGCTGGGGCGCGACGTTTTCGCACGCGGGATGCCCGAGCCGGTCTCAATCACGCGGCATGCGCTGTGGGAGGCCGACCTTTATCAATTGCTGCGGGCCTATGCGGCGCAGCGCGAACGCGGTATTCCGGCCGAATATTCGCCCCACCAGCGCACGGTTTGGGGGTTGCAGGAGGCGCGCGAAATCCTGGAGCGGCTGATCGGGCAGAGTTTTGAGTGGGTATCGCTCGATACCTATCTCGCCGAGTATCTGGCGCGACCCGAAGAACGGGCGACGGCGATGGCGTCGAGCTTTACCGCATCGCTGGAACTGGTGCGGCTGGGGCAGGTCGAGTTGCGCCAGCAGGAGGCCTTCGCGCCGCTCCTTATGCGCCGGCGGCAGGGGGAGACGCCGCAATGAGTGCGCTGGAAAACGATGTTTCCGAACTCCATGAGCGCAATCTGCGCATTCTCGAGGCGCTGCTGTTCGCTTCGGCCGAACCGGTCGATCTGCGCGATGTCGCGCCGTTCCTTTCCGATGGGGCCGATGTGGATGCGCTGATCGATGCGTTGCAGGCCCGCTATGCGGGGCGGGGGATCAATCTGGTGCAGCGCGGGTCGAAATGGGCGTTCCGGACGGCGGACGATCTCAATTTCCTGTTGCGGCGGGAGGAAACCGATACGCGCCCGCTGTCGCGGGCGGCGCTGGAGACGCTGGCGATCATTGCCTATCATCAGCCGGTCACGCGGGCGGAAATCGAGGAGGTGCGCGGGGTTTCGATTTCCAAGGGAACGCTGGACGTGCTCATGGAAGCGGGATGGGCGCGGATGCGGGGGCGGCGGCGGACGCCGGGGCGGCCGGTGACCTATGGCACGACCGAGGCGTTTCTGGACCATTTCGGGCTGGAAAGCCTTGGCGATCTGCCCGGGCTCGAGGAACTGAAGGGCGCGGGGCTGCTTTCGAGTCGCGTGCCGCCGAGTTTTTCCGTGCCCATGCCGTTCGACGGGGCGTTGCGCGATGACGAGGATCCACTCGATCCCGACGATCAGGGTGATGCCGAAACCGAGAGCGAAGATTGATCGGCCAGCGGCGCCCCGCGACGATTATGGTCCAACAAGAGCGCACAGCATCCTTGTTTTCGCCGCCAATAATCAATATCTGTGGGCCAGACACATCTGCCGGCCGGCGCCAATGCCGCCGTGCCATTAGGAGGTATTGAAATGAATCCCGGACCCTGGGGACTTCTGGTTATCGCTGTCGTCGTGCTGCTGCTTTTCGGGCGCGGCAA
This sequence comes from Pelagibacterium nitratireducens, assembly GCF_037044555.1. Classification (NCBI taxonomy): domain Bacteria; kingdom Pseudomonadati; phylum Pseudomonadota; class Alphaproteobacteria; order Hyphomicrobiales; family Devosiaceae; genus Pelagibacterium; species Pelagibacterium nitratireducens. The sequence continues at coordinate 1,947,572 of NZ_CP146275.1, forward strand.
GATTTCGGGCCTGATGGGCGAAGTCGCAGGCGGCATCAAGGCCTTCCGCAAGGGCATGGCCGAAGACGACACGCCTGACGACAAGGCCACGGCCACGATCGACCAGAAGCCCGGTCAGGCTGAGCCCACGCTCAACCAGACCACGGAAGCTGAGACGCGCAAGGACGCCTAAGACGCGTTCTTTCCGCATAGCTTTCAAACGAGGATAGATCAGCATGCTTGGGCTTGGCTGGAGCGAGATGCTCGTTATCGGCATCGTGTTGCTTGTCGTCGTCGGCCCCAAAGACCTGCCGATGATGATGCGCAATGTCGGCCGGATGATGGGTACCGTGCGGCGCATGGGCAATGATTTCCGCCGGGAGATCGACAAGGCCATTGCCGCCGACGAGATCGCCGAGGCCAAGAAGGCTATTTCGGACCCGCTCAAGCAGACCAGCGCCGAGATCAATCGCGAATTCAATTCGATCCGCAATGGCAAGGTTGAGCCGACCGGCAAACTCAAGCCACCCGCTACGGGTGAGGAGAGCGTTGTCGATGCGATCCACGCACAGGCGGGCATCACACCATCGCGGGCCGAACCCTCCGCTGCGTCGGCGGCGTTGCGGGCCAAGGTGAGTGAATCGGTCGCCAAACCGGCCAACGCGGCCACAACCGAGGCCGAGCAACCGGCACCGATTGCCGATGCGCCGGCCAAGACCAAGGTCAAGGCCGCCCCACGCAAAGCGGCGACATCAACGGCCAAAACCTCCGAACCCAAGAGCAAGGCTCCTGCGAAGGCTGCCAAGCCTGCGGCAGCGGCCAAAGCCGCAAAAAAGCCGGCGGCGAAAAAAACCGCCGACGAAAAGCCCGCCGCGCAGCAAAAACCTGCAAGCAAGACCGGCGCAACAAAGACCACGGCCAGAAAAGCGGCACCGGCGCGCAAAAAGGCCGTTGCGGAGACGGGCGGCGATAAATGACCGAGGCACAACAAAAGATCGCGGGATCCGCCCCGCCCAAGGAGGATGACCTCAAGGCCAGCGAGGCGCCGCTGATCGAGCATCTGACCGAGCTGCGCACACGACTGATCTATTCGATCATCGCGCTGGCGGTGCTGTTTATCCTGTGCTTTTTCGTTGCCGACCAGATCTACGGCTTTTTGCTTGGGCCGTTCGTTGCGGCGGCGGGGAGCCCGGAGGCGGTGCGCCTGATCTATACGGCTCCGCAGGAGTTTTTCTTCACCAAGCTGTCGGTGGCGCTGTTTTCCGCCATTTTCCTGGCGTTTCCGATCATCGCTTCGCAGATTTACGCCTTTGTGGCGCCGGGGCTCTACAAGAACGAGCGCCTGGCGTTCCTGCCCTATCTCGTTGCGACGCCGATCTGTTTTCTGGTGGGCGCGGCGCTTGTCTATTATGGCGTGATGCCGCTGGCGCTTGGATTCTTTTTGGGGATGCAGCAGACCGATCCCTCAGGGGTCACCATCGAGATGGTGACGCGGGTCTCGGAATATCTGAGTCTGATCATGACGCTGCTGCTGGCATTCGGGGTATGCTTCCAGTTGCCGGTTATTCTGACGCTGCTGGCGCAGATCGGGCTGATCGGGGTCGACAACCTCAAGGCGTGGCGCAAATACGCGATCGTGGCGATCATCGTGATTGCGGCGTTCCTGACACCACCCGATCCGATTTCGCAGATCGGACTGGCGATCCCCTTGCTGCTGCTCTACGAGCTGTCGGTGTTTGCGGTGCGTATTGTCGAAAAACGGCGGCTGGAGCGTGAGGCTCAACTGGCCAAGGATCTCGAAGACTAAGCGGTCCTTGAGTTTGACGCGCGGCTCGGCTAGGCACTGTCCGTATCTTTCTTTCCAGCGGACCAGCCCAAAATGTTCGACATCAAATGGATCAGTGCAAATCCTGAAGCGTTCGACGCCGCGCTCAAGACGCGCGGGATGGAGCCGGTTTCCGCATCTCTCGTTGCGCTCGACGATGAGCGGCGCGCGGTCGTGGCCGAGCTCAATTCGGTACAGGAAAAGCGCAACGCATCCTCGAAACTGATCGGGCAGGCCAAGGCGCAAAAGGACGAGGCACGGGCGAGTGAATTGATGGCCGAAGTATCGGGCCTGAAAGACAGGCTCGGCGAACTCGAAGCGCGGGAAAAGGCGCTGACCGAGGAGATTCGGGCTGCGCTGTCGGTGATCCCCAATTTGCCAGCCGAGGGCGTGCCGGTGGGTGAAGACGAGGGCGACAATGTTCCCTATTTCCGAGCCAATGAATCCGAAGCGACGCGGCCGGCCAAGCCTAGTCTCGGCTTTGCGCCCAAGGAGCATTACGAACTCGGCGAAGCGATGGGCGGTATGGATTTTGAAACCGCCGCCAAGCTTTCGGGCAGCCGGTTCGTGGTGCTCAAGGGGCAGATCGCACGGCTGGAGCGGGCGATTGGGCAGTTCATGATCGATCTGCATGTGGATCAGCATGGATATACAGAGGTGCAGCCGCCGCTTTTGGTGAAGGATGATGCGCTCTTTGGCACCAACCAGCTTCCGAAATTTGAGGAAGATTTGTTCTTTGCCCCACACGGTGATGGGCGACTGGCGCTCATTCCGACGGCGGAGGTGCCGCTGACCAATTTCGTGCGCGAGTCGATCCTTCCCGAAGACGAACTGCCGTTGCGGTTTACGGCGCTGACGCCCTGTTTCCGGTCGGAAGCGGGGTCGGCGGGGCGCGATACGCGCGGGATGCTGCGCCAGCACCAGTTCAACAAGGTCGAGATGGTGTCGATCACGACGCCGGAGAAATCGGCCGACGAACATGAGCGGATGCTGGCTTGTGCCGAAGAGGTGCTCAAGCGGCTGGGCATCCATTATCGCGTCATGCAGCTTTGTACCGGCGATATGGGGTTCGGGGCGCGGCGGACCTATGACATCGAGGCGTGGCTGCCGGGGCAGGACACTTATCGCGAGATCTCCTCGGTTTCGGTGTGCGGGGATTTCCAGGCGCGGCGCATGGATGCGCGCTATCGTGACGCCAATGGCAAGCCGCAATTCGTGCATACGCTCAACGGATCGGGCGTTGCCGTGGGGCGGGCGCTGATCGCTGTTATGGAAAACTACCAGAACGAAGATGGTTCGGTGACCATTCCCGATGCGCTGCGTCCTTATATGGGCGGGATCGAAAAGATCGGCGGATGAAAGCCAATCCTCGTATCCTTTTGACCAATGATGACGGCATCGACGCGCCGGGGCTCGCCGTACTGCTCGATGTTGCACGCCAACTGTCCAACGATGTGTGGGTGGTGGCGCCGGCAAACAACCAGAGCGGCACCGGGCACCGGATGACGTTCGGCTATGAAATCGAGATCGAGACACGCGGCGAGCGCATCTATTGTCTCGACGGCACGCCGGCTGACTGCGTGGTGGCCGGGATTACCCATGTGCTCAAGGACGGTCGTCCCGATATCGTCCTGTCAGGTGTCAATCGCGGGCAGAACCTTGGCGATATCATGCATTGCTCGGGGACGGCGGCGGGGGCGCGCGAGGGCGCGCTGCATGGTGCCATCGGGATCGCGTTGAGCCAGGCCATGGATTACGACCATGGGCGCGACGAGATCGACTGGGGGCCGGCGGCTGAATTGGGGGCGGAAACGGTGCGGTCCATTCTGGATGTGGCCGGAGCGCGCGACACCTATTTCAACGTCAATTTTCCGATCTGCGCGCCCCACGAGGTGAGCGGCATCAGGCTGGTGCCGCATCAGCGATTCGCGCATTCGCCGTTCGAGCTGTATCCGAGCGACAATCCGGGCAAGCATTTCGTGACGATTCTGAATACGCCCAAACCTCTGGACGCGGGCGCGGATTTCCATATCCTGCATGAAGACAAGGCGATCACGGTGACCCCGCTCATGCTGCAGCAGACCGATATGAATTTCGTCCAGCGCCACGAAGGGCGATTGCCGTTCACGGGTCCTGGGCGGACCTAAACGAGGGGGCGGGGCGTTTGACCGATTACTGGGAAGCGCGGGCCGGCCTGATCCTGAACCTTCGCCAGCTCGGTGTGACCGACCCGGACATCCTGCGCGCTTTCGAGACCGTTCCGCACGAAAAATTCGTGCCTGAGGATTTCGGCGACTACGCCTATCGCGAATCCTCGCTTCCCATCGCGTGCGGTCAGTCGATCACGGCGCCCGGTCTTCTGGCGCAATTGCTGGTGCCGCTTGCGCCACAGGGCACCAACAAGGTGCTGGAGGTGGGGACGGGCTCGGGCTATTCGGCCGCGCTGCTGTCTCGGATGGCAAGGCGTGTATTCTCGATCGAAAAATACAGGACGCTGGCCAGCGGCGCGCAGGGGCGCTGGCAGGGGCTGGGCTATACCAACATTGTCGGGCTCAACGAGGATGGCCTTATGGGCCTCGAACAACAGGCGCCATTCGAGCGCATCCTTTTGACCGGGTCGGTGGGCGAGGTGCCCGAGGAGCTTGTCGAGCAGCTTGCCGACGGGGGAATTGCGGTGATGGCGGTCGGCGCGCCGTCAGACAGGCAGGCGATTTTGCGGATCGAAAGGGCCGATGACAGTTTCATCGAGACCGAAACGGGCACGGTGCGGCTGGCGCCGCTGAGCCCCGGCCGCGCGCGCGGCGCATAACTTTGCGTAATGGTAGCGTCTTTAAGCTCGTCTTTACCTTAACAAGTCTACTCTAATTTCCATTGAGTAGACGAGTTGACAGGCACTTCCCATGACCTTGAGCGTAACGGGTTCCAATCTGCGCAGCGCCGGCTCTGCACTTGCGATGAGTGTTGCCGCCCTCGTGTTGGCAGGGTGTTCCTCGATGGGTTCATTCGGAGGCGATTCCACGGTGACGGGATCAACCTCGCGGATGGGTGGCGCCGCAGTGGGCCAGGCAATGCCAGCGTATCTGCCCCCAGCCAATATCGGTGGCGGGGCAACGGCAGTTGCCAATACCGGACCGGTCCTGATCGACCGGACGACCGCTTCGCCGGTCGGTACGCAGTCGGCCGTCGTCTCCCAGGATCTTCCCGCTTTGCAGCCGTCTTCAGTAACGAGTACCCAAGCCATGCCTGCACAAACCGCCGCAGTATCCTCTCCTTCGCCAAATTCTTCCCAGCCCACCGCATCGAGCGCTCCGCAGCTCGGCGTGGTGCAGGGTGATACCTACAAGCACACAATCGCTTCGGGTGAATCGCTCTATACGATCGCCCGCCGCTACGATGTGAGCGCAACCGACGTGATCGCCGCCAACAACATCACCTCGCCAGACAAGATTGTCGTCGGGCAGAGCCTGATCATTCCGGGGCGTCCCGATCTTCTGGCCCAGCGCGGGCAGACCCAGCAGGTCGCCGCGGTTTCGGGATCGCAAACCCTGACATCGCCGAACGGGGCGACCGCTGCCAATACGCAGACGGCAACGCCGGCGCCCGCCGCGGCCCCTGAGCCGGTGGAGCGGCCCGACGAAACTCAGCCAACCCAAGTGGCCGCAGCGCCAACGCAGCAGCCTACACCGGCCGCGACCGGTTCGGTGACCAGCGACAAGTTCCGCTGGCCGCTGTCGGGGCGGGTCATTACAGATTTCGCCGCTTCGCGCGGCACCGGCATCAATATCGAAGCGCCGGAAGGCACCTCGGTGCGCGCCGCCGAAAATGGCGAAGTCATCTATGTTGGCAACGCCGTCGAGGGCTATGGCAATCTGGTGCTGGTCAAGCACGCCAATGGCTTTGTGTCGGCTTATGCGCACCTCAACACGATCGGGGTTGTCAAAGGCGATGCCATATCGCGCGGCGATGCCATCGGCACAGTGGGCATGACCGGATCGGTCAGCCGCCCTCAGCTTCACTTCGAGCTGCGCAAGGGCGCGACGCCGGTCGATCCGATGCCGCTTCTGGCCGGCTAGACGGCTTTACAAATACTGGTAGGCAATGCTCCTTGTTGGGGCCGGTCCAGGAGGGCCGGCCCTTTCGTTTGTTAGCCGATCGACTTGCCTTTGATACCAGCGAGGTGGCGGACGAACTGGATGGCGACGCGGCCGGAACGGGATCCGCGAGTCGCCGACCACTCGATGGCCAAAGCGCGCAGTTCGTCCTCGCCGACCTCTATGCCGTAGTGAGCGACATAGTTACGCACCATGGCGAGATAGGTATCCTGATCGCAATTGTGAAAGCCCAGCCAGAGGCCGAAACGGTCCGAAAGCGAGACCTTTTCCTCGACCGCTTCGCTGGGATTGATGGCCGTCGAGCGCTCGTTTTCGATCATGTCGCGCGGCATCAGGTGGCGGCGGTTCGAGGTTGCGTAGAACAGGGTGTTGGCAGGGCGTCCTTCGAGCCCGCCGTCGAGTACGGATTTGAGGGCCTTGTAGCTGGACTCGTCGCGATCGAAACTGAGGTCGTCGCAATAGATGATGAAGCGCTCGGGCCGGTCCACAAGGAAGCGCAGAAGCACGGGCAGGGTGGCGATGTCCTCGCGGGCGATCTCGATGAGGATGAGGCGGGAAAGCCCCGGTTCTCCGGAGGTTTCGATGTGACCGTGAATCGCCTTGACCATCGAGGACTTGCCCATGCCGCGGGCGCCCCAGAGCAGGGCATTGTTGGCGCCGTGGCCGCGGGCGAAGGCGAGGGTGTTGTCCAAAAGGATGTCGCGCAGATGGGTCACACCCTCGAGCAGGTTGAGCGGGATGCGGTTGACGCTGCGCACCGGGCGCAGGATGTGGTCGGCGCCGTCCCAGAGATAGGCGTTTATTCCGTCCTCGATCCGTGCGGTCGCTTCGGCGTTTCCGGCCATGGTGTCGAGCGTGCGCGCGATCTTTTCGAGCGACGCGGAAATGGCCGAAAGCTTGTCTGTATTTTCCACTGGAGAATAGTCCCTGAATGTGCCCGATAGGCTTTGCCTTTCGCCGGGCCCGCTAGTATAGTCCGCGCGATTTTTTGGGAGCAAAATACCTGCCCAAAACCGCAAGCGTCCCTATATGGGACAATCAGTCCTGCTTTGACAAGCAGACCGCTACGGAGTGCCTTAATGTTCGTTACGCCAGCCTTTGCCCAGGGTGCAGCAGCACCCTCCGGGATGGACTTTATTTCCAGCTTTATTCCCATCATCCTGCTTATCGCCATTTTCTGGTTCCTTATCTTCCGCCCGCAGCAGAAGCGGATGAAGACCCATCAGGCCATGCTGGCGGCCGTGAAGCGGGGCGATACCATCGTCACCAATGGTGGTGTCGTGGGCAAGGTGACCAAGGCCGTCGACGGCGAAGACCTGGAAGTGGAAATCGCAACCGGGGTCAAGATCAAGGTCGTTCGGACCATGATTTCGGACGTGCGGACCAAATCCGAGCCGGTCAACGACAACAAATAGTCGATTGATTTATCCGCCGGGCCAGCGCCTTGCGAACGCGAACCGATAGCGCCGGCGTGCCTAGAGCGCCGGCGCTATGGATCATTAAAAAACAAAGGTTTCCCATGAAGTTCCCGCCGTTCCGGACCATTGCCGTTCTTCTGGTGACGCTGCTCAGCGTCCTGGCGGTCTTGCCGAATTTCCTCAGTGAGCAGACCAAGGCCGGTTTGCCGGACTGGCTGCCGAACCAGGAAATCGTGCTCGGTCTCGATCTGCAGGGCGGGTCGCACCTTCTGTTGCAGGTCAACCGCGACGATATCGTCGAGGGTCGGATCAGCGACATCCGGCGCGATGCACGCGCCACTCTGATCGAGGCGGGTATCGGGAGCCTGATTACCACCGACGGCGCGACGCTCAATGTCGAATTGACCGATCCGAGCCAGCTCGACGCGGCGCAGGCAGCGCTCGAGCCGCTCGCGCAGCCGGCAGAGGGTGGGATTTTCGGCGGCGGCACGGCGGCGCCCGAGATCGATATTGCCACATCGGGCGGCCGTATCCTGATTACGCTGACCGAGGACGCCATTTCGAGCCGCATGTCCTCGCTTGTGGCGCAGTCGCTCGAGGTTATCCGCAGCCGTATCGACGAGGTGGGAACGACCGAGCCGATCATCCAGCGCCAGGGCGAAGACCGGATCCTGGTGCAGGTGCCCGGTTTCGGCGATTCCGAGAGGCTCAAGGACCTGATCAGCCAGACGGCGCGTTTGACGTTCCATCTGGTCTATCCCTCGATGAGCGCGGCTCAGGCGCAGGCCCAGGGCCTGCCGGCGGGGACGATGATCGTGCCCAGCACCGACGGGTTCGACGAATTGCTTTATGAGGACGTGGCCATTGGTGGCGAGGAACTCGTGGATGCACAGCCCTCGTTCGACCAGAACAGCCAGCCGGTCGTCTCTTTCCGCTTCAACACCCAGGGCGCGATCACGTTCGGCGAAATCACATCGGAGAATGTCGGGCGCCGGTTTGCCATCGTGCTCGACGGCCAGGTGATCACCGCGCCGACCATCCAGCAGTCCATCACCGGCGGCACAGGCCAGATCTCAGGCAATTTCACATCCGAGTCGGCGAGCGATCTGGCGGTACTGCTGCGCGCGGGCGCGCTTCCGGCGACGCTCGATATTGTCGAGGAACGCACGGTGGGTCCGAGCCTTGGCGCGGACTCGATCAATGCGGGGGTGACCGCGGGGCTGATCGGTACGGCGGGCGTGGTGCTGTTCATGCTGGCGGCCTACGGGCTGTTCGGGGTGTTTGCCAATATCGCGCTGGTGCTCAATATCGGCATGATCCTGGCGGCACTTTCAACGCTGGGGGCGACGCTGACGCTTCCGGGCATCGCCGGTATCGTTTTGACTGTCGGTATGGCCGTTGATTCCAACGTGCTGATTTTCGAGCGCATACGCGAGGAACTGGGGGCAGGGCGATCTCCGTTCCAGGCCATCGATTCAGGGTTCAAGCGGGCGATGACCACCATCATCGACGCCAACGTCACGACGCTTATTGCGGCCGTTGTACTGTTCTTCCTCGGCTCGGGGCCGGTTCAGGGCTTTGCCGTGACGCTGGCGATCGGCGTTCTGACCACGATGTTCACCGCTTATCTGGTGACCCAGCTTTTGGTGACGACCTGGTTCCAGAACCGGCGTCCCAAGACGCTCAAGGTCAACATACTGGAGCGCTTTCTGCCGCTTGAGCCCAAGCTGCCTTTCATGAGCTGGCGCAAGTTCGGCTTTGCCTTCACGCTGGTGCTGCTGGTCAGCACCGTTGCGCTGGAAGCCTCGCGCGGGCTCAATCTGGGCATCGATTTTACCGGCGGTAGCGCCATCGAATTGCAGGCCAATGACGGAGACGCCGATATCGGCGATCTGCGCACCCGGCTGGGCGATCTCGGGATCGGGGAAGTGCAGGTTCAGGAATTCGGCTCGCCCTCGGACGTTCTTGTGCGCATCGGTACGCAGGACGGCGACGAGACCGCCCAGCAAGCGGCCGTGCAGCAAGTGACCGATGCTGTTGCCGAGGACTACGAGGTGCGGCGCACCGAGGCGGTGAGCGGCACGGTATCGTCGGAACTGGCGTTCAACGGTATCGTGGGCATACTGGTGGCGATGTTGGGCATCGTGATCTATGTCTGGCTGCGATTCGAGTGGCAGTTCAGCGTCGGCGCCATTATGGCGCTGGTTCACGACGTGGTGCTCACCGTGGGGTTGTTCGCCCTGCTCCAACTCGAGTTCAATCTTTCGAGTATCGCGGCCGTGCTGACAGTGATCGGTTACTCGCTCAACGATACTGTGGTGATCTATGACCGGATTCGCGAGAATCTGGCCAAGTACAAGCGGATCAGCCTGTCGGAAATCATCAACATGTCGCTGAACCAGACGCTGACGCGGACCATCCTGACCGGTGGCACGACGGCGCTGGCGCTGATCGCGCTGGTGATCTTTGGCGGCGAAGTGATCCGCAGCTTCACCCTGGCCATGGCCTGGGGCGTGTTTGTGGGCACTTATTCATCGGTGTTCGTTTCGGCGCCAATCCTGCTCTATCTGGGCGTCAAGACGCGTGCCGAGACCGAAGTGAGCGACAAGCCCAAGCCTGAGCGCCGCGCCGACGGCGCTGCGGTTTAGCGCCCGTGGCCTGGGAAGCAGGTCAGGGACACTATCCCTATCAGGCGACGATCGACGCCTATGGCGATGGCGGGTTCCGTTTCGCAGAGATGTCGCATCGGGGCTCGCTGATCTGCCTGCCTTCGGGAATGTACGCCTGGGACGTCGACGCCGCCGGGGACGTGACGCTCGCCTCCCTTACGCGGGTCATCGAGAATGCCGACAACATCGACGTTCTGCTGATCGGCATGGGTCCCGATATTGCCGCGATCGCACCTGAAATCCGTTCGGCATTGCGCGAGAAGGGTGTGATTGTCGAGGCGGTTTCGACCGGCAGCGCCATTCGGACCTATAATGTGCTGTTGGCCGAGAATCGGGCAGTTGGCGCGGCGCTGATCAGCGTCGAAAAGGCGCGCTAGATGAGCGACAGTTTTGCGCTTGCGGCGGATCAATTGCGCGAACTCGATCGGGATCGTTACGCCGCCAGCCTTGTCATTCCGAGCGAGCACCGCGCGGCGATGCAATCGATTTTCGCCTTTTCCGCCGAGGTCGCAGCGATCCGTGAGCGGGTTTCAGAGCCGACGCCGGGTGAGATCCGGCTGCAATGGTGGGTCGATGCCGTCGAGGGGGAAGGGCACGGCGCCATTGCCAGCAATCCGGTGGCGGACGCGTTGTTCAGAACGCTTGAGCGCCATGAATTGCCCGGCGGTCCGCTGCTGCGGCTGCTGGCGGCGCGGCGATTCGATCTCTATCACGATCCCATGCCCGATATCGGCCAGTTCGAAGGCTATGCTGGCGAGACGGTTTCGGTGCTCTACCAATATGCCGCGATGATTCTTGCGGGCGGACCGGTGGACGAGGCCGCTGACGCTGCCGGGCATCTGGGGGTGGCGCAGGCGCTTGCCGGCCACGTTCGGGCCTTTGGCTACAATGCGTCACGCCAGCAGCTTTTCCTGCCCTTGGCGCTGTTTGCGGCGCACGGCGTGCGCGAGGCCGACATTTATGCCGGCAAGGACAGCGACGGGGTTCGGGCGGCGTTGGCACAGGCGGGCGACCTGGCGCAGACGCATGCCGAAAAGGCGGCTTTTGCCATTGCCGGCCTGGATGCGGGCATAAAACCGGCGTTTGCCAGCCTGGCACTGGTCAGGGCCGATATTCGCGCACTGGCCCGGCAAATCGAGCAGCCCTTCACGGCACTGCCGGCGCCGTCGGCGTTCAGTCGCCTCTGGTCCGTCATATGGTGGCAGTTGCGAAACGGCCGCTGAAGATTAGAGCCAGCTTCCCAGATCTTCGAGGGCGCGAGTGGTGAACGCCTTTTTCTTGGCTTTTGCCTTGTCGGGTCCGCGCCAGCGGCCCTTCAGACCCTCGGGCTTTTTGATTTCCACTGGGGGAAACAGGCCGAAATTGACGTTCATGGGCTGAAAGCTGCGGGCGCCGGAATAGGATTCGGCTTCAAGATGACCGCCGGTGATGTGACCGATCAGGGCGCCGAAGGCGGTTGTGATCGGCGGCAGGGCAGGGGTTTCGCCCTTGGCTTCGGCGGCGGAGAGGCGGCCGCAGATCAGGCCCATGGCGGCGCTTTCGACATAGCCTTCGACGCCGGTGACCTGGCCGGCGAACCGGAGGCGCGGATCGGCCTTGAGCTTGAGGTCTGGCCCCAACACCTTGGGGGAATTGAGGAATGTGTTGCGATGCAAGCCGCCGAGCCGCGCAAACTGGGCGTTTTCGAGCCCGGGGATCATGCGGAAGATTTCGGTCTGGACGCCATAGCGCATCTTGGTCTGGAAACCGACCATGTTCCAGAGCGTGCCAAGCGCGTTGTCCTGGCGAAGCTGGATCACGGCATAGGGCTTGGTTTCCGGATCGCGCGGGTTGGTGAGCCCTACCGGCTTCATGGGACCGAAGCGCAGGGTTTCGCGGCCGCGTTCGGCCATGACCTCGATGGGCAGGCAGCCATCGAAATAGGGGACGATCTCCCAGTCCTTGAATTCGTGAAGCGGCGCGGCCAGAAGCGCGTCGATGAAGGCATTGTATTGCTCTTGGGTCATTGGGCAGTTGAGATAGTCGGCGCCGGTGCCGGCAGGGCCGGGTTTGTCGTAGCGCGACTGGGCCCAGACGACATCGAGATCGATGCTGTCATAATGGATGATGGGGGCGATGGCATCGAAAAAGGCCAGCGAATCCTCGCCGGTCAACTCCTGGATGGCCGCGGCGAGAGCGGGCGAGGTCAGCGGGCCGGTGGCGACGATGACATTGTCCCATTCGGCGGGAGGCAGGCCGGCGATCTCCTCGCGTGCGATGGTGATGCGGGGGTGGGCCTCGAGCGCTTCGGACACCATTTGTGAAAAGCCGTCGCGATCGACGGCCAGCGCGCCGCCGGCGGGCAGGGCGCTTTTGTCAGCACAGGCCATGATGAGCGAATTGGCGCGGCGCATTTCCTCGTGCAGCAGGCCAACGGCGTTATGTTCATGATCGTCGGAGCGGAAACTGTTCGAGCACACCAGCTCGGCAAAGCCATCTGTGTGGTGCGCGTCGGTGGGTTTGACCGGGCGCATTTCGTGGAGCACCACGTCGACGCCCGCCTGGGCTGCCTGCCAGGCCGCCTCGGACCCTGCAAGACCGCCACCGATCACATGAATTTTCGCCATGACACCATCCGTTTATGAAGTTGGGAAGGCTATAGACGAAAAGCGCGCGGCAATCCAAGACTGCCGCGCGCTGCGTTTGGTCACAGGTGTTTGAGTCAGGCGGCGCGGCGCTCGTGCCGGCCCTCATTGATCTCCTCGGCGATCTTTTCGCAGAAGGCGTCGAGGTCGCCGGGATTGCGGCTGGTGACGAGGCCCTGATCGGTGACGACGGGGCTGTCTTCCCATTGCGCGCCGGCGTTGATGACGTCGGTCTTGACCGAAGGGTAGGACGTCATCTTGCGGCCCTTTGCGATGCCCGTTTCGACAAGCAGCCAAGGGGCGTGGCAGATGGCGGCGACGACTTTCTTGTCGGCCCAGAATTTGGTGATGAAATCGAGGGCCTTTTGTTCAACCCGCAGCAGGTCGGGGTTGATCTGGCCACCGGGGAGGACGATGGCGTCGTAATCATCGGCCGAGACGCTCTCGAGCGTCTTGTCGACGTCGACGGCGCGGCCCCAGTCATCCTTGTCCCAACCCTTGATCTGGCCGGGTTCGAGCGAGATGACATGAACCGTTGCGCCGGCCTCGCGCAGCTTGTCACGCGGAACTTCGAGTTCGGACTGTTCGAAACCGTTGGTGGCAAGAACTGCTATGGATTTGCCTTGCAGGTTTTGCATGACTTTCCCTTTCTTTTTTGGAGAAAGGGAGAACGGGCAAGTGCCGCGCGATGTTCCTGAAGGCTAACCCGGGGCAAAAGAAAAAGGGCGCTCCATTCAAGAGCGCCCTTCAGACTGTCTGATCATTGCGGCCAGTGCGGTTAGAGCGCACTGGCATGGTCGCGAGCAATGCGCTGGATGTCCGAGCGTGCGATGCCGAGATCGCCCAGTTCGCGATTGCCGAGAGCGTTGAGTTCACGAACCGTCTGCTGGTAGGCCGACCAACGCTTGAAAGTCTTGCGAATGTCCATTTTGTATCTCCTTTCGTCTTACGCCCTTTAGCTAGTGAGAATCGGCGCCCATGTGCAGAGGGTAATTGTTCATTGCCGCCTTGCATGTTCTGCATGACTATTGGGCGGGCGATTCAGCCTTGCTTAACAAATGAGCTTTTTATGACGGATCTGATACTTTGGGGACGGGCGAGCTCGGCCAATCTGCAAAAGGCGCGCTGGGCGCTTGAGGAGACGGGGGCCTCGTTCGAATTGCGGGAAGTGGGTGGCCGATTCGGGGGGCTGGATACGCCGGAATTCGGCGCCCTGAACCCCAACAGGCTGGTGCCGGTGCTTCAGCATGGTGAATTGACGGTCTGGGAGAGCCATGCCGTGGTGCGTTATGTCGCGGCGGCGTTTGGCGGCACGGAACTGTGGCCCGAGGCGCCGAAGGATCGGGCGGCAATCGATCAGTGGACGGACTGGACGGCGACGACCTTTCAGCCTGCGTGGATACGCCTGTTCTGGCTTCTGGTGCGCACGGCACCTGAAAAGCATGACAGGTCGGCGATCGCGGCGGCCCTCGAGGAGACGGTAGCGGCGTTGCGGATGATGGACAGGCAGTTGGACAAGACCGACCATCTGGCCAGCGATGGGTTCAGCTACGCCGATATCGTTGCGGGGGTTTCGCTTTATCGCCTGACGACCATGGAGATCGAGCTGCCTTCATTGCCGGGAATCGAGGCCTGGCATGGCCGGCTCAAACAGCGGGCGGCCTTCGACAAGACAGTCTGCATTTCCTATGAGGAATTGCGGGCGCGCGCGGTGCCGTGAGTCAAAAAAGGCATCCCGGTCAAGGATGCCTTTTTCGTGTTCGGACGTTGGAGGTCGTCTGAAGCTTAAAGCTGGCTGGCATGATCGCGCGCGATGCGTTCGATATCGCCGCGGGTGATGCCGAGGTCGGTGAGCTCACGGTTGCCAAGCGAATTCAGTTCGCGAACCGTCTGCTGGTAGGCCGACCACTTTTGAAAAGTCTTACGAATACCCATGTGATGTTCCTTTCGTTTCGATGACCAGGATATAGCCCCTTAAAGACGACCTTTGCACTAGGGATTTGGTCATTTCGGGCATGCGGTTTTCGCATGGCTGGGCGAAGGGACAAATGGAGAGCGGCGCTCCGGGGTAACGGAGCGCCGCTCGTTGTCTTGCCGGACTATTCCTGGCGGTCGAAAAGGCCCTTGGTCATCTTGGTGAAATCCCGAACCGGGATTTCCAGATCGTCGCAGCCACGCCGGGGAACGGGGGCTATTCGGCGCAGACTTCGCGGGTCTGCGCCAGGGAATTTCGATTGTCTCCAGGCGATACGGACGAACATGGACTCCTCCATGCGGGTTGCTTGCACCCCACAAGGATAGGCCCGAATCACGACAGTGCGTTATCGGGCCACGCGCACGCCGCCCCTGCATGGGGCGCATGGCATCGGGTCTTCTGTGCGGCCCGATCCGCGGCAGTCTATTGCGCCGCGGTCATGCGCAAAGGCCGGCGCTCCATGATTTCCTTGAGGAAGTGGCCGGTATGGGAGCGGGGGCTCTCGGCAACCTGCTCGGGGGTGCCGACGGCGACGATCTCGCCGCCGCCATCGCCGCCCTCGGGGCCAAGATCGATGATCCAGTCGGCGGTTTTGATCACTTCGAGATTGTGCTCGATGACGATGACCGTGTTTCCGGTATCGACAAGCTGCTGGAGCACATCGAGCAGTTTGGCAACGTCGTGGAAATGCAGGCCGGTGGTGGGCTCGTCGAGCACGTAGAGCGTGCGGCCGGTGGCGCGTTTGGACAACTCCTTGGCCAGCTTGACGCGTTGCGCCTCGCCACCCGAAAGCGTGGTCGCCTGCTGGCCGATCTTGACGTAGCCCAGCCCGACCCGCTGGAGGGTGACGAGCTTGTCGCGAATGACGGGCACCGCGGAAAAGAACTCGGCACCTTCATCGACCGTCATATCGAGAACGTCGGAAATCGACTTGCCCTTGAACTGGACTTCGAGGGTTTCGCGATTGTAGCGATGACCCTTGCAGACATCGCAGGTGACATAGACGTCGGGCAGGAAGTGCATCTCGATCTTGATGACGCCATCGCCCTGGCAAGCCTCGCAGCGCCCGCCCTTGACGTTGAACGAGAAACGCCCCGGGCCATACCCGCGCGCCTTGGATTCGGGCATGTTGGCGAACCACTCGCGAATGTGGGTGAAGGCACCGGTATATGTGGCGGGATTGGAGCGCGGGGTGCGCCCGATTGGGCTCTGGTCGATGTCGATGACCTTGTCGAGCAGTTCGAGCCCGGTAAGGCTTTCGTGCGGGGCCGGATGCACGCGCGCGCCGTTGAGGCGGCGGGCGATGGCCTGATAGAGCGTATCGACGGTCAGCGTGGACTTGCCGCCGCCCGAGACGCCGGTGATGGCCACGAACATGCCGAGCGGGATATCGACCGAGACATTCTTGAGATTGTTGCCGGTTGCACCCTTGAGCGAAAGCTGGCGGCCCTTTTTGGCCTTGCGGCGCTCGGCGGGAACCGGGATGCCCATGCGGCCAGAGAGATATTGCCCGGTCAGGCTGTCGGGATGCGAGAGGATGTCGTCGGGCGTGCCCTGGGCGATGATGTGGCCCCCATGAACACCGGCGCCCGGTCCGATATCGAGGACGTGATCGGCGGTGAGAATGGCGTCTTCATCGTGTTCGACGACGATGACCGTGTTGCCCAGATCGCGCAGGCGGCGCAGGGTTTCGAGCAGGCGGGCATTGTCGCGCTGATGCAGGCCGATCGAGGGTTCGTCGAGCACGTAAAGCACGCCTGTCAGCCCCGAGCCGATCTGGCTGGCAAGGCGGATACGCTGGCTTTCGCCACCCGAAAGCGAGCCCGAATTGCGCGAAAGCGTGAGGTATTGCAGACCGACATCGTTGAGGAAGGCCAGCCGGTCGCGGATTTCCTTGAGGATACGCTCGCCGATTGCCGACTGGGTCTGGTTGAGATGGGCAGGCAGATCGGCAAACCATTCGGCGGCGCCCTTGATGGACAACTCGGACACCTGGCCGATGTGGGATCCATGAATCTTGACCGCCAGAGCCTCGGGCTTCAGGCGATAGCCGTTACAGGCCGGGCAAGGGGCGGCGGACATATAGCGCTCGATATCTTCGCGGGCAGCAGAGGATTCGGTTTCGCGATAGCGGCGCTCGAGATTGCCGATGACGCCCTCGAAGGGTTTCTGGGTCGAATATTTGCGCAATCCGTCGTCATAGATGAATTCGATCTTGGTCTTGTCGGTGCCGAACAGGACCGCGTGCTGGACCTCGAAGGGCAAATCCTGCCATGCGGTGCCGGTCGATGCCTTGAAGTGGCGGGTGACGGCCTGCAGGGTCTGCAGATAATAGGGCGAAGAGGTTTTCGACCAGGGCTGGACAGCACCGTCCCGCAGCGACAGCGAGCCATCGGGAACCACGAGATCGGGATCGATCTTGGCCTCGGTGCCGAGCCCTGAACAGACCGGACAGGCGCCGAAGGGGTTGTTGAACGAGAACAGACGCGGCTCGATTTCCGCAATGGTAAAGCCGGACACCGGGCAGGCGAATTTTTCCGAGAAGGTCAGGCGTTTGGGGGTGCCATCGTCCTCGGTCTGGTCCGCGTATTCGGTCAGCGCGATGCCATCGGCCAGACGCAGCGCGGTTTCGAAACTTTCCGCCAGCCGGCCGGCGATATCGCCATTGACGACGACCCGGTCGACCACGACCTCGATATCGTGCTTGAGCTTCTTGTCGAGGGCGGGCGCCTCCTCGATCTCGTAGAACGCGCCGTCGATCTTGACGCGCTGAAAGCCCTTTTTCATCAGTTCGGCGAGTTCCTTACGGTACTCACCCTTGCGGCCGCGCACGATGGGGGCCAGCAGATAAAGGCGGGTGCCTTCCTCGAGCGCCATAACCTTGTCGACCATCTGGGAAACGGTCTGGCTCTCGATGGGGAGCCCGGTTGCCGGGGAATAGGGGATGCCGACGCGGGCGAACAGCAGGCGGAGATAATCGTAGATCTCGGTGACCGTCCCCACAGTCGAGCGTGGATTGCGCGACGTGGTTTTCTGCTCGATGGAAATGGCCGGTGAAAGGCCCTCGATGCTTTCCACATCGGGCTTTTGCATCATTTCAAGGAACTGACGCGCATAGGCCGAAAGGCTTTCGACGTAGCGGCGCTGGCCCTCGGCATAGATGGTATCGAAGGCGAGCGAGGATTTGCCCGAGCCCGAAAGCCCGGTCATCACGATCAGCTTGTCGCGGGGCAGGCGAACGTCGATATTTTTGAGGTTATGCTCCTTGGCGCCCCGGATGACGATGTCGCGGTTGGGATTGGAAATGTCATTCATGGGCGATTATCCAAGGATAGCGGGCCGGGCGGGCGGCAACAAAAGTCTTAACGGGCGCGGGAGGCGTCCGGTTCACTTAAGCACAACTCCGCCCGCCTGCAAGGCCAGCTTATGCACAGCAGCTTTGCCAAGGAACATAATAGGAACAAATTAGATTCCGTCAAGCTTGACATTTCGCATTTATTCAGAACAAAATCAGAACAAACGAGTTGTGCATAGAACTTGCGGGCGCTGAACTTTTGCCGCCGATGGCTATATAGTGCGCTCAACGTGACTGGCCGGACCCTGGTCCGGCGGACAAGAGACAGGAAGGCGAATATGTCGGGAAGCGTGAACAAAGTTATTCTGGTGGGCAATCTGGGTGCCGACCCTGAAGTGCGGTCGCTGCCCAATGGCAACCCCGTGGTCAATCTGCGCATCGCGACGTCCGAGCGCTGGCGCGACCGCAATTCCGGCGAGCCACGCGAAAAGACCGAATGGCATCGCGTGGTGATCTTCAGCGAGGGATTGGCCAAGGTGGCCCAGAACTACCTCAAGAAGGGCGCCAAGGTTTATATCGAGGGCCAGCTCCAGACCCGGAAATGGGAAAAGGACGGCCAGGACCAGTACACGACCGAGATCGTGTTGCAGGGGTTCAATTCGACGCTGACCATGCTCGACGGGCGCGGTGAAGGTGGCGGCGACCGCGATAGCGGCGGCTATGGCGGCGGCAGCCGACAGGTCGAAAATCGCGGGCGGCCGTCCAGCGCTCCAGCCTTCGAGCCGGGGGGCATGGACGACGATATCCCGTTCTGAACGAACAAGGGCGCTGCGAGGCGCCCTTATCATATGCGGCAAAAGGGGTGCTTGCCGCTATTGGCTGAAGGGCACCTGGGCCGTGGTGATGCCGCCGGTCGAGAGATCGGTGATCTGGAGATCCATGCCGATCCGGGCGCCCTGAAGGGCCATTGCGGCCTCGATCTGGTATTCCTTGCCTTCGGCGTTGCGGTTTATGAGTTCGAAATTGACGTCGTCCCCGCTGCGGCGGCCAATGGCCAGGCTCTGGAAACCGGCAACCGAAGACATTGCGGCCTCATACTGGCTGGCCTGCTCGTTCCAGATCATCGTGCCGGCCACCGCGATGGTTCGACCCGCCAGCGTGCATCGGCCATCGAATGTGATGCGCGCCGCGCCGGTATCTTCAACGCTCATTCGGCAAACGACGGTTTCCTCCTTGCCGGTGGATGCCAATACGGCAGAGCCCCGACCGCGCCATTCTCCGACATAGCTCTTGAGCAATTCTATATCCTCGGGCGCCGCCAAGGCGGGTCCGGCAAGCGGCAGGCTCGCAAGGGCGATGGCGCAACCCGCAAGGGTGGATCTAAGCACGGATCTCATTTTTTCTTTCACTCCATCTGGCAAACATCATTCCGCCACCGATCAGCAGCGCGGGCAACACGATCAGATCGCCGATCAGCGCCGCAAGCAGCGTGATGATGGTCAAAAGGCCGAACAGGGCGACCTGGGGGAGAACCGAAACCGTGACCACGGCACATCCGGCGATCAGGATGAGCGTGGTTGCGATCAGGGCCGGGCCTACCCTGTCGAGGGTCGTATCGACCGCATGGGCAATGCTTTCTCCGCGTTCACGCGCCCGGGCGTAATGGGCAAGGAAGTGGATTGTGTCATCGACAGCGATACCAAAGGCAATCGTTAAGGAAATGACAGTCGTGAGCTGCAGGTGAATGCCCGATAAATAGAGGAACAATTCGGTCAAAAGGACCGGCAGGCTATTTGGAATCACCGCCACGAGCGCCATTTTCCAGGACCGAAAGGCGATGCCGATCAAAACGACAGACAAGAAAACCGCGAGCACGAGACTGATCTGCAACGTCGCGATCATATCGAGGCTGGCATAGGCGGTGAGCACGCGAAAGCCCGAGATTTCGGCACCTTCGATGCCGGCGGCGGCCAGTTCGGCGCGCATGGATTCGATAAGGGCCACCGTCTGCTGCGCGTTTTCCGATGTCGGAGAAAAGGCGGTTACCAGGGCCTGCATGCCGTCATCTGTTACAAAGCGTTGGCGCAGGAACGGGCCGACGGCCTCGAAAATGCGCTCGCGGGAAAATCCCAGGTCGGAATAGTGCCGGAAGCTGGCGGCCGAGATGGCCTTGCCGGCACCGAAATTGTTTTCGGCGATCTGGTGAACCTTTTCGACGGTGGCAAAATCGCCGTCGGTCATTTCGGTCAACCCGCCCTGGAGCGGTATGCGGATATAAACGGGCGCCACGCCGCCGACGCCAGCATCTATCCGCTCGCTGGTGGCGATGGCATCGCTGCCGCGGGGCAGGAAATCCTGGAAGCGGAACCGCGCTTCGAGCAGGAAATGGGGTATGAGCAACAAGCCCACGACAATGATTGCGGCAATCGCTGCCGGGCGCGGGGCGGCGCGGGCCAGGCGGCGAACAAAGGGTATGGGCGCGGTAAGAGCGGCGGCCGGTGCCTTGCGCATCTTAAAGCCCAGACGCACGGCGAGCAGCAACGACAGCGGCAGGAAGGTCACGAGGGCCAGAAAGGCCAGCGCCATACCCATGGCACCGGAGATGGCGAATTCGCGCAAGCCCTGTCCAGGCGCGAGGTTGAGGCTGGCAAAGGCGATGATCGTCGTGATGGTGGTCAGGGCACAGGCCGGGCTGACCTTGCGCACGGTCTCGACCAGCGCCTGGCGCTGATCTACGCCGGAATTGCCGGTCCGCATCCAGTAGAGGCAGAAATACATGCTTTCGGCGAACGCAATGACGAGCACCAGAGCGGAGACGATGTTGGTGAGAAAGGTGAAGCTGCCAAACACCAGAATGGTCATGCCGGTGACCCAGAAGGCCGTGACCACGGGGGCGAACGTGGCGATCAGGGCTCCCCAGAAGGTGCGGAAACTCAAAAATGCCGTGAAAAAGCCGAGCGCTACCCCGGCAAACATGAACATGAGCTGGTCGAAGCGCGAGGCGTTGAGCACTTCCTGTTTCCAGATGGACGGACCGGTCAGCTCGATCCGGATGTCCTCGCTCTCATAGGCGGCGATCAACTCGCGCATGGACGCGATCATGGCTTCGTCGCCGCGCTCGATCGAGATCTCGGGGTCGGGGAACATGATCATGACCATCCCCGCATTGTCTGCGAGAATGAGGTTGCTCATCAGCGGATCGTTGGCACGCAGATCATCAAGAGCGGCGGCCACTTGCGCGCGGGTCTCCATGCCCTCGGGAACGGCGGGCACCGAGGTGCCGCCTTCGGCCGGGCGCCGCAGGGAAAAGGGCGACATGGTGCCGGCGGCAAATTCGTTCAGTTCGAGTTCGAACCCCAGAAAGCGCAGGTCTTCGAGGGTTTCAGGGTCGGTCAGATTGTCCGATCGCACCAGAAGGTAGACGTCGTTTTCGAAGGTGCCGAAATTTTCGTTGAGCGCCATATAGCGGTCGTATTCGATGCCGGAGCCGCGATAGAGGCGCAAAAGATCGCCGTCGATGTTGAATTTGGTGAGCTGGAAGGTGCAAAGGGCCGTGAAGGCGAGGACCGCAATGGCCATGATGCGCGGGAACCGAAGGGTTAGCAGACCCAGTCGCTCAAGGCCAAATCCGATCGACACTTGGTTTCTCCTCCGGGCGAATCGCAGGGAAAAGGCGCGTTTGAATTGGTAAAGGCTTGAGCGGGCGGCGTCCACCGTGGAGGACTGACAGGCGCTAGCGGCGGAATCGGGCGGCGAGCAGGATATTGGTTTCGGTGAGGCTGATGCCTTCGATCAGCCTGATGGCGCCGAGGACGGAATCGAAATCGGGCAGCGAAGCGCTTTCGATTTCGGCGACGAGGTCCCAGCGCCCGTTGGTGCTGTAGAGTGCCCGCACCTGGGGCAGTCCCGAGAGGGCGCGGGCGACCTTTTCGGTTCCTCTGCCCTCAACCTCGATCATGGCTATGGCGCGGACGCGCTCGGCGTCGTCGGGTTCGCCGAGGCGAACGCCATAGCCCGAGATGGTGCCGTTGGCTTCCATGCGTTCCATACGGGTCCGGACTGTGGTGCGGGAAACGCCAAGGGTTGTGGCAAGGCTGGCGATGGGCAGGCGGGCATCGTCGCGCAGTAATGCCAGAATTTTGCGGTCCAATTGGTCGGTACTTGGCATTTCGCGCAATGGTCCTTGTCAGATCGGCCAATACTTGTGCCAGATTGCGCAGATTTGCAACTTTCCGTCTTCGCATTGCTTGGGCATGCTGGCGTGAGCATTTGGAGGCAAGAGCGCATGCGTGGACCACAGCCCAGGACAATCACCCTGATCGGAGCGCCCATCGAGGGCGGCGCGGGGCGGCAGGGGTGTTCGATGGGACCGAAGGCCCTGCGTATTGCCGGGCTGGCGGACGCCTTGTCGGGCCTCGGGCACACGGTGATCGACCGTGGCGATGTTGGGCCGCGGGACAATGATTTCGCGCTCGATGGGCTGGCGCACAATGTGGGCGAAGTGACCGGATTTGCGCGTTCGCTGGCCGATGCAGGGGAAGCGGCGCTTGCGGACGGGACCGCGGTCTATCTGGGCGGAGATCATGCGCTCTCGTTCGGCTCGGTGGCGGCGGCTCTGCGCCATGCGGACCGATTGGGCAAGACGCTGCATGTGCTCTGGCTGGACGCGCATGCCGATTTCAATACGCCGCTCAGTTCGACGTCGGGCAATATGCACGGCATGCCGGCAGCGTTTTTTTGCGGCGAGGCGGGGTTCGAGGGAATGCTCGAGTGCCCCAAGATGGAGGCGACCCGTTATCATCTGGTCGGTGCGCGCTCCATCGATCCGGCCGAGGTCGATCTGCTGGCGGCGCGGGGTGCCGATGTCAACGACATGGCCGAGGTCGACGAATATGGAATTGCCGCGATCCTGCGGCGCATCCTTGGCGCGGTCGAGGCCGATGACGCGCTTTTGCATGTGAGCCTCGATGTCGATTTCATCGAGCCCGATCTGGCGCCCGGCGTGGGCACGACGGTGCCCGGCGGCGCGACGGTGCGCGAGGCGCATCTGGCAATGGAAATGGTGGGGCGGTGCGGGCGGCTGGTCAGTCTCGACCTGGTCGAGCTCAACCCGTTTCTCGACGATCGGGGAAAGAGCGCCCGGCTGATGGTTGATCTGGCGGCCAGCGCCTTCGGGCGCCGCATTTTCGACCGTCCGACACAACCTGCATAATCGAGGAAGAACATGGCACTGACCGAGGATCTTATCGCGCTGGAACAGTCTCTGGGCGCACACAATTACAAGCCGCTCGACGTGGCGTTGGTGCGCGGCGAAGGCGTGTTCGTCTATGATGTGGACGGCAAGCAATATCTCGATTGTCTGTCGGCTTATTCGGCGGTCAATCAGGGCCATTGCCATCCCAAAATCTTCGAAGCGATGGTCGAGCAGGCCAGAAAGCTGACGCTGACCTCGCGGGCCTTTCACAACGACCAGCTCGCCCTATTCTATCAGGAGATCGCGGAGCTTACCGGATCGCACAAGGTGCTGCCGATGAACACGGGGGCCGAGGCGGTCGAGAGCGCCATCAAGGCGGTGCGCAAATGGGGTTATGAGGTCAAGGGCGTCGAAAAGGACAAGGCGGAGATCATCGTCTGTGCCAACAATTTTCACGGGCGGACCATGGGAATCGTCGGGTTTTCGACGGATCCGGATGCGCGGGGCGGGTTCGGGCCGTTCGCGCCCGGGTTTCGGATCATTCCGTTCGGCGATGCCGAAGCTCTGGAAAAGGCGATTACCCCGAATACCGTCGGGTTTCTGGTCGAGCCGATCCAGGGCGAAGCTGGCGTTATCATTCCGCCGGAGGGGTATTTCCGGCGCGTGCGGCAGTTGTGCACCGACAATAATGTGACGCTTATATTAGACGAAATTCAAACGGGGCTCGGCCGGACGGGCAAGCTGCTGGCCGAGCAGCATGAAGGCATCGAGGCTGACGTTACGCTGCTGGGTAAGGCACTTTCGGGCGGGTTTTACCCCGTATCCGCCGTGCTTTCCAATTCGGAGGTTCTGGGCGTGCTTCAGCCGGGGCAGCATGGCTCGACGTTTGGCGGCAATCCGCTGGCCTGTGCAGTGGCGCGGGCGGCGCTGCGGGTCTTGACCGAGGAGGGCATGATCGAAAATGCCGCCGCGCTCGGGCCGTATTTCCTCGACGGGCTGGCCGGCATCAAATCGAACCATATCCGTTCGGTTCGGGGGCGCGGGCTGATGCTGGCGGTCGATCTGCACCCCGAAGCGGGTGGAGCGCGGAAATTCTGCCATACACTTAAAGAGCATGGCATTCTGGCCAAGGACACCCACACCGACACGATAAGGATCGCACCGCCCCTGGTGATTACCAAGGGACAGATCGATGATGCGCTTGAAGTGTTCGACAAGGTGCTTGTGGGTTAGGTTTCCACATTGTCGGCGACGTAGGCGCCGCGCTTGCCCATGGGGCGGTCGGGGCCGACCGTGCTGTCGACGGCGGTCCGCAGTTCGATGCCAGCGTTGAGCGCTGCTCCGAAGACAAAGATCTGTGCGGAGATGAACATCCAGAACAGCATGACCACGGCGGCAGCGAGCGATCCGAAAGTGGCCTCGAACTCGCCGAAATATTCGACATAGAGCGAAAACAGCAGGCAGGCGGCGATCCAGACGAGGGCCGCCAATGTCGCTCCGGGCCAGATCCAGCGCAATTTGGCGCCACGCCTGTTGAGAGCGTAGCGGTAGATCAGAGCAAAGGCGACAACGGCCAGGGCGAGAAGTGCCGGCCAGCGCAATAGCAGGGCAAGCTGTTCGCTGGTGCCCGGAAAGGGAGAGAGAGAGGTGACAATGGGAATGGCCGCGATCAGCGTCAGGGCCACGACCAGAAAGACAGCGCCGAGAACGGTCGTGGCAAAGGCCACCAGCACTCCAATGAAAAAGCCGCGATCCGATGTCTCGCCATAGGCGACCGAGGTGGCGTGCAGGAGCGCATCGACGCCGCGCGAACTACTCCAGAGTATGACCACTATGGAAATGGCCAGTCCGACGCCGAACCCTGTCTGATCCTGGTTCATGAAGGAGTCGAGCTGATTGGCGATCAGCGAATAGGCAATGGCCGGCATGATGTCGGAAAATCTGTCGATCTCGGCCCGCAGCGCACCATAATCACCGAGGATGCCGACCAGCGACACGACGATGCCGATGGCGGGAAAGATCGACAGGAATCCGAAAAACGCAACCCCGGCGCAGCGAAGGGACATGTCCTTTTCGCTCATGGTCTTTATCGTATGGATCGCAACGCGCTTCCAGTCCCGCAACGAGAGGGCGAAAGGATTGTGCGCCGAATGGGTCACCTGGCTAGCTCGCGCTGAGAATACGTTCGATCTGATCCACAGGATGGTTGGTCAGCGTCTTGGGAACTTCGCCGATTACGCGGTCAGTGACAACCGCATGGAGTTCCTTGCGCAATTCGCCCAGGAGCCGGGGGGCCGCGCACAACACGATCTGCTTGTAACGATTCTGGTTGGCGTATTTGTAGAGCAGTTCGGCGGCTTCCTTGGCGAAACGCTCTTCGGCAAGCCGATGCCAGTCGGTCGGCTCCATCGCGCTCTTGTGGCCGGGACCGCTGTCGTTCATCCGGCCGGGCGCGTCGGTGCCCTGTTCCCGTGTTGGCGGATTGTCCTGTTCCATTTCGCGCACGACCTTGAAAACAGGATTTTTGCGCGTGCCCGTGTTTTCAAAGAACAAGGCTTTTTCGCCATCCGCGACAAGCACCCAGACCTTATTGTCGACCTTGAAATCCATTTCCTGCATGGGTGGCTCCTGTTCTTTCGAAATGCGAACAGGGAACGGGTCAGGGCGTCGTGGGTTCCGAGCGGATCACTCGGCGCTGAAATTGGCGTGGCGGGCCAGCCGGGAGAGGCCGAGGGTAACGAGAACAAGGGCCGCCGTGCCCATCAGAACCGGCGAAAAGCCCGTGTGCTCGGCGATGAAACCGATGGCGGATGGGGCGACCAGAATGCCCGAATAGCCCATGACCGTGACAATCGACAGCCCGATCCCCGAGGGGATGCCCGGGAGGTTTCCGGCGGCGGAAAAGGCGATGGGGACGATGTTGGAAATGCCGATACCGGCAATGGCAAAGCCCAATATGGCGAGTTGGGGCGTGGGGGCGAGTGCGGCAAGCATCATGCCGGTCAGCGCGAAGCCCCCGCACATGCGCAGGGTGACGACGGCGCCGAGCCTTTGCCGGATGAAATCGCCCGCAAAGCGCATGATGGCCATCGTCGCGGAGAAGGCGGCAAAGCCAAGCGCTGCAAGTTCGATGCCGGCCCCGTGCTCCTTTTGCAAAAAGAGCGCCGACCAATCGAGAATGGCCCCCTCGGGAATCATGGAGAACAGCGCCATGATGCCCACGAGATAGGGCAGGGGCGAGCGGGGAAATTTCAGAGGTGTCGCGGCCCGGGCCTCTGGCGTTGGTTGATCCTGAGCGAGGAGCGGGAGCGCGAAAAGGGCAGCGCCCGCGGCCAGGATCGTGAGAATGAATGCGTGAGCCAACTCGCCCAGCGCGCCGAGCAGAACGCCGCCCAGGGCGGCACCAAGCAAGGCACCCAGGCTCCAGAAACCATGGCATGAGGACATGATCGCCCGCTTCATGCGTTTTTCGACGGCCACCGCATTTGTATTCATGGCCACGTCCATGCCGCCGATGAGGCCGCCGAACACGAAAATGACCACCGCGGTGGTTATCAGTTCGGGAGCGATGGTGAGCAGCAACAGCATGGGCAGGACGCCAAGCGTTGCGGGCTTGAGCAGAGGGGCGGATCCGTGCCGTGCGGTCAGCGCGCCGATAACGGGCATGATGGCAATCGAGCCCAGACCGAAGACCAGAATCAGCAGGCCCATTATCGACTCGGTTATGTCGAGCCGCGCCATGAGCACCGGAATCTTGGGCGCCCAGCTTCCCACAAGAAAGCCATTGACCAGAAACAGGGCCGAGACGGCCAGCCGGTCGCCGCGCATGCCGAAATAAAGCGGCGCAGAGCCGCGGGACGTCGCCAGATCGGACATCGAAATCCACACTCGCAAAAGGGGATGGTCGTTGTCCTTCATTCAACCGATTGCGCCAATTTGGGCAAGCCTTTTTCTGTAATCGATGTCATCGGCGGCCCTTAGCAAGAAAACTGTGCCTCGAAGGTGTCATAAGGGCGCGCAAAACTGGCATCTGCGTTCGGAATCGACTAAACCCGGTGCCAGCAGAATCAGTGCAGAACGAGCATCGTGACAGATACGCCAGAAGATGACGCAGGCAGCGTAACGCCCTCCGACATCCACCCGATCTCGATAACCGACGAGATGCGCAAGTCCTACCTCGATTACGCGATGAGCGTGATCGTGAGCCGGGCCTTGCCCGACGTGCGCGACGGGCTCAAACCCGTGCATCGCCGCATCCTCTTTTCGATGCACGAGCAGGGGTACGAACACAATAAGCCCTATCGCAAATCGGCCCGCGTGGTTGGTGACGTGATCGGTAAATATCACCCGCATTCGGACGATGCGGTCTATATGTCCCTCGTGCGCATGGCGCAGACCTTCTCGATGCGCGTCAAGCTGATTGACGGGCAGGGGAACTTCGGTTCGGTCGATGGCGATATGCCGGCGGCCATGCGCTACACAGAAGCGCGCATGGAAAAGGTCACCGGCTCGCTGCTCGACGATCTCGACAAGGATACCGTCGATTTCCGAGACAACTACGACGCGAGCGAGCGCGAACCGACGGTTCTGCCGGCGCGCTTCCCCAATCTGATCGTCAATGGCGGCGGCGGCATCGCCGTGGGCATGGCCACCAACATCCCGAGCCACAATCTGGGCGAGGTGATCGACGCGTGCCTGGCCATGATGGACAATGCCGACATCACGGTCGACGAATTGATGGAAATCATTCCCGGACCGGATTTTCCGACCGCGGGGATCATCATCGGCAAATCGGGTATCCGCTCGGCTTATGAAACTGGTCGCGGGTCTGTGCTTATGCGCGGGCGGGTTACGGTCGAAGAGGTTCGCAAGGAACGCGAAGCACTGATCGTTCACGAGATACCCTATCAGGTGAACAAGGCGACGATGATCGAAAAGATCGCCGAGATGGTGCGCGACAAGCGCATCGAAGGCATCGCCGATATTCGCGACGAGTCCGATCGGCAGGGCATGCGCGTGGTCATCGAGCTCAAGCGCGATGCCGTGGCCGATGTCGTGCTCAACCAGCTCTATCGCTATTCGATGCTGCAGACCTCATTCGGCTGCAATTTCGTGGCGCTCAATGGCGGCAAGCCCGAACTGATGAACCTGCAGTCGATCCTGCAGGCGTTTTTGCGGTTCCGCGAAGAGGTGATCACCCGCCGCACCCGGTTCCTGCTCAACAAGGCGCGCGATCGCGCCCATGTGCTGGTCGGGCTGCTGGTCGCGGTCAACAATGTGGACGAGGTCATCCGCCTCATCCGTTCGTCGCCAGACCCCGCGACGGCGCGCCAGAAACTGCTGGAGCGCGATTGGCCGGCATCGGACGTGATGGATCTGATCGGGCTGATCGACGATCCGCGTCACCAGATCAATGACGACGGCACCTTCAAGCTCTCGGACGAACAGGCGCGGGCCATCCTGGCGCTGACCCTGTCGCGGCTGACGGCGCTTGGGCGGAACGAAATCGGCGATGAGCTCAACTCGCTTGGCGAGCAGATCAAGGATTATCTCGACATCTTGCGCTCGCGCGAGCGGGTCCTGGGCATCATTCGCGACGAACTCAACGAGATCAAGGATCAGTACGCAACGCCGCGCATGACACAGATCGACGAGTTCGCCGGCGATCTCGACGATGAAGACCTGATCGCGCGCGAGGACATGGTCGTGACCGTCTCCCATGCCGGTTACATCAAGCGCGTGCCGCTCTCGACCTATCGCGCGCAGCGCAGGGGCGGGAAGGGGCGTTCGGGCATGTCGACACGCGACGAGGATTTCGTCGCGAGACTGTTTGTCGCCAATACGCACACGCCGGTGCTGTTCTTTTCCTCGCGCGGCATCGTCTACAAGATGAAGGTCTGGCGGTTGCCGGTCGCCGCGCCACAGGCGCGCGGCAAGGCGCTGATCAACATGCTGCCGCTCGAAGATGGCGAGCGGATCACCTCGATCATGCCGCTGCCTGAAGACGAGGACAGCTGGGCAAGCCTCGATGTGATGTTCGTGACCCAATCGGGCAATGTGCGCCGCAACAAGCTTTCGGACTTCGTCGAGGTGCGTCAGAACGGCAAGATTGCCATGAAGCTCGATGAGGGTGACGGAATTGTCGGCGTCGAAACGGCTTCGGAAAGCGACGATATCCTGATCACCACGGCCAAGGGCCAGTGCATCCGCTTTGCGATCACCGATGTGCGCGTGTTCAAGGGGCGCGATTCGACAGGGGTGCGGGGCATCAACCTGGCCAAGGGCGATGAAGTGATCGCCATGTCGATCCTGCGGCATTTCGATGCTTCGGCGGAAGAACGTGCGGCGTATCTGAAGATGAGCCGTGCGGTGCGCGGCGAGGCCGACGAAAACGCGGAAGTCGCAGAAGCTGTCGAGGTCGACGAAGAGGTGGCGGGCGATGCACCGCTCGATCAGGACCGTTATGCGTCCATGAGTGCGGCTGAGCAGTTCGTTTTGACCATTTCGGAAAAGGGTTTTGGCAAGCGGACTTCGTCGTTCGAATACCGTGTGACTGGCCGAGGCGGCAAAGGCATCGTCGCCATGGCGGTCAACAGCCGCAACGGCAGCCTTGTGGGCTCGTTCCCTGTGGAAGACGAAAACCAGCTTATGCTGGTGACAAATGGCGGCCAGGTGATCCGCGTACCAGTCGATGGTATTCGCATTGTCGGGCGGTCGAGCCAGGGCGTCACGATCTTCCGTACGGCAACGGATGAAAAAGTGGTGTCGGTGGAACGCATCACCGAGCCTGAAAGCGCCGAGGGCGAAGAGCCCGAAGATGGTGCCGAGGCTCCTCCGAGCGAAGAGTAATCGAGCATAGCCATGGCTCTTGCCAGAATCCTGGGGCCATGGCTAGCTGAGGGCGCTTTCCCGTGGAGGGTGCCATGCCCGATATAACTTCGCTTCTCGCTTTTCTCGCGGCTTCATTTTTCATAGCGGTCGTTCCCGGACCGACCGTGACTGTCATCATTGCCAGCGCGTTGTCGCGCGGGACGATGGCCGGCATGGCCATTATTCTGGGCACGCAGTTGGGGTTGGTCTCGATGATCGCGGTTGTCGCCTTCGGCCTTGAGGCGGTGATGAGCCTGATGGGTTGGGCATTCGACTGGATCAAGCTGATCGGGGCGGCGTATCTGATCTGGCTGGGCTATCGCATGCTGCGCTCGAGCGGGGAGATCGAGACAGTTAAGGCCGAGCGGCACAGGAGCCTGCGCGGCTATGTGGTTCAGGGTTTTGTGGTCATCTGGTCCAATCCGAAGGCATTGCTGATGTTTGGCGCTTTCCTGCCGCAATTCGTGGTGGCCAGCGGTGCGGCGCTGCCGCAGATCCTCTTGCTGGGCGGATTGTTCATGCTGGCGACGACGCTGAGCGATTCCGTTTATGCGGTGCTGGCCGGACAAGCGCGCCACTGGATCAATGCGGCGCGGGTGCGGCTGGTCAATCGCGTTTCGGGCGCTGTGCTGATCGGGGGCGGCATCTGGCTTGCGCTCCAGCGCCGAGCGTGACAAAAACCGGCAATGACTGAGCGTGTGGGATTTTACCCCGGA
Organism: Pelagibacterium nitratireducens; assembly: GCF_037044555.1. Classification (NCBI taxonomy): domain Bacteria; kingdom Pseudomonadati; phylum Pseudomonadota; class Alphaproteobacteria; order Hyphomicrobiales; family Devosiaceae; genus Pelagibacterium; species Pelagibacterium nitratireducens. Next base: position 1,978,249 of record NZ_CP146275.1, read on the forward strand.
TCGTTCGATCCGGTGACCAACGGCCATCTCGATGTTATCGAGCGGGCATGCAAACTCGTGGACCGGCTGATTGTCGGGATCGGGGTGCACGCGGCCAAAAAGCCGATGCTGAGCGCGGACCAGCGGCGCGACCTGCTGGCGGAGACGGCAGGGGCGATCGGGACGCGCAAGGGCGTGGCAATCGAGATCGTCGAGTTCGACGGATTGATGGTTCAGGCGGCACAGCGCTGCGGCGCGGGCATGGTCATTCGCGGGCTGCGCGATACGACTGACTATAATTACGAAATGCAGATGGTGGGCATGAACGCGCAGATGGCGCCCGACATTCAGACGGTATTTGTGCCTTCGAGCCCCTATGTGCGCCATATTTCGGCAACTCTGGTGCGCCAGATAGCGGAGATGGGGGGCGATATTGCCCCCTTCGTGCCGCGTGCCGTGCTCAAACTTCTGGAGACATGATGGCTGATCATTCCGCCAAACCGGCCAACCGCATGGTTGGCTTTCTCGTTTTCGCTTTCGTTGCCGTTTTCGGCGTTATGGTTGCATGGCCTTATCTGCCATTCGGGCAGACCCCAGCCATGGCACAATCTGCCTCCGAAGCGCCCGCGGACGCCCCTATTGCCACGATGACGCTGGAGAGCGGCGATGTGACGATCGCGCTGCGTCCCGATCTGGCGCCCGAACATGTGGCGCGGATCACCGAACTGGCCAATTCGGGCTTTTATGACGGCTTGAAATTCCATCGGGTGATCGATGGGTTCATGGCCCAGACAGGCGACCCGCAAGGCACGGGAATGGGCGGGTCCGACCTGCCCGACCTCAACGCCGAGTTTTCAAACGAATCCTTCGTGCGCGGGACGCTGGGGATGGCGCGCTCGGCCAGCCCCAACTCGGCCAATTCCCAGTTTTTCATCGTGACAGCGGATTCGCCGCATCTGAACGGGCAATATACCTTGTTCGGCAATGTCATCTCGGGAATGGAGCTGGTCGACGGGCTGGAAAAAGGCTCGGCAAGCGCCAATGGTGCTGTCGCCAATCCCGACATCATGGTTTCTCTGCGCGTCGCAGAGTAACAATAATCAAGAAAAGGAAAGCCGCTCATGGCCGATATCAAGGATCCGGAAAACACAATCGTCATGGAGACATCGAAGGGCAATGTGGTCATCGAACTGCGCCCCGACCTGGCTCCCGGCCATGTGGACCGCATCAAGGAACTGGCCCGCGAAGGGTTTTACGACGGGATCGTGTTTCATCGCGTGATCGACGGGTTCATGGCTCAGGTCGGCTGCCCCAAGGGCAACGGCACGGGCGGATCGGACAAGCCCGATCTCAAGGCGGAGTTTTCGCAGGAAAAGCATGTGCGCGGCACGGTTTCGGCGGCGCGTTCGGCCAATCCCAATTCTGCCAATTCCCAGTTCTTCATCTGCTTTGGCGAAGCGCCCTGGCTCAATGGTCAGTATTCGGTGTTCGGCAAGGTGATCGAGGGCATGGACGTTGTCGATCAGCTTGAAAAGGGTGAGCCGGTTCGCAACCCCGACAAGATCGTTTCGATGAAGGTTGCCGCCGACGCTGCCTAGGCTGCAGATATCTGAAGTGCTTTGTGTACCCCGGCGCGAGCCGGGGTCGCTTTTTGTGGAAGACAGAAAATGAAGGTCGATCTCTTCGACTTCGATCTCCCTGAAGACCGGATTGCGCTGCATCCGGTTTCGCCCCGCGACAGCGCGAAAATGCTGGTCGTTGGCGAAGAGGGCGCGCTTTCGGATCGGGTCGTGACCGACCTTGAGGCGATCCTGCGCGCGGGGGACGTGCTGGTGGTCAACGACACGCGGGTCATTCCGGCTGAACTGCGGGGCACGCGGCATCGTGGCGAGTTTTCCGCCTCTGTGTCCTTCAACCTGCACAAGCGGGTGGACGGCAACACCTGGCTGGCCTTTGCCCGGCCGGCCAAACGGCTGAAAGCGGGCGACCGCGTGGTGTTCGGGGCCACTTCGGAGGTCTGCATGCTCGATGAACTGGCCGCGACCGCCAAAGCGGTCGAGGACGGGCAGGTAACGCTTGGTTTCGATCTGTCCGACGCGGTGCTCGATGAGGCGATCAAGGCTCGGGGCGCGATGCCGCTGCCGCCCTATATCGGGGCCAAGCGCGACATCGAGGAACGCGACAAGACCGATTACCAGACGGTCTATGCCGAACATGACGGCGCCGTCGCCGCGCCGACCGCAGGCCTCCATTTTACGCCCGAGCTGCTCGAGCGGCTAAAGAGCAAGGGCGTCGGAATCGAACATGTGACGCTGCATGTGGGGGCGGGGACGTTCCTGCCGATGAAGGCGGACGATACCGAGGATCATCAGATGCACGCCGAATGGGGCGTGGTCTCCCCCGAAACGGTCGAACGCATCAAGGCGGCCAAGGCTACGGGCGGACGGATTGTCGCCGTGGGAACCACGAGCCTGCGGCTGCTCGAAAGCGCCGCGCGCAAGAGCGGCACGCTTGAACCTTTCGCAGACGAGACCGATATCTTCATCACGCCGGGATTTGGGTTCCGGGTGGTCGATGTGCTGATGACCAATTTCCATCTGCCGCGCTCGACGCTGTTCATGCTGGTTTCTGCCTTTTCCGGCCTGGAGACCATGCACAAGGCTTATGAGCACGCTATCGATCAAAACTATCGCTTCTATTCCTACGGCGACTCTTCGCTGTTGTTCCGGGCTGACCGATGACCGAAAATTTCCAGTTCACGCTTTCCACCACCGACGGCATGGCGCGCCGTGGGCAGATGGATACGCCGCGCGGTGAAATCAGGACGCCGGCCTTCATGCCTGTGGGGACGGCCGGAACGGTCAAGGCGATGTATCCCGAGCAGGTGCGCGAGACCGGTGCCGATATCGTTCTGGGCAATACCTATCATCTTATGCTGCGCCCCGGGGCGGAGCGGGTGGCGCGGCTGGGCGGGCTCCATCAGTTCATGGACTGGCAGCGCCCGGTCCTGACCGATTCCGGCGGGTTTCAGGTGATGAGCCTGGCCAAGCTGCGCAAGCTCGACGAGAACGGGGTCACGTTCAAATCCCATATCGATGGGTCCTCGCACAGCCTGACGCCGGAGCGCTCCATCGAAATCCAGAAGTTGCTGGATTCCGATATCATCATGCAGCTCGACGAATGCGTGAGCCTGCCGGCCGAATATGACGAGCTCGAACGGGCCATGGAGTTGTCCATCCGGTGGGCGGAACGCTCGAAAAAGGCGTTCGATAACGCCAAGGGCAGGGCGCTGTTCGGGATTGTGCAGGGGGGCGATAACGCCGAGCTGCGGGCACGATCTGCTGCCGGGCTGATCGATATCGGGTTTGACGGGTACGCGGTTGGCGGGCTGGCCGTTGGCGAGCCGCAAGAGGTGATGTTTCGAGTGCTTGACGAAACGACGCCGCAATTGCCGAGCGACAAGCCGCGCTATCTGATGGGGGTTGGTAAGCCAGACGACCTTTTGGGTGCGGTCGGGCGCGGGATCGACATGTTCGATTGCGTGCATCCGACGCGCGCGGGGCGGCACGGGCATGCCTATACGCGGTTCGGCGTGGTGAATCTGAAAAATGCCCGCCACAAGGACGACCACCGGCCGCTCGATGAAGCCTCGCCCAATCCGACGGCGCGGCGGTTTTCGAGGGCCTATCTGCATCACCTTGTCCGGTGCGAGGAAATGCTGGGCGCAATGATCCTGAGCCAGATCAACCTTTCCTATTATCAGGAGTTGATGGCGGGGATGCGAAATGCGATTGAGAATGCGACTTTCGTCCAATATTGCGCAGAGGTCCGCGAAGGCTGGGCCAAGGGCGATCTGCCGGCGCTAGATCAGGGGTGAATACGATGTCGAACAAGGTTCGCAAGGCCGGCTTCGAAGTTTTGAAGAAACACAGAAAGCGCCTGGCCGATACCAGCATGCGCGAATTGTTCGCCCATGATGAGCACCGCTTTTCGGCCTATTCGGCAGCGTTCGGCGACATGCTGCTCGACTATTCCAAGAACCGGATAGACAGCCAGTCGATGGCAGCGCTGTTCGATCTGGCCCGCGAGACGGGCGTCGAAGCGCGGCGCGACCAGATGTGGGCGGGCGATCCGATCAACATCACGGAGCACCGTTCGGTGCTGCATATGGCGCTGCGCTATGGCGGCGATGAAGCGGTGATGGTTGAAGGCGCCGACGTGATGCCGGCGGTGCGGGACGTTCTGGCGCGGATCAAGGGGTTTTCCAACGATGTGCGTGACGGGGCGATCCGCGGTGCGCTGGGTGACCAGTTTACCGATGTGGTCAATATCGGCATCGGCGGGTCCGACCTGGGGCCGGCGATGGTGACACTGGCGCTGGCGCCCTACACCCGAGCCAATCTGCGTGCGCACTACGTCTCCAATGTCGATGGCGCACACATGCACGACACGCTCAAGGGGCTCGACCCGGCGCGGACATTGTTCATCGTCGCCTCCAAGACCTTCACCACCGACGAGACGATGACGAACGCGCATACGGCCCGCAAATGGCTGGCCGATGCGTTGGGCGAGCAGGCGGTCAACGACCATTTCGCCGCTGTTTCGACCAATATCGAGGGCTGCCAGGCCTTTGGCATACGCGAAGACCGCATCTTCGGGTTCTGGGACTGGGTCGGCGGGCGCTATTCGGTGTGGTCGGCCATCGGACTGCCGGTGGCGATTGCCGTGGGATACGACAATTTCGAGGCGTTCCTGCGGGGCGCCTACGAGATGGATCAGCATTTTCTCACCGCGCCGCTTGAAGAGAACCTGCCTGTCATCATGGGCCTTTTGGGCGTCTGGTACCGCAATGCCTGGGGGTTCGGGACCCATGCGGTGCTGCCCTACGATCAGCGGCTTTCGCGCTTTCCGGCCTATCTGCAGCAGCAGGACATGGAGTCGAACGGCAAATCGGTGACACTGAGCGGCAAGCAAGCACCTTGGGAAACCGGGCCGGTCATCTGGGGTGAGCCGGGGACAAATGGGCAGCACGCCTTTTACCAATTGATCCATCAAGGGACCTCGGTCATTCCCTGCGATTTTCTCGTGGCGGCCAATCCGCACGAAGACTTGCCGCCCCATCACGTCAAGCTCGTCGCCAACTGTCTGGCGCAGTCCGAGGCGCTGATGCTCGGAAAGAGCGAGGAAGAGGTCATAAACGAGCTCAAGGGAACGGGGCTGTCCAAGGCGGAGATCAAGGCGTTGACGCCGCACAAGGTGTTTCCCGGCAACCGCCCGTCCAACACTATTCTGTATTCCCGGCTCGATCCGGCGACGCTGGGCAAGCTGGTGGCGCTCTACGAGCACAAGGTGTTCGTTCAGGGCACGATCTGGAACGTCAATTCCTATGACCAGTGGGGCGTGGAACTGGGCAAGCAATTGGCCAAGGCGCTGCTGCCCAAGGTGGAGGGCGCCGAAACGGCCGAGCGCCATGACAGCTCGACCCGGGGGCTGCTCGATCATTTCCATGCTCTGAAAGGGTAAGCCATGACCATTACGTCCGAGGAAGAACTTGAACGCCTAAAGGTCATCGGCCGTATCTGTGCGATTGCGCGCGATGCGATGGCGAGTGCGCTCGAGCCGGGCATGACGACCAAGGAACTCGATAATATCGGACGCAAGGTGCTCGACGATCACGGCGCGCGCTCGGCACCGGAAGTGACCTACCAGTTCCCCGGTGCGACCTGCATTTCGGTCAATGAAGAGATCGCGCATGGGATTCCCGGAAACCGGGTCATCAAGGCAGGCGATCTGATCAATATCGATGTTTCGGCAGAAAAGGACGGCATTTTCGCCGATACGGGGGCGTCTTATATCGTTCCGCCAGGGTCGGTGCGCCGGCTCGAAAAGCTTTGCACCGATGGCAAGAAGGCCATGTGGGCCGGCATTCGCGCGGTGCGGGCCGGTGGGCGGATCGCCGATGTCGGCGATGCGATCGGCAAGTTTGCCGGCACGAACGGCTATACGCTGATCCGCAGTCTGGCCAGCCATGGCATCGGGCACAAACTGCATGACGAGCCGGGCGAAATCCCCACCTGGCCCGACCGGTCCGAGCGGCGGCGAATTTCGGATGGGCTGGTGTTTACCGTCGAGCCGTTCCTGTCGATGGGCGGGCAGATTGCCGAAGAAAAGTCCATGGACGATCCCTGGACCCTGGTCAGCGTGCCTTCGGCGCCGTGTGTGCAGTATGAGCACACGATCGTGGCTACGCGGCGTGGGGCGGTTGTTGTGACGCTGGCTGCCTGAGATTCATTTATGACTGTGATGGCCGAAGTCCCGGCGATCAGAGCCCGCCAAGCCCATTGGACAAGCGTTGAGCGCGGATGTCGTCGGCGTTTTCGGCGATGTGGGTCTTTAATTCATTGAGCCCTGTGAGGACATCGACCCTGGCCGTCGCACAGTCGGCGTCGGGGGCGTAGCCGTTTGGCGTGGACTGGTCCCAATCGATCACAGCGTCGATCGTTTCCAAGAGCCTTTCGAGATCGCCAAAGGCATAGAGGTTGATTTCAGACCCGATGACTTCGCTCAGCGCACTGAACAGCGCGGGGTCGCCATCGGGCGGGAGATCTGGGTTGCAGGCGATGTGGGTGCGGTAGCGCAACTGGCCGGCGTAGAACCAGAAAACCGCCTCGTCCTTATCGCCCCGGTCGTAGAGTCGCGAGGCGAGGACGTAGTAGGCGGATGGATGGGCGTTGGGCGCTTCGGCCCTGAGCTGGTCGACCGGCATGGTGTTGAAGTCCTGCGCGAAGGCGGGCACCGTCGACAGCAAAAAGAAAAAGGCAAAAGGGGAGAGGGCGCGATAGAGGGCGGCCATTGGGGTGCTCCTTGAACTGGCGCCATTGGCGACCTGCAATGCGACGCAAATTTGGCAATCGGCGTGCTGCGTCAGGATGCAGCGGGTAAATGCCTAGGGTCTGTACTCGATTATTTCGCATCCGCGCTGGAGACGAAATAGTCGCGTACATATCCTAGGGCAGATGGACCAGCATCAGGGGGGCGGCGATGAGGAGCGCGAGGATGGCGGCGATGCGGAATACCCATGAGGAGCGAAGCCATGTGGGCGAGAGCAGAGAGACCGCGAAGACGACAACGGGCGGGATAAGGGCGACCTGAAGAAAATCGAGCCGCATGAAGTTCTCAAAGCCCGCGAGGCGGAGCAGCACCCAATAGCCGGCGACAAAGCCTGCCAGAGCCGCCATGACCATGAGCAGCACGTCAGCGAAAATGGCGATCATCTTGTCGAGATAGGCGCTGGAAAACACCAGGACGATGGCTGTCGCGACAAGGAATGCGGCGGAGAGCGCGACCGGCAGGCGCAGATCCGACAGGATCGACACCGTGTCGTGCGGACGGTAGGCGGTGAGCGCCAAGCCGCCGGGCACAGTGAAGGGCAGGGCGGAAAGACCCCAGATCACGCCGAGCAAGGCCAACCCGCTCAGGGCAAAGAATGCGGCGGTGACTGCGATCGCCTTGAGCCTGCTTGCAACAGGGTTCATGGCCTACTCGGTTCCTTCCACGAACACCGAATAGGCGGTGTAGCAATAGGCGGCGTCGCAATCGACGAGATCGAGTTCGAGCGCGAGGCGGCCGTCGTCCTCGGAGACGAAGGAGACGATGGGGTAATAATCGTCATAGCGATCTTCGCCCAGCAGCTTTCCGGCGGCGTTATAGATGCCCAGATCGAGGTCGGTGCAGTCCTCGTCGCAATCGCCCATGATCTCGATGGCGGTGTTGGTGGGTACATCGAGCTCGATGCGCGTGGTCGCACCCTCATTGAGGCGAACCACGCCAAAGGAATCGAGGAAAAACCCCGGCTTTGTGTATTCGATGTTTTCGAGCACCTGTTCGTAAAGGCGCGAGATATGAACGTTCTGGCTCATGGCCGGAAGCGCTGCCAACGACAGGCCGGCCGCGGAAAGCGCCACGATGAAAGGCTTTGCGTGCAACATGGAATGGCGGTCCCTCGTCTTCTTGAGCCCGTCCCGCGCGGGGAACGGGTCCAGCATTAATGAGGCTCTGCGGCAACGGCAAGCCTCGCGCGGGTCAAAATCGGCTAGGGCGCCATGTTGAGCGGGATGGGCGAGGGCTCGTTGATGACCGTGATCCTGATCCGCTCATTGGCCGCCAGATAAGGATCGTTGGCAAAGAACGGTTCGCTGGTCGCCCGACCGGCGACCGAGTAGATGTGCTCATCGGACAGCCCGAACTCGCCCAGCAGAGCCCGCACGGTATTGGCGCGGTCGGCGGAGAGCTCCCAGGCACCATAGGCCGGATTTGAATAGACAACGCCAGCGGCCGTGTGACCGGAAATGCGAACCTGGTTGGGAAGGCGCTGGAGGGTCGGGGCAACTGCTGCAATGGCGCTGCGCATCCATTCATAGGGATATTTCGACCCCTCCTGGAACATGGGGCGACCACGCTGCTCGACGATCTGGATGTCGAGCCCGTTTTCGGTGACCTCGACGATGAGATTGTCGGCAATCTCGGTGATGTCGGGGAGCGCTTCCCAGGCCTGTCTTATGCTGGCGGCGGCACTGTGGAACATTTGCGGATCGGAGGCGGAAAGATCGAAGGCCGAGTCCTTTTCGGCGGCATCGCCATCGCTCACGCTGCCGGCGGCCGGATCGGTCGAGGCGTAGTCCTGGGCGCCTATGGTCGCGATGCCGTTGGCTTCGACACTCGAGGTCAGCGAGCCCTGATCGTCCATCGCGCGACCGCCCATTGCTCCACCCGAACCCGAAGTGCTTTCGCTGATGTTGGGGGGCGCGAAATAATTGGCGAGGCCTTCTTTTTGCTCGGGCGTGGTCATGTTGATGAGCCAGAGGAGCAGGAAGAAGGCCATCATGGCCGTCACGAAATCGGCGTAGGCGATTTTCCAGGCGCCGCCGTGATGGGCGTGTCCAGCTTTCTTGACCTTCTTGACGATGATCGAGCCCTGCTGACGCGACATGACGAATGCTCCCGATGAAAAAGGCTAGACGACGGCTTTGAGATCGGACGTAGCGCGGTCGACTTCGGCGAAACTGGGTCGATCTTCGGACATGACGGCCTTGCGGGCGAATTCGATGGCGATGACCGGCGGGTAGCCGGACACATGGGCCAGCAAGCCCGCCTTCATCGACAGGAAGTATTTCGACTCTGCCTCGTTGGTGTTGCGCAGGGCCTGGGCCATCGGGCCAAAGAAACCGTAGGCGACGAAAACGCCAAGGAACGTGCCCACAAGCGCGCCGCCAATCAGGTGGCCGAGCACTTCGGGTGGCTCGGAAATGGCGCCCATGGTCTTGATGACACCCAGCACGGCGGCGACGATGCCCAGGGCAGGCGTGGCATCGGCAAGAGACTGGACGGCGGTCACGACGCGCTCGGTTTCCTGATGGTGGGTCTCAAGCTCTTCGTCCATCAAGGATTCGAGTTCATGGACCGCATAGGTGCCCAGCGTGATCATGCGCAGGTAGTCGCACATGAATTCGACCGCGTGGTGGTTTTTTGCAAATGTGGGGAAGCGCGAGAACAGGTCGGACTGCTCGGGGTTTTCGATGTGCTGCTCGAGCACCAGCAACCCCTTCGACTGAACCAGTTTGAAGATCGAAAACTGCAGTCCGAGCAATTCGACGTAGGCTTGCTTGTTGTAACGCGGGCCTTTGAACAGCGAACCAAAGACACCAAGGCTCTGTTTGAGGATGGCCTTGGGGTTGCCGATGATGAAGGCGCCGATGGCCGCACCCAGGATGATGACGGCTTCAAAGGGTTGCCAGAGGACTTCCAGATGGCCGCCCATGGCGGCATAGCCCCCAAGAACCGAGACAAAAACGATTACGGCTCCGGCAATCAATCGCATGCGTTCTGCACTCCCGCGGTATCGGCGCCATTCTGCACCTAACCACCCTCTATACCGGTGCAAGGTTACTGAACTCTAAGTGCCTGCCGAGAGGGGGCATCGGACATGGGTGGAGACCAGTCCGTCCCTCCGCCTCCAAATAACCCCGTCATTTCCACGGTTCGGACCTATTGCCGCCTTGGTGTCGAGTAGGCTGTTCACAGTCTCGTGAACGGCGAGACGCGGGCCGCATACTCCGAATGCGGCTTAAACCGAAAACGGAGAATACAGATGAAAAAGACCATTATTGCTATTGCTTCCGTCGTTGGCCTCTCGATCTCGGGGGCCGCTCTCGCACAGGATCTCGATTTTGCCACGCTTGACGCCGACGCCAGCGGCGGCGTGAGCCTGACCGAGTTGCAGGTGGCCATGCCTGACATCACTGAGGAGGACTTCGCTTCCTATGATACCGATGCCAGTGGCGAGCTTTCCGAAGACGAGTTGGCCGCAGTGGCCGGTGTGGATGCGGGCGCCGACTCGATGAGCGTCGAAGGCGAAATGGACGCAGAGACGCCCGTCGTCGAGTAATGGGCCCTATATAAGCTTTGCCCATGGGGCCGCCTCACCGAAAGGAGAGGCGGCCCTTCTTGTGAGCTATTCGGCCGGGGAGGCGGCCTTTCGCCTGGAATTGAGGGAGACCACGTTCGAAGCGGGCTTGAGGGTTCTCGCCAACTCCGCAATCCGCCACTGAGTCAACAGAAAGAGCTGATCGAGTTGATGATCGTAGCCATTGCTGTTCTGGATCTGTTGCTGAAGATCGGCAAGACGCCAACCGGCGTCGAGCAACGTGTCCCGCTGGGAAGTCTGGCTCATCGTACGCAATACCGTTTCGATCTGGCGCGAGACATTCTTCTCATGATCGATACGCGTCCTGCGTACCGGAAATTGAGCGGAGGGAGGCGGTCGTTCGGCTTGGGGGCTCGCTGACCCGCCTCCCATCGGCGTTTGCACCGATGTGCCGAGAATACGGCAGGCACGCTGTCACGAACAAGCAGAGTTTTTTGCCCAAAATTGATCCAGGCCAAGAAAATCGCACGATTCGCAGGAAAAAATTGGTAGGCTCGCCGGGGCTCGAACCCGGGACAACTCGATTAAAAGTCGAGTGCTCTACCAGCTGAGCTACGAGCCCTTACCGAAGCGGTCGATATCGACCGGCTGGAGACGGGCGGAACATAGTGCCTGCCCCCGCCGAGTCAACCCGTTTATTGACTGGTGCTTCAGAGGGGCAGGGGTTCGCCCGAATAGGGGGTTGGCTCACAGGGCAGGTCGAGCCGTTCGATGCGGGCGCAAAGGGCCTGGGCCGAGGCGCTATCGGGCAGGGGTCCAAGGACGATCCGGGTTTGATCGGACCCTTCGGATGCGGCTGCCAGTGGCGAAGTGCCAAGAAGCAGCATGCCGGCGGTCTGGGTTATTTCGGCATAGAGCGCGGCCGATTGATCGAATGGAACACTGTGGCCAACCGCAACACCCTGAAGCGTGAGATCGACCGTGGGTTCGGCGGCCGTGACCGGCGGTTGCTCGGGGGTAAGCGGCGGGGGCATGGGCTGGTCCGCGACCGGTTGGGGCGCAGCGTCGTCAAACAGGGGGCTGTAGCGCACGACCATGGTGCCGCCATCGAACTCATAGACCTCCTCGGCGGACTCCGCGATCGAAGCGGTGAGCAGCGAGCGGTCGATATCGCTGGAAAGGGGCAGGGATTCGATCAAGAGCGGGAGGCTTTTTTCGAGCGCCCCAAGACGGCGGATGGCCTCATCGCTATCGTCATCGAGAAGGTTGAAACGGGCGAGTAGCGCCCGATAATCTCCCATAACGCGGTTGCGGTCTTCGGCGAGTTCGGCAAGCTGGGTGCGCAGCTGGTGATAGTTTGCGCCCTGGCGGTAGGGCGTATGCAAGCCGCCAAGGGTATCGGCGGGCAGCAATGCCGACAGATTGACCGCGGCGACGGCCATAGCGCCGCAGACAAGCGCGGCGATGCCCCATGGGGCGACATCGGCGTGGTCGGCTGGCAGGGAAAACCGTTTCGGCTTTGGCACCTAAATATAATCCCGCTATCAGGCGAATCAGATCAAAGCTGACTTTAGGCATACAAATGTAAACGGAGCGGTTACGCGGGTCTGTTAGGGGTTCTGCCAACACCGTGCTGCCATAAAGATGCGCAAGAGGGGCGGCAAGCAGAGGCTGGGGAAATATTCATGACCGAACTGATGGCAATCGTTCTGGCAGCGGGTGAAGGCACGCGGATGAAGTCCGCTCATCCCAAGGTGCTCCACAAGGTCGGAGGGCGCCCGATTGCCGGGCATGTGCTGGCCGCAGCGCGCGAGGCCGGCGCCGGGGCCATCGCCATGATTACCGGGCCAGGGCACGAGGCGGTGCGCAAGGCGATGGCGGCCATCGATCCCGAGGTCGCGTTTTTCGAGCAGACCGAGCGCAAGGGTACGGCGCATGCCGCCTCCATGGCGCGGCCGGCTTTCGCGGAAGCCAGCGGCTATGTGGCCGTGGTGTATGGCGATCACCCTTTGTTGCGGGGTGCGGATTTTTCGCGGGTGACCGAGCGGCTCGATGCGGGGCTGGATGTGGCGATCCTGGGGTTCGAGCCAAAGGATCCGACGGGTTATGGCCGGTTCATCACCGATGGCGAAAAGCTGCTGGCCATTCGCGAGCACAAGGATGCCAGTGAGGCCGAACGGGCCATTGGGCTTTGCAATGCGTGCATCCTTGCGTTTCGGGCCGAGGTGTTCAGGGCGCTGATCGACAAGGTGGGCACCAATAACGCGCAGGGTGAATATTATCTCACCGACCTTGTGGAGCTCGCCAACGCGGCCGGGCACAAGGTAGGCTATGCCGTGGCGCCCGAAGACAATGTGATGGGAGTGAACGACCGCGCACAACTGGCGCGGGCCGAAGCGGTGTTCCAGCAATTGCGGCGCGAGGATTTCATGGCGGCGGGCGTGACGCTGCACGATCCGGGATCCGTTTATTTCTCGTTCGATACGAAAATTGCGCCCGACGTCGAGATCGAGCCGCATGTGGTGTTCGGACCGGGCGTGGCAATCGAGAGCGGGGCCGTGGTCCACGCGTTTTCCCATGTCGAGGGCGCGCATATCGGTCAGGGGGCCAATGTGGGGCCGTTTGCGCGGCTGCGGCCGGGGGCGGATCTGGGCGAGGGGGCCAAGGTCGGCAATTTCGTCGAGGTGAAAAACGCCGATATCGGGCAGGGGGCCAAGGTGAGCCATTTGACCTATATCGGGGACGCGGCCATCGGGGCGGGCGCCAATATCGGGGCCGGAACCGTGACGTGCAATTATGACGGCTACAACAAGGCCAAGACGACCATCGGCGCGCACGCCTTTATCGGATCGAACTCTGCGCTGGTGGCGCCGGTGGAGATCGGGGACGGGGCCTATGTCGCGTCAGGATCGGTGATTACCGAGCCGGTGCCGGCAGACGCTTTGGGCATCGGGCGGGCGCGGCAGATCAACAAGCCTGGCTATGGCAAGGCGCTGAACGCGCGGTTCAAGGCCATCAAGGATCAAAAATAAGGGGCGGCGGCATGTGCGGTATCGTTGGAATCATCGGAGTCGAGCCGGTTGCCGACCGGCTCGTGGATGCGCTGCGGCGACTCGAGTATCGGGGCTATGACAGCGCCGGAATCGCCACGCTGACCGGCGAGGGGCTCGATCGGCGGCGAGCCGAGGGCAAGCTCAACAATCTGGCGGGCAAACTGGCTGCGGAGCCGCTCGAGGGGACGATCGGGATCGGGCATACGCGTTGGGCGACGCATGGCGGGGCGACCGAAGGCAATGCCCATCCGCATTTGGCGGGCAAGGTTGCCGTGGTCCACAATGGGATCATTGAGAACTTCAAGGATCTGCTCGAAGATCTTGCAAGAGATGGGTATTTTCCACAGAGCGAGACGGATACGGAATCCGTGGCGCTGTGGGTGACGCGGGAGATCGAGCGGGGGGCAAGGCCGCGCGAGGCGGTTGCCAACACGCTGCCGAAGCTGCGCGGTACGTTCGGGCTGGTGTTCATGTTCGCGGGCGAGGACAAGCTTTTGATTGCGGCCCGGCAGGGCTCACCCCTGGCGGTCGGGCATGGACAGGACGAGATGTATCTGGGGTCCGATGCGTTTGCGCTGGCTCCATTCACCAACCAGATAACCTATCTTGAAGAGGGCGACTGGGCGGTGATTACGCCCGGCAAGGTGGAGATTTTCGATTTCGATGGCGCTGTCGTCGAGCGGGCGCGGCAGGTGTCTTCGGCGTCGGCGGCCTTGGCCGACAAGGGCAATCATCGCCATTTCATGGCCAAGGAAATCTACGAGCAGCCCGAGACCGTGTCGCACACGCTGGCGCATTACATCGATCTGGCGGGCGAAACGGTCAAGCTGCGGGAAGAATTGCCATTCGATTTCGCAAAGCTGTCGCGGCTGACGATCACGGCGTGCGGGACGGCCTTTTATGCAGGACTGGTGGCCAAGTACTGGTTCGAGCGCTATGCGCGACTGCCGGTGGATGTCGATGTGGCGTCCGAATTTCGCTATCGCGAGCCGCCGCTGCCTGACAACGGGCTGACGCTGGTGATTTCGCAGTCGGGCGAGACAGCGGATACGCTTGCGGCGCTGCGCTATGCGGCAAAAGAAGGTCAGCACATTGCGGCGCTGGTCAATGTGCAGGAATCGACAATAGCCCGGGAAAGCCATGTGATCTTTCCCACGCTGTGCGGACCGGAAATCGCTGTCGCTTCAACCAAGGCCACGACGGCACAGCTTTCGATCCTCGCCAGCCTGGCGATTGCGGCTGGGCAGGCGCGGGGCGTGCTGAGCCCATCCGATGCACATGCGCTGGTGCAGGCCTTGATCGAACTGCCGCGCAACATCTCTGAAATGCTGCGATCTGAAGGGCGTATCGAGGAAATCTCGCGCAATCTCTCAAAATCCAAGGATGTGCTCTATCTGGGCCGCGGGCAGCTTTATCCGATCGCGCTCGAGGGTGCGCTCAAGCTCAAGGAAATTTCCTATATTCACGCCGAGGGCTATGCGGCGGGTGAACTCAAGCATGGGCCGATTGCGCTGGTGAATGAGGAGATGCCAGTGATCGTGGTGGCGCCATCGGACGAGCTGATGGAAAAGACGCTCTCGAACATGCACGAGGTTGCGGCGCGCGGCGGCAAGATCATTCTGATCACCGATGCCGAGGGCAAGGCTGTGGCTGGTGGCGGCATACACGACATCATCGAGATGCCGCGCGTTCACCCGTTCGTCGCGCCGATCCTTGCCGCGGTGCCGGTGCAGCTTCTGGCCTATCACACGGCGGTTTTCATGGGGACCGACGTCGATCAGCCAAGAAATCTGGCGAAATCGGTGACTGTGGAGTAGGGCGCAGGCGGCGACTCTCGTAGCCTTTGGGCATGTCGGATCATTTGCGATATGCCAGAGCCTCGCCGCGCGAGCAATGGGCCGCGTTGGACGCCATCGTGCGTGCCAATGCCGCTCTGATGAACGTGCTGGATATTTTGCGACTTCAAGCGTTGCCGCAGGCGCTGGTTGGTGGCGGGGCCGTGTATCAGACGGTCTGGAACGCGCTGACGGGGCGACCGGCCTGGTATGGGGTCAAGGATATCGACGTCATCTATTTCGACGATACCGACCTCAGCTATGAGGGCGAGGACACCGTGATACGTCGTGTTGGAGCGCTTATGTGCGATGCGCCAGTGCCTGTCGAAATCCGCAATCAGGCGCGCGTGCATTTGTGGTTCGGTGAAAAGTTCGGGTTCGATGTAGCGCCACTGAAATCGTCGGCCGAAGCGCTGACGCGCTACGCGTCGCGGACACACGCGGTTGCTGTCGCGCTGGAGGATGATCGCCACCTCAGGATCGAGGCGCCGTTCGGGCTGGATGACCTGTTTGCGTTCTGCGTGACACCGAACAGATTGGGCAAGAGTCGTCAGGCTCATATCGAAAAGGGCGAAAGAGCCCGGCGCGTGTGGCCGGAGGTCGAGGTTATGCCGTGGGCGGACGAGGACGGCAGGGGCGATTTAACCAATCCGGTGGTCGGGGAGCCTGAAACGAGGCCGGTCGTATCGAATATCCGTTATTCGCATAATATATATTATGGAACTTTTATCACGAACAACAAGTGCGGGCATGGCCGTGTGGAGCTGCAAAAAGCCTCTCTAGAGCCGTTCAGGATTTGATTGAATCAAATCCTTGGCTCTAAATCCTTGTTTTGTCGCGTGTCCGAACCGCAAAACCGTTTCCACTTTTGCTGGACACGCTCTAAGTGTTTGTTCGGTCACGTTTTTGTCGGGAATGCGGCATCCACCCTCCCGCAAAATGTCCTAGCGATCGACAGTGACCCAGCGCAGCATGAAGAAATTGTCGGGACGCTGCACGACTGATATCCCGTCGCGTGCCGCCCAGACGAGCGGTTCTTCATAGAGCGGAACGTATGCGACCTCCTCTTGCAGAATGCCGGCGATTTCGTCGAGCATGGACTGACGCAATTGGGGATCGAGTTCTGATTGGACCATGGGAAGCAATTCATCGATGCGGGCGTTCGAGTAGCCACCGTAGTTCCATGTGCCCAGAGTGTCGGTCGGCGTGTGTGCAAGAAAGCGGATCGGGTGCTCAGCGTCGAAGGTGCCCGGTGACCAGCCGAGCAGATACATATCGTAATTGCCTTCACGCAGCTCGGTCCAGTAATTGGCAACCGGAATTGCCTCGAGCTGCGCTTCCAGGCCGATCTGAGCGAGCATGGCAACGATGGCCTGGCAGACCTCTGAATCGTTGAGATAGCGATCGTTGGTACACTTGAAATTGAAGCTGAACCCGTCGGGATGGCCGGCCTCGTCCAAAAGTTGGGCTGCCCGTTCGAGGTCATATTCCGGGCGGTCGGAATGTTCTTGTGAATAGCCTGA
Source organism: Pelagibacterium nitratireducens (assembly GCF_037044555.1). Lineage (NCBI taxonomy): Bacteria > Pseudomonadati > Pseudomonadota > Alphaproteobacteria > Hyphomicrobiales > Devosiaceae > Pelagibacterium > Pelagibacterium nitratireducens. The sequence goes on from NZ_CP146275.1 coordinate 1,995,062, forward strand.
CAATCCGGCGGGTTGAAGCTGGCTTGCGGGCTTGGCGAGGCCGTTCATCAGGATTTGATCGATGGCCTCGACGTTGACCGCATGCGCTACGGCCCGGCGAACCAACACGTCCTGAAAGGGATTGCCTTGCACCGAGCCATCGCCGCCATAAAGCATGTCCTTGTCGTGGCCGAAGCCGAGCATGATAACGCGTGCCTCGATCCCTTCAAAGATCGTGATGCCCTCACTGGCCCGCAAGCGCTCGACGTCCTGGACCGGCACCGAAGCCAGCATGTCCACCTCGTTGGAGACAAGGGCGGCGATTGCGGTCGCGGCTGTGGTAATTGGATTGAAGACGGCTTGGGTGATGTTGTGTTCGGGGGTATCCCACCAGTCAGGATTGGGCACGAGCGTTGTTTGGACCCCTGGTTCCCGATCGACCAGCATAAATGGCCCTGTGCCGTTGGTCTCCAATGTAGCCGCGGTCTGCTGATCGCGGGCCGGGGCAATCGAGCCATTGGCCTGGGCCCAGTCGCGATCCATGATCATCCAGTTGGCGATGGAATCGGGGAAAATCGGGTTGGGCGCATTGAGCACGATCTCAACGGTGAGATCGTCCACTACGCGAACTTCAGATACCGGCGCGAACCATGAGCGAACGTCCGACTGTTCGGAGATCCCACGCTCGTAGGAAAACAGCACATCGTCGGCGTTGAAGGTCGAACCGTCATGAAACGTGACCCCTTCGCGCAAATGGAAGCGCCAGCCATCTTCATCCTCGAGCGGCTCCCAACTGGTGGCCAGAGAGGGTTCGAGCGCCATGTCCTTGCCGCGGCGGACGAGCCCTTCGTATATGTTGTTGAGAAACGAGGTGACCGGTGCCAGATTGGCCGCATGAGGATCCATGGTCGATGGATCGGTCGTGGCTGACCAGCGAAAGGTCTCGGCGTTGGCAATGCCAGCCATCGCAGATGTCGCTAACAGCACACCCGCTATAAGCCCTAATCTGGTCATACCGTTCTCCTTCCCAAATTGCGGCATTTTCTTTGCCTGAAGTCGGATACTACCTCAGAATTTGGGTGCCTGATACAATTGCACACCGTTTCAGCGTGAGATCACACACATGGGCCGTACCGCTATCTGGATCGCCAATCTAAGAACGTTTGTCGTCGATGAGGCGGAGAAGCTGCCAGCTGAGAATTTGGCCAATGATCTGATCGGGTTGGCGTGGGAGCATGAAGCGGAGCGTATCGTCGTGCCGGCCGGTTGCCTGCCGGACGAGGTGTTTGACTTGCGGTCAGGAATTCTGGGCGAAATGGCTCAGAAAGCGTCCAATTATCGCGTTCGGATGGTCATTATCGGGGATGTCTCTGGCCATGTGGAAGCGAGCAAAGCCTTTCGTGATTACGTTTATGAGACCAACAAGGGACTGACGCTCTGGTTCGTGGCCGATATGGCGGCGCTCGAGGCGCGGCTTGTGAGCTGATTCAGGAGGTTTCTCGCGCCCTGCCCTTTCCCACTCCGATGGTGCCGGCGGCTGCCAACGCGCTCAGGAAGGCCAGGCAGGCGGCTGCGGCCATGATCCAGCGATAGGACATACGCAGGGCCTCGGGTGGCAGGGTTGAAAGATCGGACCCACCAAAAGCAAAGCCAAGGGCAGCGACGGCGACCAGACCACCAATGCGCGAGGCAGCGTTGTTGATGCCCGAGGCGGTGCCGCCGGCATCGTCAGGGGCGGCGTCGAACACGGCAGTGGTGAGCGGCGCGACGGTTATCGTCATGCCCACCCCGATGATGACGAGGCCCGGGAAGAAGGCCATCCAATATCCGCCGAGGTCGACCATCAGGGCCAGGACCACATAGCCGACGCCGGTGGCTGCCGGCCCGGCGATCAGCATGATGCGGGTGCCGATGCGCTTGGCCAGCGCGCCGGCATAGCGCGAGCCCAGTCCGAGCAGGATCGAGAACGGCAACAGCGCGGCGCCGGCCATGGTGGCGCTGTAGCCGTTCGCGTAGATCAAGACGAAAGGCAGGATGAACAGAGAGCCTGAAAGCGAAGCATAGAGGGTTATGGTGAGCAAGTTTGCGCCGGAAAACTGGCTGTTGGCGAACAGCCCCATGGGCACGAGCGGTTCGCCGGCGCGGCGCTCAATGAAGAAAAAGGCTATGGCGAAGGGAATTGAAGCGGCAATGGCGAGGCTACCGATGGTTGTATTGCCCTCGCCGGCGGTGATGAGGCCGTAAGAGAGCAGGCCGAGCCCTGCGACCATGGCGATCGTGCCGGTAATGTCGAACTCGCGATGGGTGCGGCCAGAGGGTGCCGCGGCGATGCGCCAGGCCATGGCCAGCGCGGCGGCGGCAATGGGAATGTTGATATAAAAGATGGCCCGCCAGCCAACCGTATCGACGAGCCAGCCGCCAAAGGGCGGGCCGAGTGCGGTAGTCAGTGCTCCTGCTGCCGCCCACGTGCCTATGGCCTTGCCGCGTGCTTCGCCAGTGAAAGCAGAGCCGATCAGGGCCAGGCTGGACGGGACGAGGAAGGCAGCGGCGATCCCCTGGATTGTCCGCGCGACAACGAGGGCCAGTGGGGACGGGGCGAGCGCGCAGGCGATCGAGGCCAAGGCAAAGCCGACAAGGCCGAAAAGAAAGACCCGGCGCTGGCCGAAGCGGTCGCCGATTGTGCCGCCAAGCAGGATGAGGCTGCCGAGCATGAGCATGTAGCCGTTGACCACCCATTGGGCAGTTGCGAGCCCGGCATCGAGGTCGGACTGTATGGCGGGCAAGGCGACATTGACCACCGAGCCGTCGATAAAGCCCAGGCTGGAGCCCAGAATGGTGGCGGGAAGCACCCAGTGCGTGTCGCGGATGGGGGTTTGGGAACTGTCGGCAGGATTGCTCATGGCGGGCGCTCGCGTGAGACGAAACCGTAGCGGTCCTAAAGCCTGATGTCGATCTCCATGCCGTCAAAGGCCGGTGTGACGTTACCCGGGGTTTCGGCGCCGAGGGTCACATAGTCCAGATCGACGTGGAGATTGGTGAGTACGGCCTGTTGCGGCCGATGTGTTTCGATCAGCGCCAGAGCCTGTTCAAGATCGAGATGGCTCGGATGGGGTGTGTAGCGCAATGCATCGAGGACCCAGGTGTCGAGGTTCTCGATTGCCCAGTGCGACGTTTCGGGAATACCCGAAAGATCGCAGGAATAGGCGAATTTACCTATACGGAAACCGAGCGAAGTGATCGAGCCGTGCTGCTGTTCGAAGGGCCGTAGAGTGACGGTGCCCCCTGCCCCATCGATGACGATTTCCTCGCCGTCGGCAATGGAGTTCGTGTTGAGAATCGGTGGGTAGGAGCTGCCCTGGGGTGCTGTAAAGCAATAGCCGAAGGCTTCGCGCAGCCGCACTTCGGTCGCCGTCGACATGTAGGCGTCGACGCGGCGTTTGGCGTTGAGAGCCAGAACGCGCAGATCGTCGATGCCGTGGGTGTGGTCGGCATGTTCATGGGTGAAAAATACGGCATCGATCTCCGGCACCTGTGCGGCGAGCATCTGCTCGCGCAGGTCGGGTCCGGCGTCGATAAGAACACGGGTGATGCCGTCGGTATCGTCGCGCGTGCCGGTGATCAGCAGGGCGCAGCGCAGACGGCGGTTCCTTGGATTTTCGGGATCGCAGGCGCCCCAGACATTGCCGATACGCGGCACGCCGCCGGACGAACCGCAGCCCAGAATACGGGCGGTGAGCCGGGTGGCGGGTCTGTCGCTCATACGGTCAGCCCTGTCTTTGAGAACAGGCGAGCGAAATTGCGGGTCGATTGCTCGGCGATGGTTTCGAACGGAACGCCGCGCAATTCGGCCAGCTTTTCGGCGGTGTGGCGCACGAAGGCGGGCTGGTTGGGTTTGCCGCGATGGGGAACCGGCGCGAGATAGGGCGCGTCCGTCTCGACCAGGAACCGGTCGTCGGGGACAAATTTGGCGACGTCCTGGATTTCGGCGGCGTTCTTGAAGGTGACGATGCCGGAAAACGAGACATAACCGCCAAGCGCCAGGCCGCGACGGGCCAGTTCGGCGCCGGAGGAAAAGCAGTGCAGGACGAAGGGGAAGGCCCCCTGCCCGGTTTCGTGCTCGAGAATGGCGATCATGTCGTCATCGGCGGCGCGGGCGTGGATGACCAGCGGCAGGCCCGTCTGGCGGGCGGCGGCGATGTGATTGCGGAACCCTTGAGCCTGGGCGTCGCGGGGCGAGGAATCGTAGTGGTAGTCGAGGCCGGCCTCGCCGATGGCGACGCATTTGGGATGCTGGGATAAAGCGATTATTTCGTCGACGCTTACATCGAGTTCTTCATGTGCATTGTGCGGATGTGTGCCGACAGAGCAAAAGACGTTTTCATGCGTTTCGGCAATGGCGAGGAGCGCTTCAAAGCGCCGAATGCGAGTGGAGATGGTGACGCAATGGCTCACTCCATTGTCGCGGGCGCGCGAAATAACGCCGTCGATATCGTCGGCAAGGACGTCGAAATCGAGGTGGCAGTGGCTATCGACAAGCATCAGGCTGCGCCTTCGTCCTTTTCCACATAACGGGGGAATACGCCCTCTGGCGCGGGCAGTGCGGTGCCGGCGGCGAGGCGGCCGTAGGAACCCAGTTGCTCGAAAGAGCGGCCCTCTGCGTGCAGACCCAGAAGATCGAGCAGTTTTTCGCTCGATGCGGGCATCACCGGCTGGGCGAGAATGGCAACCTGACGGACCACCTCGATTGTCACATAGAGCACGGTGGCCATGCGGGCCGGGTCGGTCTTGCGCAGCGCCCAGGGCTCCTGCCCCGCAAAGTACCGGTTGGCATCTGCCACCACCTGCCAGACGGCGTTGAGCATCTGGTGGATGGCCTGATCGTCCATCGCGGTTCGGGACGTTTCGAGCAGGGCATCGGCGGCGCCAAGAATGGCGTTGTCTTCGTCCGTCAATTCGCCCGGGGTGGGCACCTGCCCTTCGCAGTTCTTGGCGACCATGGAGAGCGAGCGCTGGGCGAGATTGCCCAGATCGTTGGCGAGGTCGGCATTGATGCGGTTGACGATGGCTTCGTGATTGTACGAGCCGTCGCTGCCGAACGAGACTTCGCGCAGGAAGTAATAGCGCATGGCATCGAGGCCGTATTTCGCGACGAGTTCGAAGGGATCGACGACGTTGCCGACCGATTTGCTCATCTTCTCGCCGCGGTTGAACAGGAAACCGTGGGCAAAGACGCGTTTGGGCAACTCGATATCGGCGCTCATGAGGAAGGCAGGCCAATAGACGGCGTGGAAGCGCACAATGTCCTTGCCGATCATATGAATATCGGCGGGCCAGTATTTCCAGCGCTCGGCATTCTCATCGGGATAGCCCGCGGCGGTAATGTAATTGGTCAGCGCGTCGACCCAGACGTACATGATGTGCTTGGGATCGTTGGGTACGGGCACGCCCCAATCGAACGTGGTGCGCGAGATCGAAAGGTCGCGCAGGCCCGATTTGACGAAGCTGGCCACTTCGTTGCGCCGCTCGGCGGGCAGGATGAACCCGGGGTTTGCCTCATAGTGGGCGAGCAGTTTGTCGCCATAGGCAGAGAGGCGGAAGAAATAGCTTTCCTCTTCCACCCATTCGACGGGTGAGCCGAGCGGTTCGCGCCGGATGCCGTCCTCGCCGAGCATGGTTTCCTTTTCGTCGAAGAAGGCTTCCTGCCGGACCGAATACCAGCCGGAGTAGGAGTCGAGGTAGATATCGCCCTTTTCGACCATCTTGTTCCAGATGGCTTGCGAGGCCTTATGGTGCCGCTCCTCGGTTGTGCGGATGTAGTCGTCGTAAGAGATGTTGAGGGTCGCCCAGAGGTCCTTGAAGGCCTGCGAGTTTTTGGTCGCCAGCTCGATCGGGGTGATCCCCTCTTTTTCGGCGGTCTGCTGCATCTTCTGGCCATGCTCGTCGGTGCCGGTCAGAAAAAACACATCCTTGCCGTCCAGCCGGTGAAAACGCGCGATCACGTCACTGGCGATGGCGGTATAGGCATGGCCGATATGGGGGACGCCGTTGGGATAAAAGATCGGCGTGGTGATGTAGAAGGTCGGGCGGCTCATAGGAAAATCAGCTCACGGGCGTGGTTCTGCGCACATGGTCGCGCAGGAAATCAAAGACTGCGACCAGCGTCTGCCGCCGGTCAAGATTGTAGATATCGGCATCGGCGATAAGGGCGTTGGCCTTCTCCCACAGGCCATTGGCCGAAGCAAGGCGGAAACGCGCGGCAGGGCCGGCGCGCGCGGCGTTTTCCGCCTCGGTGGCAAGCCAGTCGCGGATCATGTCCTGGGCAAAGCCGAGTTCGGCCCCCTTGGATGCGGCCAGCCCGTCGGCAATCTTGAGATGGGCGCGCGTAGGGTGCGCCGACGGGTCTTTTAGCCAGGTCCGGAGCGCGTCGAGAACGTCGCCTTCCTCAAGCATGAGGGATTCAAAGCCCCGGCGGGGGCGACCGGCGGCAAAACTTACGGCGCGGGAGACATCTTGGGCCGCGAGCTCGGGGCGGATACGCGATATCACCTGTGCCGTATCGGGATCGGCGAGCGGGCGCAGGCCAAAACTCTGGCAGCGCGAGCGGATTGTGGCCAGCATGCCGCCGGGGCGATGGGACAACACGATGAACATTGTGTCGGCGGGTGGCTCTTCGAGGGTCTTGAGGAGCGCATTGGCGGAATTGGCGTTGCAATCGTCCACGCTGTCGACAATGGCGAGGCGGTAGCCCGCCCGGCCCCGGGTCTGGTGCAGGGAGTCGCGCATGGCACGCACGTCGTCGACACGTATGGCCGAATAGTATTTTTCGGAATTTGCGGGATCGGTGGTGCGGCGCAACAGGAACAGGTTTGGATGGGAAAGCGCAGCGACCTGGGCGCTTATTCTTTCCTCGGATTCATCGGAGGTGCGCGAGAGAACCTGACGGGCGATGTCGAAAGCGAAGGTCGCCTTGCCGATACCGCGCGGGCCGTGGAGCAGGATGGCGCTGGGCAGGCGATTGCGCTCGAGCGCGCTCAGAAGCGAGGCGCGCGCCTGGTCATGGCCGACAAGCGTGCCGAATTCGGGCGCAGGCACGTCGGTGATCTGATCGGCTTCGCGACGTTCTACACTCACCCGGTCAATCCTTCGCGGGCCAGATCGGGGAAATGATCGAGCACGGCGCGCCAGATCGCTTCGGTGAGGACGTCTTCTTCGGTATCGGCCGACAGGACAACGCAGCGTCCGGGATTGGATATCGCTATGGCAAGGAAATTGTCACGCAGGCGGCGATGGAAGGCGAGATCCTCTTTTTCGAAGCGGTCGGCGATGGCGGGCATGCCGTCTTCCGTGGCGCGTTTGCGCACGCGCTCAAAGGCGACGTCAGGATCCATGTCGAGGATGACGGTGAGGTCGGGCGTATGGCCGTTGAGGGCGAGATGTTCGAGTGCATCGATCAGTTTGTCATCGACACCGCCGGTCAGGCCCTGGTAGGCGCGGGTCGAATCGGCGAAGCGGTCGCAGATGACCCATTTGCCCTCGGCCAGCGAGGGCGCGATCAACTGGTTGACGTGATCGAGGCGGGCGGAGGCAAACAGCACAGCCTCTGCACCGACGCCCCAGCTTTCGGGCTTGCCCTGCAGGATGAAGGAGCGGACGGCCTCGGCCTTTGGCGTGCCGCCGGGCTCACGGGTGCGGACCACCGAAATGCCGTATTCGGACAGCCGGTCGGCCAGACGGCGGACCTGGGTGGACTTGCCCACGCCCTCCCCGCCCTCGAACGTTATGAATCGGGGTGTGATCGATCGGTGCTGATCTGCCGCCATCGTGTCCGTATCAAATCCTGTTGCGGCCGCCAGACCGGCAGATGCTGGGTTTATCAGAACCAGCCGAATGCCAGTTCCCACAGCGCATCGGTTGCCCGGCGCACGATATCCCCTTGTCCGACAGCCTCTGCCGCGTAAAGCGGCGCGGTCTGAATGATCAGGTCATCGCAAAGTATGTTGAGTTGCGCAAGCCTGTCGCCGGCGCGGACCGGGGGAAGGATCGGCGCGGCATAGGTGATACTGGCGGAAAGGCAGCGGCGGTTGCCGCGCGGCAGGTAGATATCGATGCTGCCTTCGCCGACCAGGCCAACGCTGGCCCGTTCGCCGCCATAGACGCTGGCTTCGCCAACGATTGCTCCGTTCGCGAAGGCGGGGATGCGCTCGAAGCTGCGGGAGCCCCACGTGATGAGGGCGCGCGCCTGCTCGTTGCGCTGGTTGACGCTGTCCATGCCGTGCAGAACAGCTATGAGGCGACGCCCGCCTTCTATGGTCGAAGCGACGATGCCATAGCCTGCAGATTCGGTGTGCCCGGTCTTGAGGCCATCGACACCGATGCCAAGCCCGAGAAGTCCATTGCGGTTGGATTGGCGGATATCGTTCCAGGTGAATTCTTCGATGGCGAAGACCGGATAATAATCGGGAAACTCACGGATGATGTAGCGGGCAAGATTGGCCAGATCGCGGGCCGTGACGTACATGTCAGGATCGGGCAGACCGCTGGCATTTGTGAAATGGGAATCGGTGAGCCCGATGTCGAGGGCAAACTCGTTCATGATATCGGCGAAGGCCGGTTCGCTGCCGGCGATGCCTTCGGCCAGCGCGATGGAGGCATCATTGCCCGACTGGATGATCACCGAGTGCAACAGATCATCGACACTGATTTGCGAACCGAGTTCGGCGAACATCGCCGAGCCACCCGAGGGCGCTCCGCCGGTTCGCCATGCGTGTTCGGATATGAAGAACTGATCGGTGAGGTTGAGCGCGCCGCGTTCGACCATGTCGAGGACGATTGCGACCGTCATCAGCTTGGCCATGCTGGCCGGTTCGATCCTTGTGTCGGCCTCTTTCTGAAACAGCACCGTGCCCGATTCATGATCGACCAGAATGGCGTATGGAGCGCTGGTGTCGAAATCGAGCTGGGCGTTGACCGGGTGGGCCAGAGCGGCGATGATGGCCAGTCCAACGAAGATTACGCGCCAGGTACGTTCCAGACGAACCATGAGAACCAGCCGCGTTGCGGCGCCCTTTTTTAAGCTAAGCCTTGGTCCCTCAATACAAAGTCGGGGAGGATAAGCCAAGTGATGTTGCCATATCCACGGCGTCGGTTTCGGTCACACCTTCGCGAAGATGGGTGAGCATGAGATGGGTGACTGCCTGATCGCCCTGAACCACCGTGGTGGTGTCGACGGCGCCAAGAAGAGCAAACCGAGTGGCGATGTCGCGGGCAGCCGCTTCATCATTCCAGGTGCCGAGCGCCATCCGAACGGGCGTTCCGTTGGGTTCGGACGTCGTTTCAAGGGATGTTGCGCCAGCGTAGGACAGGACCCGGAAGGGGATGTATTCGGGCGCGGCAATGCTGCCGGCGGCCTCCGAAGCCGTTGCGGGACGCGGAACTGGCGTCGGGGCGGCCGCGGGAGATGAGGCGGGTTCAGGGCTGGCCCGTGCGACCTGCACGGGTTCCTGATAGGCCATGCGCGTGTTGTTCTGGATCTCGTAGGGTGTCAACTGGTTGATCGAGGCGACGAGGAACTTGGTGTCGTCGCCCTCGAGCGGAGCCGGTCCGATATACTGCACGCGGACATTGGCGGTACCCTGCTGCTGGAAACCGAGAACTTCAGCGGCGCGGCGGGAGAGATCGACGGTGCGCTCATAGGAAAACGGACCGCGATCGTTGATGCGGACGATCGTCGAAGCGCCGTTATCGGCGTTGGTCACCCGGACGTAGGATGGCAGGGGCAGCGTCGGGTGAGCTCCCGAGAGCGCGTACATGTCGAAGACTTCGCCATTTGCGGTCAGCCGGCCATGGAAGGCCGGTCCGTACCAGGAGGCGCGGCCCGTCACGTCGAGGTCGGGTTGCTCGCGCGGCACGAAGCGGTTGCCAGCGACCGTATAGGGTTGGCCGACAACATAGCGACCGCCGCCCTTGGGGACGTTGCGCGAGGTCGTGACCCGGGGCGAGGCTTTGACGCCCATCGAGGATTCGGAGAAGAACTCATTGCCTGCAAACAAGTCTGCACCGGTGCATCCGGCCAGCAGCACGGCGGCGGCAACCGAGGTGCCAAAAGCGGCAAAAAGAGAACGGCGGCGCGCCGATCCGATATTCGAGCTCATACAATCTGACCCAATACTAACAAGATTGTCGTGCTTTCGAACCGCAAGGCCGGCTCAACCCGTGCTGAAAGCAATCCCATGCGATTGCCGGTGCCTTCGCGCATCGAACCTTCCAGAAACCATAGGTTTGTGTAGGTTTTCTTAACGCGGCGGCAAACTTTAGGGTCGGTGCGTTACATCAGATTGCGAGATCTGAGGGCATCGCGCACCGCGCGGGCATGTTCGAGGGCGCCCGATGTGTCGCCATGCAGGCAGATAGAGCGGGCGTCGGATTTGAAGGCCGTGCCGTTGATGGCGATGATTTCGCCCTGCTCGGCGAGCCGCAGGCATCGGGCGACGACGGCGGCGGTATCCTCAATGACGCCGCCCGGCAGGCTGCGGGCGGCCAGCAATCCGTCGGGCCTATAGGCGCGATCGGCATAGGCTTCAGCGATGACGGGGAGACCGAGTTGTTTCGCGGCGCTTTCCTGGGCGGAAGCCGCGAGGGCGAGAATGGCCAGACCTGGATACGCTCGGGCAACGCCAGCGAAGACGGCATGAGAAAGCGCTTCGTCCTCCGCAGCCATGTTGGCGAGCGCGCCGTGAAGCTTGAGATAGGAGATGGGAGCCCCCTCCTCCGCCGCGATGGATGCGAGGCGGGCGATCTGGGCCAGAACCTGATCGCGGATGGTCTCGAAGGGCAGATCGAGGCGAAGGCGGCCGAAATTGTCCGGGTCCTCGAAACCGGGATGGGCGCCGATGCGGACGCCATTGGCCTGCGCTCCACGGACGGCCGCGCGCATGGTTTGCGCGTTGCCGGCGTGGCCGCCGCAGGCGATCGAGGCGCTGGTGACGATTTTGAGCATAGAAAGGTCGTCGCCGATGCCCTCGCCCAGATCGGCGTTGAGATCGATCAGGGCAGCCATTTCGATATCCTGTGAGCGTGCGCCACGCTGACGGGTTCGAAGCGCACCATCTTGCCTGCGCGAATCTGGGCAAAGCGGTCGAGATCGGCATCGATGACCGTGCCGATGCGGGGATAGCCACCGGTCGGCTGGTTGTCGCGCATAAGGATGATCGGGGTGCCGTCGCCCAGGATCTGGACGTCGCCGGGGACGACGGCATCGGAGACGAGGTTGAGCAGTTTTGCGTCGGCGAAGACGGATCCGGTGTCGTCGAGCCTGACGCCCATGCGGTCCATGCGCGATGAGATGCGGAAATCGGAAGTGGTAAATGCCGAGCGGATCGGGGCTGGAAACAGATCGGCGTGAATGCCCCAGACGAAGCGGATCGGGTCGCCGGGCGAGGCGGTCTCAGGACGAGTCAGCTCGGGGCCGGTATCGATCAGATCAATCAGGCTGAGTTCGTCTCCGGCCGCCAGCATGCGGCCATCCAAGCCGCCCAGCCCTACCGTTGCGTTGGTTGAGCGGCTGCCGAGGATGAGCGGAACGTCGATCTGGGCCGCAAATCGCAGATAGGCGTAATTGCCCTGAGGACCAGGCTTTATGGAGATTTTCGTGTTTTCGACGAGGTCGAGGCGGGCCGGCCAAGGTCGAGGTTCACCATCGACAGTTAGCGTAAACGTTCCTCCGGCCATGCCGGCAGACAGCGGATCGCCGCGATAGGTGAAATCGAGACCGAGCGGCCCGATTTCGATGGCGGCACCGCAGAGCACTTCGGTGATGGCGGCGGCCATCGCATAACCGTTGCGGTCCATGGGGCCGGATGCACCGATGCCATGCGCAAAGAGACCGGGACGTCCGTCGTCCTGGATTGTGGTCATCGGGCCGACGCGGGTGAGAACGATGCGGCTCATGGGGCCGTCTCAAAGGTGATCGTATCCCCTGCCCGCAACCGCGTGGGCGGGGAAGCGGCCGGGTCGAAATTGATGAGGCTGGTCCGCCCGATCACGGCCCATCCGGTAGGCACGGGCGTGGCGGTAATCGCTGTCTGGCGGGCGGCGAAAAGGATGCTGCCGGGCGGAACCGAGCGCCTGACGGTCTCGCGGCGTGGCACGAGCAGGTCGTCGGCGTGCATGCCGCAATAGACAAATCCCGGGGCAAAGCCGACGGCGAGGATATCCAGACGCTCCGCAGCGTGCGCAGCGATGAAGGCGGGAACCGTCAGTCCGAGTTCTGCGGCCACCGCCTCGAGATCGGGACCATCCTCACCACCATAGGCAATCTCTATCCGGTGATTGGTCGGTGGTTCGGTGTTCTCGATGTCACGGTCGATGAGTCGCAACTCGCCGCACAGGCCGGCAAAGCCGATGCGTCGGGGATCGTAGCGCACCAGGACCGAGACGAGATTGGGGACGATTTCGACAACGCCAGGAATGGGGCTGGATTCGAGGTTTCTTGCGAAAGCGATGGCTGCCGCGTTGGCTGGGAGATCGAGGCGATCGGCAAAGCGCACGAGAACGCCGCTGTCGCCGAGCGGCATGAGTGTGGGAACGATCTCGATAACGCTGTCCACCGCGTGCCCCTGCCCTTTTTCAACGCCTGTCACGGCGTAGCCGGGTGTGCTTGCATTGGCAAGTCAAACACGACACCATGACCATCAGGATGGAGGCAAGATGCGGATTTTCATCATAGCGGCCAGTCTCGTCGTTCTGGTGGTTGCATTGCTGACGCTGGGGCTTTCGGCGGCGGAGTTCGGGTTCGTGATGCTCGGGGGTGCGCTGGTCGTGGCGGTTGTCATGTATATCATCACGCGGCGGCGCTATCAGCGCATGCCTGATAGCGACAAAAACGATCGTGAGCCGCCCAGTCTTCCCTAGAGATTGATCCTGCGCGATTGGATTTATTCAATTTTTCCGAAATGCGTTTGCCGGGTTTTGGCATCTTTATGGTCAGATACGGCCATGAAACCTATGCCATCAGAAACATTGCAGCAGCGCGCCCTATGCGGTCAGGCCGAGGCGGTTCTGGAGAATCTCGGCCGTTCGCAGAGCCTGCCGAGTTGCCTGAGCCTCTCGATCGAGGAAATCATCGAGCGCGCGTGGGAGCTTGCCTATAAACGCAATGGCGGCGAGCGCGATGGCAATGTGATCGTGGTGCCGCAATGGGCCTTTCGGCACAAGGGCGAAAGCAAACCGCGCTAGGGCCGGCCAAACGATCGCGGTGGCTGTCGAAAACGCTGGAAAGTTTCCATCGTTCCGGGCATAGGATCGACATCCGATCGAATGTCGAGACGCGCTTTATGAAACCTGCAGCTGCCGTCATTTTCCTTATTGTCCTTGCTGGATGTTCCTCGACCTCTTCGGGAAACCCCGAACTCGATGTCAGCCAGAAGATCGAAGTCGAGTGCGTGGCGAGCAATTTCGAGCCCAATGGCTGTACGACATCGCACAAGCTCGGCGTGGCCGCCACTTTCTCTACAAATCCGGGGACTCTGCCCAGCGCCGACGACCTGCGCGCGCCGGTTGCCGGCGAGTCCGAATTCTAGCTGAGCGGGCGTGAGGCGACGTCCGACGGGCAGTGGCGGCAAACAGGTGTTTACGACGGGAACGGACGAGGGGCTCGCAGGTTAACCCTGCACACTCAAAAAAGAGGAGCCTTAATGATGGATCACTCCAATCATGTTCGCCTCAGCGAAGCCGAGCTCAATGAAGCAACCTTGCAGGACGCCACCGTTTACGGCGCCGACGACCACAAAGTCGGAAAGGTGTCACACCTGCATGGCGTGGGTGCGAGCGCCCAGGCGGTGATCGATGTCGGCGGATTTCTCGGCATCGGGTCCAAACCCGTCGCCGTCGCTGTCAATCAGCTCGATTTCATGCGTGATGAAAATGGCGAGGTGCATGCGGTAACCGGCTGGACCAAGGATGCGCTCGAGGACATGCCCGAGCATCACCATCATTGATTGCATGACGCGAAGACGCAAAGGGCCCCTGCCTTGGCGGGGGTCTTTTTTGTCGGGCGTGTCCTGTCAAAGGGTCAGGCAACTCTTCCATATCTGGCGAGGAAATCGAGCAGTGCCCTGACACGCGAGGGGAGAGGGCCGCCCTGCCCCACATAGACGGCGTGGAAGGGTTCAGGGTCGCCAGAGACAAGGTGGCCGAGCACCGGGACGAGGCGCCCCGCTGCGATATCGTCTCTCACGGTAAAGGCAGCGAGCCTGGCGAGGCCTACGCCGGACAGAGCCAGCTGGCGCAAGGCCTCACCGTCGCTCACTTGCACACGACCCGTGGCCGGCACGACAACGGCTTTGCCATTCTCGCAAAGTGCCCAGCCGTCGACGGCGCGGGCGTATCCGAAACCGAGGCGGTCATGGTTTTGAAGATCAGCGATGCTGTGCGGTTCGCCGCGACGTTCGAGATAGGATGGCGCGGCAACGATCAGCAGCGGCGTTTCACCGAGCTTGCGGGCAACAAGGCTCGAACTTTTTAACGGTCCGGCGCGGATCGCGACATCCATACGTTCGGCCAGAAGATCGACCACGGCATCGGTTTGCACGATGTCGAGGGTGACACCGGGGTGGCGCGCGAGAAAGTCGGGCAGCAATGGTGCAAGGATATGGGTGGCGTAGGATGCGCTGGTGTTGATGCGCACCCGGCCAATCGCCTCCTCGCCAATGCTTGCTGCCCGTTCGGCATCTTCGAGATCAGCCAGAACGCGTGTTGCGCGCTCATAGAAGGTGCAGCCCTCGGGCGTCAGCTGGAGTTGGCGAGTCGAGCGATTGAGCAATCGGGCGCCGAGCCGGGCTTCCAGCCGCGCGATCAGCTTGCTCACGGCCGAGGGCGTCATGCGTCCGGCGCGGGCGGCGGGCGAAAAGCCGCCGAGTTCGACCACCCGCACAAACACTTCCATCTCGCCGGATCGGTTGACGTCAAGTCGCGCCATAATGACTTCATCTCACAAGTGCTATTCCAGAAGGCATTCTATTTCATCGCGTACCGAAGGTCTATCTTTCGGACATCAGTTTTGGATGGATAGAGATTTCATATGCCTTTGGCACTTTATGCCCTGACAGTCGGCGCTTTCGGCGTTGGCGTCACCGAATTTGTCATCATGGGCCTTCTTTTGGAGGTCAGTCGTGAATTGAACGTCACCATAGCGGCGGCGGGCCTTTTGATTTCGGGGTACGCGCTTGGCGTGACCGTCGGCGCCCCGGTGCTTACCGTGCTCACGGCACGCTGGCCGCGCAAGCGCGTGTTGATCGGGCTGATGGTGATCTTCGTCGTCGGCAATGCTGCGTGCGCTCTCGCTCCGAGTTATGGGTGGCTGATGGCGGCGCGGGTGCTCACGGCGCTGACCCACGGCACGTTCTTCGGCGTCGGCGCTGTGGTGGCGACGGGGCTTGTTTCCGAGGACAAGCGCGCTTCGGCCATTGCTATCATGTTCACCGGTCTGACTGTGGCGACTGTCCTCGGCGTGCCGTTTGGTACCTGGCTTGGCCAACACTATGGCTGGCGGGCAACCTTCTGGGCCGTCACTGGAGTGGGGCTCGTTGCCATCGTTGTTCTTGCCTTTCTGGTGCCCCAAGACCGAACACGACCGCAAGCATCGGATTGGCGGACAGATTTCCGTGCCATGGCCCGGCGTTCTGTGCTGCTTGGGCTTTTGACGACCGTGTTCGGGTATGCGGGTGTTTTTGCGGTCTTTACCTATATCGCGCCCTTGCTGACCGAGATCGGCGGGTTTGACGACAGTGCGGTCTCACCGATCCTGCTGGTGTTCGGGGGCGGTCTGTTTGTGGGGAATTTGCTGGGCGGCAGGTTCGCCGACCGGGGCCTTGTCCCCTCCATCTTCGGAACATTGGTGGGACTCACCCTCGTCCTGGGGCTGATGAGTTTTGCCTTCGGCAATCAATTTACCGCCGTGCTTTTCGCCGGCCTGCTTGGCGCGACCGGATTTGCCACGGTAGCGCCCCTGCAGATGTGGGTACTTTCAAGGGCCGAAGGGGCCGGCCAGAGCCTCGCATCGAGCTTCAACATCGGCGCTTTCAATCTCGGCAATGCCCTTGGTGCGTGGACTGGCGGCCTGGTTATCGACCACGGGCCTGGCCTCATCCTCGTGCCGGCCATCGCCACACTGTTTCCGCTTCTCGCCCTCGGCACCGCTCTGATTGCCGTTCGAACCGTCGGACGGCCCCTGGCGAAACCCGCTTGCAATCCTATCGTCTAAGGAGTTTTTATCATGGATTACAGACCGCTCGGCAAATCCGGCCTCAAGGTGCCGGTTCTCAGCTTCGGCGCCGGCACGTTCGGTGGGGCCGGCCCACTATTTGGCAATTGGGGCACTTCCGATGCCATTGAAGCCGGCCGCCTCGTCGACATCTGTCTTGAGGCGGGGGTCAATTTGTTCGACACCGCCGATGTCTATTCTGACGGCGCCTCTGAAGAGGTTCTGGGGCAAGCCATCAAGGGCAAGCGCGATGCCGTGCTGATCTCGACCAAGACCGGGCTTCCGATGGGGGATGGGCCCAATGACGGCGGATCCTCCCGCTTCCGTCTGGTTCGCGCAGTCGAGGATGCGCTGCGCCGCCTTGAGACGGACCATATCGACATACTCCAACTTCATGCCTTCGACATCGCGACCCCGGTCGAGGAGGTGCTTTCAACGCTCGATATGCTGGTCCGCGCCGGCAAGGTTCGCTATGTCGGAGTGTCAAATTTCTCAGGCTGGCAGGTGATGAAATCGCTGGCCATGGCCGACCGTCACGGTTGGCCGCGCTATGTTGCCAATCAGGTCTATTATTCGCTGGTCGGGCGCGACTATGAGTGGGAATTGATGCCGCTCGGGCAGGATCAGGGGCTCGGTGCGCTGGTCTGGAGTCCGCTGGGCTGGGGGCGGCTGACGGGGAAAATCCGGCGCGGGGCGCCGTTGCCGGAGGGCAGCCGTCTGCACGAAACCGCAAGCTTTGGTCCGCCGGTGGATGAGGAGCACCTCTATGGCGTTGTCGAGGCTCTCGATGCGGTAGCTGAGGAAACCGGCAAGACCGTTGCGCAGGTCGCGCTCAACTGGTTGCTACAACGCCCCACAGTCTCATCAGTCATTGTCGGGGCGCGCAACGAAGAGCAATTGCGCCAGAATCTGGGTGCGGTCGGCTGGAATCTGACCGCTGAGCAGGTCGCCAGGCTCGATGATGCCAGTGCCGTGACGGCTCCCTATCCCTATTTCCCCTATCGCCGGCAGGAGGGGTTTGCACGGCTCAATCCGCCAATGGTCTGATCTCTTGTATCTGGAAGATGGCGGGTGGGGGGAGTATGCGTTCAGCTATACAAAACAACAGCTTGGCAAGGCTAACCGGTCAAAGTCGCGCCTTTGTATCAGTTTGCCAATTTCGAAGATTGGCTCCCTAATGCGGAGTGAAGCCTACCATAGGAGTTGGCTTCAACGCGATGCGAGCGCATTAACTGAACACGTCGACTTCCAGTTCCTGATCGATGACGGCGCTCTCTACGTAAGAGCGCAAGCGTTGCGCCGTGGAATTATAGATGGCGGGCTCATCCGACTGCGACTCCAGCGTTAAGACAAACGCGACCGATTGTTCCCCGAGCTCCCTCTGGCTCGTCACTTCAAACTGAAACAGATCGCGGGCAAAGACCTGTGCTCGTAACCGGAAGCTGCTCCCTGTAAACTGGATCCCAGTTCGCTTGCTGAAGTCGCGCGCATGCCTCCGTACTGGGTACCACTTTGCTAAGTCGTCTCTAGCTGATTGCTCCGGATCTGTACTCTCCCGCATACTGCCAAGGAGATTGGCGACAGCACCCTTTGTATTCTTGTATTGGAGGGCTACCTGGAGACGGGTGGAAAAGTAATTCGGCCCGCCAGTCTCTGAAAGCAATGGATCAAGTATGGCCGTCAAACGTGCCTTTCCCTTCAGCTTTCCATCTACAATCAATTCCGGCGGGATTGGTATGTCATCCCAATGATATGCATACCCCGGCACCAACTCGGACTTCCATGCCATGGTGACGGATCCCGGCTTGCATAACCATGGTAAAGTGCCGTGGAAAGGCGTGCCCCATCCTTGCGTCCTTGAATGCTGCATCAACTCCGAGCGATCGATTAGCAACGCTTTTACGAGGTCTGGCGATGGGTTTTTAAGTACTGCGAATGTATGGGCCGCGAGGGAAGAAACCAGAGGTGTAGCATAGCTACTCCCTACACGAGGGTCTCCGCCACCGAGCATATTCACTCTGGAGAACCAAGACAGGTCGGGCTTTAACATTCCGTCGGGACCAGGCCCAAGCAGTGAAACAGAACAGTCTCCTGCAGGCTTGCCATCATGATCGTATTCGCGACCGCTAACAACTAGCGCCGCTTCGCAGTCCGCTGGCGGGCAAAGTTGATGTGAAGGATTTCCTGCCCCACGGTTGCCGACGGAAATTATTGGTAGAATTGCGAAGTCACGGGCCAATCGCGAAATTTCGTGACCTAAGTAGCTTACAGTTTCTAGCCCAAACTCTGGTAGCAGTTGATTAAATGAAAGGTTCCAGACTTTCGCTTCCGGGTACCGTCGGGCGATCTGGCGAAGATAGTCCACGAGCGCGTCTGGCGTTGGGGACTGATTTGAACTGGCCTTTGCAACTGCCGCGACAGTGCCAAACCGGCAATCCAATTGCGGCAAATTGAGCTTGTTATTCCAAGCGTATCCATGAACGACAA
This sequence comes from Pelagibacterium nitratireducens, assembly GCF_037044555.1. Lineage (NCBI taxonomy): Bacteria > Pseudomonadati > Pseudomonadota > Alphaproteobacteria > Hyphomicrobiales > Devosiaceae > Pelagibacterium > Pelagibacterium nitratireducens. Next base: position 2,013,786 of record NZ_CP146275.1, read on the forward strand.
GGGAGGTGACCCTGTTTCCATGTGCAACATCAGCTATGCCCTGCGGAACGAGAGGGATTGCCTTCCAGGCCTCCAAACCAGCATACGAACGTGCACTGTGCCCGCCATCAACCACGGCAATTACTGGTTGCGTTAACGCAGAAGGTAATGGCGGCGCGGGATGGTTGCCTTCACTCGGTGCCGTCAGGCCCACTTTGGCGACCGGGTCAACGCGGAGGAGCGTTCCCGACGCCACTATTTGGCCCAACGCATCTATCGATGGGATGGTGAGAACTGCTCGTGCAGTGAGATGCTCACGATACTGCCGGACCACCCGGTTTAGTGCCGATTGGCTCTCATTCCGTACCGCTGGAGCACCTTCGGCCTGATCGCCTGAATTGAGCGCGACAGACGAAAAGCTTCTCAATATTCTGCGCCGTTCCTCCAAACCTACCAGCGATTGGACTACCGAACTTTTCGCGTGATGATCCCTAAACGGCCGAAGCCATACGGCAAATGCTTTGCCGCCCTCAACCTCTTCGGCCAGCTCCCACAGCGTCTCTATTTTTCTGCCGCGTGTGACAGCCTCCGCATCCAGCGCGCGGATGCTCCTAACGCGTGAGATTGCTGTCCGCGCTTCAATCGTTTGCGCTGTCAAAATCTGCTTTGCAAATCCTTCTAACCGATCCACAGGTATCTCGGCCAAATATCCCCGTGAAGCAGGCGCGACGAGTTTCGCGTCCCCAGCAAGCGCAACCAATCCTTTTGGAGTCCAGGTGGGCGCGAAAGAGTCAGAAAACATTTCCACTATCAGATGGATACGCCCCCCATGCGCCGAGAGGCTAGCGCTTTCGGCCGAGATGCGACGACACGATTCGGCCAACGCTACTCGTTGAGCCGAGAGACGACCCGCCACCACTCCCGCCTCACCCTGCCCACCAACAGGGGGTTCTTCGGGCACTGGGCCTTTTGTAAGGCGCAGTACAGGATTCAGCAGCGGGGCTTTTTCCGGCTCGCGGGCCATCTGTCTAATCCTTCAAATATGCTGCTACAGCCTGCCTCGAAACACCGAGTAGTCGCGCGGCTTCCGCGCCAGACAGCTTCAACTCTCCCACCAAGATGTTCGCCGCCTCTCTCTTGGCCTCGCTAGATATCAACCCCCGAGAGGGCAAGCCAACTCCGCTGCGCCTTCTCTGTATAACCGAGTAAGCTACTGCAGCGATATCCAAATCGTTACTATCTAAAACAGCATTTCGACGAACTGCCCATGCGATATTCTGGATATCGGCACCAGTTAAGCCATCCGATATTTTCCCTAACGTCAAGTGCACTTTATCCAAATCGGCGTCATTCAACAAAAAGTGGCGCCATAAACTGCTGCGCACTTCTTCATCTGGAAGACCAACTTCTATGCGATATGGAAACCGCCTGAAAATCGCTGGATCAAGCAACTGCGCGTGATTAGTTGCACCAATCACAACGGCTCTGTCATCGAGAGAATCTAAGCCCTGGATGACAGTATTAACAACGCGTTTCAGTTCGCCAAGTTCATGTTTGTCATCGCGCATTTTAGCAACGGCATCCATTTCATCGAGAAATAGGACTCCATCGCGACCGGGCACGTAGTCGAAAACGTTACGGATGTTCTTGGCGGTATCGCCCAGAAGTGACGAAATCACAGCATCAAGGCGTACCACATACAGAGGGCGGCCGATTTGAGATGCGATATGACCGGCAATCAACGACTTCCCTGTGCCTGGTGGCCCCGACAACAAAAGCGACTGTCGATTCGTGAGCCCCATTTTGCTCAGAAGCTCAGAGTTCTGGACGTCGTCGATGAACGAGCTGAAGGTAGCGGCAGCATCACCGTTTAGAAAAAGTGGCGTTGTTGGCCAGTCCTGCTCCTCCACTAGAGGTGCTCGCGATTTTGTGTCGACCGGCAGGGTTTCGGCATAACCTGATGCTCGAAGCGGCACCCCCTTCCGCCTCAGAAGGCTGCGAATTTTTTTCGCCCCATCTTCGTCGTCCGACATAAGAAATTGCGCAAGACGATTTGCGACCCGTCGGACGCGAGTATAGTCGGCTGCCAAAGCTGCATCGGTTAGTTCATAAATGTCGACTGAGAGTCTGCTCATAGGTTGGTTCCGTCAATTTATATCGCTCAGATGTAAACCGAAATCGGGCAATTGACAAACGATTTAGCGCATGCGTAAATCGATTTGCTGACATTGTGAGTCTACAGCAGAAAGGAGGTGATCAAATGTCTGGAAAGAATCAACACGTCGTCCCGCACGCGAACGGCTGGGCCGTTCGCGGTGCCGGTAACGTTCGCTCAACAGCGGTTCATGACACGCAAGCAGAGGCTATCTCGCGTAAGCCTCCGTTGAGGGCCGCCTTTGCCTGAGCGGCCGATCTGGTAGCAAACTATCGCTATGGATATCCTTACAGATAGAAGCCGTGTGGAGCGGCTCGAGATTGTGGACACAGGCCGGCGCCGGCGGTTCAGTGATGCGGAGAAGATCCGGATCGTTGAAGAAAGCTTGTCGGCCCCGCGAATGGGTTCGGCGACCGCACGACGTCATGGAATTGCGGTGCCATTGCTTTTTGCCTGGCGCAAGGCGTATCGCGACGGCCAGCTGGGCAACGAGGCGGCTTCGTTTTATCCGGTACGCTTGGATGGGATTGGGGGTCATGCCAGCGATGGCAGCCTTCCACCAGAGCCGCCCACGGATGGATCAGCCAGTCCTGTCGAGATCGTGCTGCGCAATGGTCGCCGCATGATCGTACGCTCCGATATCGCCCCGTTTGCGTTGGGACGCCTGCTCGATGTGGTGGACCGATGATCCCGGTTCCAAGCGGGACCCGTGTATGGCTGGCGGCGGGCCACACTGACATGCGAAAGGGGTTCAACTCTTTAGCGCTGGTGGTCCAGGAAGTGCTCAAGCGTGACCCTCATGGCGGACATCTGTTTGTGTTCCGGGGTCGCAAGGGCAATCTGGTTCGCATCATCTGGCACGATGGCCAGGGGGCATGTGTTTTTACAAAGCGGCTCGAGCGCGGCCGCTTCCTTTGGCCCTCGCCGGCCGATGGTGTTGTGACGATCTCGTCTGCCCAGCTCGGATATCTGCTTGAGGGGATCGACTGGCGGATGCCGCAAAAGACTTGGCGGCCACTCTCGGCGGGATAGTCATATTGGACCGCGACACGGTGACTCATCTGGTGCAAAACGGGGCATATCGGCTCGTGGGTGGGACCACATTCTGGTAAGGTCACGGCATGGTCGAACCTGCCGGAAACGCCGAGATTGCTGCCCTTCGCGCTGCACTTGCCGCAGCCGAACAGCGTGCCGATCTGGCGGAAGCCGAAGCGGCGCGGGTTGTTGCAGAAAAGACCGATGGCGACGCCGAGATCGCCCGCCTCAAGCTCGAAATCGAAAAGCTCAAGCGCAGTCTTTATGGACAGCGCTCCGAGAGGAAGGCCAAGCTGCTCGACCAGCTCGAGTTCGAACTCGAGGATCTTGAAGCGGCGGCCACCGAAGACGAGCTTGCCGCCGAAATGGCCGCAGCCAAGGCTGCACCGGTCAGAGCCTTTACCCGCAAGCGGGCGCAACGGCGCGCCTTTCCCGATCACCTGCCGCGCGAGCGCGTCGTGGTGCCAGCGCCGCAAGCCTGTGAATGCTGCGGGTCCGATCACCTGGTCAAGCTGGGCGAGGACGTGACCGAAACGCTTGAGGTGATCCCGCGTCAATGGAAGGTGGTCCAGACGGTGCGGGAGAAGTTCAGTTGCCGGGATTGTGAGAAGATCAGTCAACCACCGGCACCATTCCATCCCACCCCGCGTGGCTTTGCCGGACCCAATCTTCTGGCGACGATCCTGTTTGAAAAGTTCGGTCAGCATCAGCCGCTCAACCGCCAGTCCGAGCGCTTTGCCAGAGAGGGCGTGCCCGTCAGTCTCTCGACGCTGGCCGATCAGGTTGGCGCCGCAACGGTTGCGCTCAAGCCGCTCCATGATCTGATCGCCGATCACGTGATGGCTGCCGATCGATTGCACGGGGACGACACCACCGTGCCGATCCTGGCCAAGGGTCAGACCAGAACGGGTCGGGTGTGGACTTACGTACGTGATAACCGCCCCTTCGGCGGTATCGATGGTCCGGCAGCTCTGTTCTTTGCTTCACCCGATCGTAGGGGCGAGCATCCAAGGAGCCATCTTGTCGACTATTCCGGCATCCTTCAGGTGGACGCCTTCGCCGGCTACAACGGCCTGTTCGATCCCGAGCGTCGCAGTGAGCCTATCCAGCCGGCCTTTTGCTGGGCTCACGGACGACGACCCTTGTTCGAGCTTGCCGATATCGAAAGGGTCCGAAAAAAGAACGGCAAGGGCGGCGCCATCTCTCCGGTTGCGCTCGAGGCGGTGCGCAGGATCGACGAGATCTTTGCCATCGAACGCGATCTTTATGGCCTGCCGCCTGATCAGCGTCTTGCCGAGCGGCAGCGGCTTTGCGCGCCACTGGTTGAGGAGCTGCATGCCTATATGATGACCGAGCGCGAAAAGCTCTCGCGTCACGCTCCGGTGGCCAAGGCCATGAACTATATGCTCGCGCGCTGGACAGGCTTTGCCGCATTCCTTGAGGATGGCCGCATATGCCTCTCGAACAACGCAGCCGAGCGGGCGCTGCGCGGAATTGCCCTTGGCAGAAAAGCGTGGCTGTTCGCTGGTTCGGACCGCGGTGCCCGCCGGGCCGCGTTCATGTACACCCTCATTGTCTCGGCCAAGCTCAACGATATCGATCCCCAGGCCTGGCTCGCCGACGTGCTCGCCCGCATTGCCGACATGCCGCAGAACCGGCTGGGAGAACTGCTTCCCTGGAACTGGGTGCCGCAGGCCACGCGTCAGGCCGCCTGATCGTGCAGCGCAATAAGGTTCATGCCGTCAAAACCATCGACCGCGTCGCTGCCGAGCTCGGCGAGACGGTCGACCGCATCTTCGACATCGCCATCGAAATGGAAACGGAAGACGGCGTGATCTGGGTCTATAGTCCCGCCGATGACGGTGGCACGATCGCCTTTACTGAAGATGGGATCGAGTGCCTCCGAAATCTCATCGAAGAACACCAATCAGCCGGATCCTGAAAGCTCCGCGGTTCTCAACGGATGCTTACTATCTCGCGCGCCCGCGATATAGCCATGAATCAGCAATCGGAATTGCTGATTCATGGCCGAAATGGGCAAATCCGTGCCCGGGATAGCTACGGCAATGACCCCTATCCTCCCAAGGGATAGCACTTACCCAAACAGCTAATCGCCAGGGTGAATGGCGGTGAACTGCAAGGGACCACGCAGGAGTCGGGCGCATGTTAGTCGCGCCCGGCTCCATGTTCAAGGCTCTTGCCGCGCGGAACGGAGATGTCTTGTGATGAACAACTGTCCGTTTCAAAAGCCAAAGTCCTCGGCCTTCACATAATGATAACGGCTACGTTTGGTGAAGGTCGCCTTGCGCTGTGTCTGAACGACCTTTTTCAGTCCCGGCTGGCGCACTGTGATCTTACCGAAATCGGCAATCTCGAGATTGTAGGTTGTCAGGCTTACGAAGATTTGGCTGACTGCTAGCCTGAGAACTTATTGACGCGCCCGCTTAGCTTTCCTACCTTTCAGACTCTGACCGGTAGTGCATGAGCGCAAGCTGTGCCGAGCCGCGAGGCGCCGGTCGGGTCTCATGATTAAGGTTGCCAATTTGTCGTCACGGGCCAATTTCTGCTCTTGTGACAGGCATAAATTCCGCTTTGCTGGATGATGTCAGCGATGGCTTTTCGCCAATGGCTCTCATTGTTTTGCAGCGTGAATTGGCAACAATAGAGAAACACATCGGCCAGTTGAATCATCCGGCTATGGTGTGAGCGGGCAAAATGGACGGTATCGATGATGTTCTCGATGTCTCGCCCTGCAGCCCACTCAGTGCCACCTCGGCGGTACTTTGAAAGGCTTGTAACAGAGGGACCAACGGCCGGCTCGTCATAGTCGCCGAACAGCATTCCCAAAGTTTCCTTCTCACGAAAATACGCGTCAGCCTGCTCGATCAGATACATGAAAGCGATCTCGCTGGGGTCCTTCGGAGAGTATACAATATTTTGCGGATTGATCCTAATCCGGATGCGGCCCACTTTTTCGTCGGTCAGGATGTCCAGCAACTCCTTCAAAATGCCGAGCCGCTCCCCCCAATCTCGCCCTTTGAAATTTCCTTTGCCACGGCATAGCTCAAAGCCGTGAAATTCGGTTTCGCGACTGAGTCGGCGGTCGCCGAATGCCTTCAACGACAGGTCGTTTACTCGCTCTTCCAAGGCTGGCACGTGCTCATGGTGGACGCAAACGCCGCCCATCCAAAAGCTGCTCTGGACTGGCGGGTCATACTTAACTTCATCAAAATAAAGAAGGTGCACGAGCTACCTAGGGTTATTGAACACATCCCCAAATACCGCTTTTCGATTTCATCGGACAACCGAGGCGCTTGTCTTTGCACAGCCGATGCACCAGCTCTGTGCTGGGCGGCGCAGTCGCAGCGCGTGCAAGTCTGGCACGAGATCTCGTTCGGGACGAGGGGGCGGGTGTTCGAATCACCCTACTCCGATCAGTTGAACCGGGGGCTTTCGAGCCCCCGGTTTCGTTGCACCGGCAGAATTTACCCAAACAGGGGCAAGCTCGGCTCCGGAAATGTGTAGATCAGCACCTCGCCTACAGCTTTGGGTCCACCGCTCGCCTGCCCGATGGAATAGGTTAGATCGACAGCCTCCGTGCGAAAATTGCCGAAGGTGCGACGCACGCCCGGTGTATCGTTGAGGGAAACGATTGCCTTGCCTTGGAGCCGCTCGAGACGCTCTGCCATCTTGTCGAACTGCTCACGATCGAACAGCCCGGAGCCATAATCGTCTTCACAATCCCAATATGGAGGATCGAGATAGAACAATGTACTTGGTCCATCATAGCGATCGATCACCTCGGCCCAGTCGAGGTTCTCGATGACGACGCCGGCGAGACGCTCATAAACGTCCTCGAGCGCCGGCCCGATCTGGGTATAGTCGAACCGAGCCGGGCGGCCCGATGAAACACCAAAATTCTGGCCCGTCACTTTGCCGCCGTAAGCGGTGCGCTGCAGGTACAGAAATCGCGCAGCGCGCTCCAGATCGGTCAGCGTTGACGGATCGACGCGTGACAATCGCTCGAACTCGCGGCGCGAGGTCAGTTGGAATTTCAGGTGATCGAGGAAGGCCGGATAGTGCCGCTGCAGGATCCTGAACAGCGTCACCACATCGCCATTGCGATCATTGATGATTTCGGACGTCGGGCGATGGGTCCTGCGGAAGAAGATGCCGCCCATACCAATGAAGGGCTCGGCATACACGGTGTGCGGGATTTGCCCAATGCGCTCTATGATTTTTGGCGCAAGAAGGCGCTTGCCACCCATATACGGGGCGAGCGGAGACACCGGTTGAACCGGCTCAAGGTAAGTTTCCATTTAGGGATGTGCCTTAAAAGCGCCCTGCCCTCGAGGGTGGCGGGGCCAGGTTTTAAGGCTATGGTCTACTGGACCGGGGCGAGCACCAACTCAATACCCGGTAGAGCAGCGTTGGCGCGCTGCTCTCCCCGCATTGCGGGGAAAAGTGAACGTGGGGGTTCGCAATGACGCTGCGGAAACGAGTCGTCCGAAATTTTCGAACATTAGCGGTCAGGCTGGCGCTCCGGCGTCCAGGGCCGGAAAGCGTGCCGCTCACCGGAGAGGCCATTTTCCAAAGAAACTATCGCCACTGCTTCCTGACCGGCCCTGGCGGTAAGGCCGTGTTCGTTGCGCTCGAGGAGCACAAGAACGGGTTTACTGGCCGCTGGCTGCCGTCAGACAATCTACCAAGCAGCCCCTGCTCCGTGAGCAGGCGGGAGCTGTCGTATTTTGGCGTTGAAGTTAGAGAATTCTATTGCGAAATCCAGTGCGACTATCAATCCGCCGGTGACTATCTGATAAATTTCTGGTGGCGCCCTCGCCTTGCATTAGTCAAGTTCCGTATTCAAAAATGGCTTTTCGGGCGCCGCAAACTTGCCCACCATGGCCGCATGACGGTGTTGAGCCACATGTACCAACGTTACGTCGAGGAAAACGAGCCTGGTCTGAGTGAAGTCGGGCTTATGACAGACTTTTATGGACCGATGTGGGTTCATCATCCCGACGACGACCGGCTGCTCCGACACTACCGCCTGCTGTTACAATCCCTGGTGTCCAGCAACGACCTGGAGGTCAATCAAGGTATCTACGTCCTGGCCGCACGAGGTATATCCACCCTCGATTCGAGCGAACGGGATAATCGCCGACATAGGGATATGGTCATTATGCAGCGAATTATTGCGGCACTGACGCTCGCTTTGGTGCTCGTTGGAATTTTTCAGGCAATCTAAGCTTGGTCAGAGCAAGCCGGCTGCCCGGATGTTCAAAACCTGAAATCACCATCCGGCACATAATTGGACCGACTGCGCTCGGTAAATGTCTCGTTTTCCCAGGTCTGCACCAGCTTTTTCGGACCCGGCCGGCGCAGGGTGATCCTGCCGAAATCGGCGATTTCCGGGCTATAGGTCGTCACCCGAACGAAATCTGTCGTGCCGCATTTGCTGCAGGGAAACAGCGGTTCGAGCGCAAACCTGCTGCCGCCATAGACCGCTGCCAGATCTTCGGGCAGGAAATTGGCCGCGCGTCGGCAGGCGCCACAGCGCACCCGCACGATCTGGCCCTGGATGATCGCATCGTCGAGACTGAAATATTCCCCTGTCCGCCGCCGACCCATGTCGTCAGTCCTGGATGATCGTGAGCATATCACGATCGATATAGCGCAGCGTCGCGTACGGGATCGAGATATTGAACTCGCCCGTGTGCTCGTTGAAAATCGAAAACCGGATGCCGGCCGCCAGGGCCCCGCGCGCCTCCTCGAGGGTGAGCTGCGGCCAGGCCGCATCGCGGCCGTTCAGATGGATCGTGTAGCGGACCTGGTCGCTTTCTGCGGCGGGCAAAGCTGCCATCTTGTTCTCCTTGCCCCCGAGTCATAATATGAGAACAAAACTGGAACAAGTGGCAGGGGCGATCACAAAATGTCGCGCAGGAAAGGAGAGATGACTGCAGCGCGCATAGACCGGGAGTTCCCCTTCCAGGTCGCCCTGGCTGAAAGGCAGCGCAACTGGGCCTCGACCACGATCGAACAATTCTGCCGGATCCATGGTCTGTCGGTTGCCCCCTTCGGCCACGGCGTCTGTATCGACAATGACAGTTATGTGGTGACCTGCTTTGCCAGGCCCGAACACGCCGAGAAATTCCGCCGGGCGTTCGATGGCTATCGCTTTGACCCGCGCGACCGGGGTCGCGGTCACAACTGGATGAAGTGGACACCGAGGCAAATCCCGCTCACATTCATGCAAGAAGAGCTGATAAAGGACGCCGCCATGTGCAACCTCTATAGCCACACCTCGAACCGACAGGCGATCATCGATCTCGTCCGGGCCTTCCGCATAAGCGAGCGGATCGGCAACCTCGAGCCCCAGTCTGCCATCTTTCCCAATTACCACGCTCCGATCGTCCGCGTTGTGGACGGCGAACGCGAGCTGACGCTTGGACGCTGGGGCATGCCCAGCCCGTCCTTCGCGCTCCAGGGAAAGGCCTATGATCCCGGCATCACCAACATCCGCAACACCAAGAGCCCCCATTGGCGTCGCTGGCTGGGACCGCAGGCGCGGTGCGTTGTGCCGTTCACCAGCTTTTCCGAATACGACCACACCAAGGGTCCGGACGGAAAAAAACTGGGCGACACCTGGTTCGCGCTGGATGAAACCCGCCGCCTCGCCTTCTTCGCCGGCATCTGGACCAATTACACCAGCGTCAGGCGCATAAAGGGCGACGACGGGAACTATCGCAATGAGGAGATCACCGATGATCTCTATGGCTTTTTGACCTGCGAACCCAATGCCGAGGTCGGCAAGGTGCATGAAAAGGCGATGCCGGTAATCCTCACGACGGCCGACGAAATCGATCTCTGGCTTACAGCCCCTTGGGCAGAGGCAGAAGCCCTGCAGCGCCCCCTGCCCGACGGTACGCTCGACATTGTGGCCGTGGGCCAGAAATTCGACGAGGCAGCATGACAAACGACGACATGACCATTGATGCGCGCTTGGCCGCGGCGATCGATCAGGCGCTCGAGTATTACGGCCTGTTTATCGCCGGGCTGGATGAAGGACTGGATCCTGAAGAAGAGGATTACAGCGGGCCGGACATGCGGCTCGACGGATTTGTAGAACAGGCATCGCTGGCCCGGCTCTACAGTCTCTATCTCGATCAGGCCGGCTGGGCCGCCGGCGCTGACCTGCGCGATGAATTCCGGCGGGCTCAGGGTGGCACAGTCGGCAAATTTTCCAGCGCGGAGTTTGCCTTTGGATACTACCGGATCGGCAACGAACGCTTTGATATCACCGCCATTGCCGAAGCCCTCCGAACCCTCAACGCAGCTCTGGACCGGCCCGGAACCGACTGATGCGCGTTCCGTCCGTCGGCCCCGCAACAAAGGAGCGAGAGGCGCTGCTGTCCCACTACCGCAAGCGGCTGGCCGCGTTCGAACGCATCCCGCCCGGTCGGCGCGAGGCTGAATGCGCTGACGAGGGCGAGGCGACCTGTCGGGTAATGATCGCCGAACTGGAGCGGAAGAAATGAACATACCCACACCGCCAGCCAAGCTGATCGTGGTCATGGCCTTCGAGGGCGATGGCGAGGGCGGCATGCGTCCGGCGTTCGAACCGCGCGAACATCAGAGCGAGCAGCGCGCCAAAATCGAGGCCGGATCGCTCATCAACACTTACCCTGCGGTGATAGCCTGGGCGCGCGAGGCGCGGCCCGACATCGGCGAATATGGCGCGCCCGAAGTGCTGTTCAGCTTCGGGCCGGTGCCAGATATGGATTAGAGCGAGTGAAGCGGCGCAACCTCTAATTTGCCCCGGTCCCTATTCCCGCCTGACGCGCCATTCCTCAATCGCAATGCAAAACCGCCCCATGAAGACGTCCTGCAGGGCAGGAACGGTTTCTCCGTCAGGCGTGAACTCATAAGTGGCATCTGTATCGTCAGAGCCCCAGGTGCCGAGATACTCGCCATCCTTGGTCACAACGCTGCCATCCTCCAATAGATTAATTCGGTACTCCAATTCGAATCCCCCGCATTTGCGCTGACACGCTGGGGACACTATCACATGATAGAAGCTGATTGGATCGACCACAGATGGCCGCTGACGAGCCATCGGGAGAACCAATCATGCAAGATCTACAGGAACGCGTCATCACCTGCCCGGAATGTCTGGCCGACAACACTTTTGTCGCCGATTACGAGGTTGCGGACACACCGATCTATTGCTCGCGCTGCGGCGCCCTTACCGGCACTTGGGCCGACACAAGGATTGCTCTTGTACCTCGCGAAGCGCCAGGATCTGGGCAACATTTGGCGAATGCTAACCGCCATTCCACTTGCTGACGATCACGTCCCAGGCCCAATAGATGAATGCCCCGATCGAGGCGCCGGCGATCCCCACCATGGAAAGCACCGTCATGCCGGTGATCTTCCAGCGCCTCACCTCGTTGATTGTGGGCATGACGTCGGTCGAGAGCTTGCTGTCGAACCCGTCGAGCCGCTCGCGCACCTGCGCGTCGATGCCCGCGCTGATCTTTACATCAGTTTCGATCGCACCGACGCGTTCATAGAGAGCCTTTCGACTTTCGCTCGAAGCGACATTCTGCTCTCGTATCAGCCGCTCGATGGCCGAGAGATTAGCCTCGATCCCTTCCAGCCGTCCTTCGATGCGACCAATGTCGCGCTGTGTCGTGTCATCAGCCATAGAGCCCCGGCATGATCAGAATTGTCGATCGGGCGCACGAGGCGCGCGCCCGGCGAAATCAGCGGTTGCGCGTTTCGATGGGACCCGAGTAGCCGGTACGCGCTCGCGCCTCAGCCTCTGTCAGCACGGGAATTGCCGGCTTCTTGTTGGGAACGAGCCAGATCAGCGCCGCACCAATGCCGTTGATGATCGTGGTTGCGGTCGTCTGATCGAGCCCCAGATCGAAGCCGGTATACACCTGCACGAAATTGACCACGCCCATAGTGAGCGCGATCCAGAACTTGGCCGCAGCGAGGGGGCCGAACATGGTCAGAAGGTTGAGCAGTTTGCCCATGGTGGTTCTCCTACAAAAAGGCCGCCTCACAGGGCGGCGGGAAAGACAGGGGTTGTGGAAAGATCATCGGCGGGTGAAAAGCCAACCGGCAAAGCCCGCTATGGCCGCCACGATGATTGCGATGACGCCCGCAGCATTTGGCTTGGGCGAGAGCGTTGGCACTACGACCGGCGCATCGGGCTGCGGTGCCTGGTCGACAGTAACAGGCGGGGTTTTGGCGAAGGCATTGCGCAGCTCGGTCGCAACTTTGATCCGCCTGGCGCTCGACCAGTCCGGTGTCATGTTGGCGCCAACCCGGGTGTATTCGATCATCGTGCCGGTGTTGGACCACTTGCCGTCAAAAAACAGGTCGCGTTCTCTTTCCCGGCGCCCTTCGATCTCGGGCGGCGTGACCCAGTTCATGATGGCCCGCTTGGCTTCGTCCGTCTTTCCCTGTTTCCACAGTTTGACCCACGACGCCCTTTCGATAGCGCCGGTGTTCCAGTGGAAGGAAAGCGCCGCAGCGAACTGTGCCTTGGTCAGCTTATGGCCCGCGAAGGCCCGATAGACGCCAGCGGCATAGTTCTTGAGCGCCCACGCATAGACGTTCATGCAATGCTGGAGCGGCGCGGGGTTGCCGATATAGCGCTGGACGGTGTGGCCAGTGGCATTGGTCATGCCGACGCACCAGGTCAGGACGCCGACGCTGTCTTTGTATGTTTGACGGATCAGGGCTTCATGGGCCGCAACCTCAAGGGCCACGTCCGCGTCAACGGGTGGGTGTGGGGCCATACCGGCCTCCTGTAGGTTGGATTTGATGAAAGTTGAGTCGACCGTCCGCACCAACTAGCAACGGCCGCGCGGATACCCTGGCGCCTTGGGAGACGCACCATGCGGTCAGTACTTTCGAATATCGGTCTCGTATTGGCGGCGGGCGCAATCGGCTTTGCAGGCGTCTATATGTTCAGCAGCGGCGAGCCGGTGTACGGCCAGTTCACGGCCATGTTATCTGCCGAGTGCGACATCAAGGGCAACGTTAGCATCGGGTCAGGCGAGAAAATCTTCCATGTGCCGGGTCAGCGCTATTACGCCGAGACCATAATTCGCCCCGAATATGGTGAGCGCTGGTTCTGCTCGGAGACGGAAGCGCGAGCTGCCGGTTGGCGTAAATCGGGTGTCTAGCTGTGGTCAAGGAAGCCGAGTTTTCCAGTTTCGGCGGCTCAATCGCAACGGAAGTTGAAAATGCTTTCCGAGACACAGTCGCGCCCTGAGTTTCGTGGATCGAGATTGGACTTGCGGCCCTCATTCCTGCCGCGCTGATCGTCATTGCCGCGCACATGATCTGAGTGCGGCACTACCGATTAACCTCGGTGATGCAGCGCAACGATTTTGAATAGGAGCCGTTCAGGTCCGGGTGGCTTTGCAGTCGCTCCTCCCTGGCCGCTCGCCTCCTTCCCTCTACCCACAAGCGCCGAGGCGGGCGGCTTCGGTTTCCCGAAGGTGAGGCCGACTAAAGAAAGCACTACGCTTATGGCGCACCGCAATAGGAGAGCGCCATGAAGCCGGACACCCATGAATTTCCGCTCCGCATCGGCCTGGAGACCGCTGATGGCCTGCGGCGCTACCAGATCAAGCATGATCTGGAAACGATGGAGGACGCTGCCAAGGCGTGCCTGCGGGAGCATCTTTCAAACTATGGGTTCATCAAGTTAGAAGATCCGCCGTATCTCCAAGACGCAGGGCAATGATCCTTCGGCAGCTTCACGCTGCATATCCGACAGCGCCCATCGATCAGCGGGCGTCGGTACCTGCACCGCCAGCGGGTTGTTTGACCGAAATCGTCGTTGTCGCACCGCCATTGCGGTCCGACCGATGCGATACGCTATCGGCCCGGTAGGTGCCGTCAATGCCGGGCCGCGCCCCGATCAGCACCACGTCGCATTCGGCGCGGGCGCCGGGCGCCAGATCGAGGGTGATGGTTCCCCCGCCGGCCTCGCGTTCGCTTTCGCGTCCGCGCGCTTCGAGCGTGGCCTTAGCGTCGGACCGGGTCGCCTCGGCAAGCCGCAACACGTTGTCGCCGACGCCTTCGGTTCCCTCAAATTGGACGCGTTCGGTTTTGACTTCCCCGGCCTCCCGGTCGAAATAGCGCGTTTCGCCGGCTGCAAAGGTCCGGCGCGGATCGCGCGGTTTCAGGCTCCAGCCGATCAGATTGGCGCCATAGCGGGCCGTAATCACCGGCAAGGGCTGGCCGCTGGCCGAAAGGCCCTCTCCGCGCCGAGCCAACACCGCCCTGTCACCGCGCAGTTTGAAGGTGCCGCCAAACTGGCGAGCCAAGCGTTCCCCCAGGGACAGGAAGCTCTCGAACTCGGCCGACCAGTAGTCCCGCGCGATGCCCGCCAGGGCAGGATTGACGGTCACCGAAAACCCTGCTTCGGCCCCGGCCGCCTCGATGAACTCGCCAAGGGTGGCGTCGTCGAGATGAAAGCCCTGCACCGTTTTGGCGCCGCCGGCCGTATCGAAGCCCTTGGCACTGACCGCCAGCTTGCGGCCGTCGCTGCGTCCGCCGCTCGACGTCACGCTGTCGATCACTCCCTCGAACGCCGGTACCCGGTCAAGCAGCACCCTGATTTTCTGGCCGCCCAAGGGCAGGCGGATTTGCCCATCACTGTCATCGACATCGAGCGTGCAGGAATCGCTCGCGGTTCCCGCCTGATCGGTTATGGCGATCGAAAGCAGGTAGCGGCTCCAGGAGGATGTGAGGTCCTGATCATTGATTAGGACCTGCCAGTCAGTTTTCCACGCCATGGGTCACCCGAAAAGATCGACGACGGGCCGCGCGCCCGGCGACACGGTTGCAGGCCGTTCGGGAAGCACCACCACGGTCCCGATCGGCAGTTCGGCCCCTTTTCGAGCCAGCCCGGGATTGGCGTCCAGTACGCTTTCCAGAAGGCTCTGCCCGGTCGCGCCGAACCGGCGAAAGAGGATGAGGTCCAGGGTCGTGTGGGCCCGGGAGACATTTATAGTTTCCATCACAGCGCCTCGAACAGCCCGAGCATCATGTCGAAAATACCCGTCGCCCCGCCCAGCGAAGGCTCGGCCCCGTCGCGGAGCAGCTCGATCGTATAGGCGAGGGTGAAGCCGACGCCGAACCGGTCGAGGTTTGCGTGATCCTCTTCGATCCTGACGATGGCGTGCCAGCCGAACATCTTGCCGTCGCCGCGCATCACGGGAACGCGGGTGCCGGCCTCCATGAGGCCGCGCACCGTCTCGAGTTCGGTCAGCCCGCCGATCCGCGTGGGCAGAAGCCGGCCCGAAAGCGTGATGCGGTCTTCGCCCTTGCCCATGAATTCGAGCGGCGGGCGTGCGCCCATGACGCCCTTTTCGGCGACGGCCGCACCGCTGGCCCGCCGCATCGTGTCAGCGTTGAACGGCATGGTGTCGAGCGTTATCGGGCCGATCTGATAGAGCATGGCCTACCCCGCATATTCGATGTCGGTTTGCAGTCCGGCCAGCATGTCGCGCAGTTTTCGGTCGAGGGCGGCGATCACCGCGTCGACATCGGCTTCCTTGGTGACGTGTAGATTGCCGATCAGCGGCGCATTGATTGCGAGTTGAGCCATGCGGCCGGCCACCATCCTAGAGGTATCGGCGGCGGTGCTGATGTATCCTTGGCCACCTGGCGTGAAGAGTTCCGGCCCCTCCTCCCCAACCAGATAGGTTCGCCCACCCGCCACGGGGCCGCCTGCGGCACGGGCTGGAGCCCAAAGGCCATTCCATGCATCGCCGATGCCCTGTGCCATTCCGCTGGTCGCGTTTCCGACGCCCTCGGCAATTCCGCCCCCGAGCCCGACAATCGCACCCCCGACGTCGATCGTACCGATCGCATCGAGGATCATCTGTGGCCACTGGCCGAACCATGCGAGAATGTCCTGAAATTTTGCGACAAGTCCGTCGAATATCGCCTGCGCAATCTCAAGGCCGGTGTCGAAAAAGCCGGAAGCCCAACTCCGAAGGTCGCTGCCCCAATCGCGGAGTGTAACCACCATGAACTGGTTGATTTGATCGTTAACGCTGGCGACCCATCCCTGCACGGAAGCCCCTGCCTCTGCAAACAGCATCGGAATGGACTGGATCGCATCGAGAAGCCCGCGCAGGTTCTGGCCGGCAACGACCCCAAGCGCCGTCCCAAGATTATATGCCTCGGTTGAACTGGCATCCATCGGCCCCAGGAGCTGGGTGAACCAGCCCACGACATCCTGCGCCCAGCCGATGATGGGATCGAGTGCCGGCATGATCGGATCGATCGCCGCCAGGAAGCCGGCCCAGAGACCGGAAAAGAAAGCAGAAAGCGGCTCCCAATTGTTGTAGATCCAGACGCCCGCCATCGCGATCGCCACGAGGATCGCGCCAACACCGGTCGAGATCACAGCCAGACGAAGGGCGAAAAGGGCACCGCGCACCAGATTGAGCGGGTTGAGCAGCGCCAGGATTGCACCTGCCGCCCGGGTCGAGAACAGCGCGATTTCGAGCAGCCCGCCCTTGAAGAACAGCATCGCAAACCGGGCGGCGGCCGTCGCAACGCGGAGGGCGATAAGCCCTCCGACCAGTGAAGTGATCGTCACAACGAGCCGCTCGTTCTGGGTGATCCACCCACCGAGCGCAACCAGATGTGGGCCGGTTGCGGCAAAGAAGGCGTTGAGGGCCGGAAGCAATGCGTTGCCTATGGCCAGTGCGACTTCATTGATCTGGTTTTTCCAGCGCCGCGCGGCGAACTCGGTCGTTGCCGACCGCACCGCGAACTCCCGGGCCACCGAGCCCGCATATTCGGTTTCCTCGGCGACCAGCCCGAGCGTATCGCGCAGCAGGTCGAGATTGTTCAGCAGAGGCGCTAGCGCCCGCGCCTCGTCCCCGAAGATGTCGGTAATAAGCGAAGCCTGCAGATGTTCTGGCATCTGCCCCAACCGGTCGATGACCAGCATTGTGGTGGCAACGGCATCCTCCTGCATGGATCGCGCCACGCCGGCGGCGTCCAGTCCCAGCGCGTTGAGCGCATCTTTCTGCCGTGTGGTGGCGCTGGTGCCGCGCGTCAAGGCACGCCCCATATTGCGAAAGGACGTCGCGGCGACTTCCGCCTGCGCACCCGTGCCGATCATCGCCGAGCCGAAGGCTAGAGTTTCCTCACGCGTGAAGCCAAAGAATTCGCCTTGCGCAGCTACGCGCCGCGCGTAATCGACCAGATTTGGCGCGGTCGAAGCCGTGTTGTCGGACAGGTGATTGACCGCATCTGAATAGCGCTGCGTTTCATCGATCGTCATACCGAGTGCGGCCTGGATTTTTGCAAGATTCTCGCCGGCCTCCCCGCCCGCCATGCCCCAGGCCACGGCAGCCTCTGCCGTCATACGGGTAAAATGGAGTAGGTCGCTGTCGTCGATCCCGCTGGCGGCGGCGTTGGCAGCCAGGTCTGCGAGTTCGTTGACGGCCATTGGGATATCCGTCGCCGCCAGATTACGGAGGCCCATGCTGAAATCTGCCAGGCCGCCATCGTCGAAATCGGTCACCTTGCGGACATCGGCCATGGCGCTTTCAAACTCCATGGCCGCCTGCACCGGTTCACCCAGAGCCCTGGCAAACGCAATAGCCATAGCTGCAGCATCGAGCATCTGGCCACGCGCATTGGCCATGGCCCGGCTGTTGGCGGCCTGTGCACGCTCGAGGTTCTCAACCTGGCCGGCAATTGCACGCGCCGGCGCGCTGGCCATGTCGACAAGACGAATGATCAGCTCGGAAACCATGCTGGCCATGAGTGAGCCTTTTCAAGGGTTGGGCATGCCGCTACGCTCGCCCCGCTTGTCAGGAGGGGGCGTAATTCGTGAAACGGAAATACATTCTTGGTAGCGCAGCTATGCTCTTGGGCGCCGGGGCGGCGCATGCGGCCCCGCTGGACAATTACCGATCGGCGAAGGACGGCCTCGAACAGGCAGGTTTTGAGGTCGAGGACTCGCAGGAAATTCCCTGCAACAACCCGAACGCTTGCTGGGGGTATCTCGGACCAACGGTTCTTCAAGCGACCGGGCAACTGGTCGATATTCCGACATCGAGTTCGATCGATGCCGAGGATTACATGTTCATGTGTGCCGGGGCAGCGTCGGGTTTGTTAAAACGCGACGTCGCACAAGTTGCATCCACGATCGGCATCACGTTCGGTGTGGCCGAGGTGGCGGGTATCGCCCACCACGATTTTGGACCGGTCAAGATGGAAGTACGCGAGGACGGCGATACGCTTGCCTGCAATTTCCTGATCTACTGACCCTTGTTCTTAGGCCGTTCCGCCTTGAGCACCCGTTTGAGCGAATTCGAAAAGTCGATGACCTTGTCGATGTCCCAATCCTCGATCTCGTCAATCGGGGTGTTGGTGTGGCGGGCCAGCCCCGTTATGACGTCGCGCCAGTAACCGCCCTGGGCTTGTCCATCTCCCCCATCAGATCCGTCAAGCGCTTTCCCATCATTGTCGCGACGGCCTCCCCGACCGCCGCGACATCGACAGTGTCGAGTTCCTCGATGACCGCCAGCGGCACTCCGGCCAGGGCAGCGAACATGCGATAACCAGCCTTGACCTTGCTGCCTTCGTCCTCGGCGATGTAGCTATCGCGCGCCTTCATCCGCCGGATGGTGAGCTGATTATAGCTGCGCGGGCTACCCTCCCCCTCGATCGTCACCTCGATCGGGAATTCGAGAGGAACGACGATGCTGCGCGGCTTTTCTTCCCCTGCAGGGGCCGGTGTCTTGGTCATGATGATGGTTCCTTATCTTTTCGGCAGGATCCTGCCGCGCGAAAATGGCAGCGTGCTCGGACTAGATGCCCAGCGCCCGGCGCTGATCCTCGAACATGTCGGTCCCGTCGACGCGCAACACGCGCTCGAACACGTCGACATAGAACAACTCCCGCCCATCGATTGAAAACGCTATATGGGTCACTTCCTTGAAAGTATGGGTGCACCCTTGGAACTCGGCGGGATCGCTGTCATCGGGCTCCCAGCCCGTAATGGCGCCTTCGATAATGCAGCGGCCGGGAACAGGGCGGCCGCCGCCGGGTGCCTTGTTCACATAGGCTCCGGCAAATACCCAACGTTCGCGCTGGCCCATGCCGCGAAAAATCTCGATGTCGATCCCCTTGGCTTCGAACTTGGGCTCGGGGGCCTCTAGCCGCGGCTGGGTGAAATCCACTGCCATCACTGAACCGCCGGGATTGTGGCTGGCCGTGGCGAACGACAGGGAGGGAATCGACAGTTTGGAAATCGTCGTGGCGCGAGAGGTTTCGGGTTCGGTGGCGCGGCGCACGTCGACGGCGGTCAGCATGTAGAAGGGCTGCATTTTCAGGTCCTCGATGAAAAGTAGAACGAAAGAGACCGGGCGCGGACGCCCGGCGTTCGATCAAGCCGCGCTGGAAAGCCGCGCGACGATATCGGCAACCAGCCCCTCGACGGCTGGGCGGTAGCGGCGCACATCGTGTTCGGCCAGTCGGAAGGCCGGCGCCGGCTCGACCGCCAAATCGACCTTGAGCCGGCCGAGACGGATCTGTTCGGGGCTGTTCTGGTCGGCAAGGAACTGGACGTCATAGCCCAAAATATCGGTCGCCGCCTTGTGGTCTCGCAGCATGAATTTGAGCGAGTTGAGCCAGGCTTCCACAAGGTCGCCCGAAATCCGCCGCCCGAGGAAATTGCGCGTGATCTGCATGATCTTGACGGTCAGATAATCCGCCCCGCGCACCTGGTGGATTTGCCGCCAGAGCTCCCCGGTACCGGCGCCATCGGTACCGACGAAGACGAAACCGCCATCGGCAACCGCCGCATCGACGCCGCGCTCGCCGCGCGTCACGATCGAGACATTGCCTTCGAGCAATTGCTGGCCCTCGGTCGAGCCGTCCAGCAGCGAGAACGCCATGTCGCGCGACAGGCCCACAAGGCCGTTGACCACCCGATTGGCGATCGGGTCGAACGGCAATCCGCCGCGCCCGAAATCCTCGCGCATGAACAGGCCAAGGATCCTCGGCGCCATGGGCCGCGTGACGGCCACGTCGTCGTCAATGACCTTGGCAGCGATGCCCACCGGCATGATGCGCTGGGAATTGATTTCCTCGCGCTGGGCCAGCGTTACGACTGCGCTGGTGTCGTCGAGGTCGGCAACGGCGATCGCCAGCAGTTTTTCGCAGGCGGCGGGAAGTGCGGCCAGCGCCGGATTGTCGATCGGGTTTTCTTCGCCATCCAGGAGCTGGGCGGCGGTCCGCCCTGCCCAGATCAGGCGTGGCGTCGCGCCGACGGCGGGCGGAATGGCAGCGACATCGGCAAGAACCGCCACGATCGAAGCGACCGTTTCGGCTACAGTGCCGCCCTCAGTCACCCGGACCACGACGACGTCGGCTCCGGTCGTGAGCTGGTCGTTGATGCCCTTGACGGCATCGGCCAGCAATCCGGTGCCGAGCGCCGCCACGGCGTCGGTGTCGGATGTGGAAATCCGCACCGGCGTATCGACCGGATAGGTTTCCGCCGAAGCATCTTCGCTGGTTTCGATCAGCAAAGCCTTGGAAAAATCAGCCCCGAGAACCGGTACGGGTTCGGTCTCGGGACGCGTGAAAGTCATGCCGAAAGTCGGTGCCGACATCGGTGTCTCCTGTCTGGGGTTGAGTTTGGGCAGATCCGGATTTTTTGCCGCTAGTCAGCGGCGGTTGGTGCGGCGAGCATGCGCGTACCAAATCCATCCGAAAAACGTTACGCCGCAGAATATCACCACGGCCATGATGGGAGCTCCGCTCTCGGCGACGCACTCCGCAAGTTCAAGGTCAGCGGCCAATTTGTCAGCAAGGGCGCTATAGGCTGCATCGTGAGCATCACAGCAATGCCGCCAGTCTATTCCGGCCAGTCCGTCGATCCAGAGCGTACAGCCGTCGTTGGATTGGGTTTGCATTTCGCGTCAAGCCGGCAATTGGAGGGCCGACAGCCAGAGCTCATCGATCCCCTGTTCGGAAAGTCCTGTGGCCGAGAGCATGGCGGGATCGTTGAACAACGGGTGATTTCGCTCGTAGTAGGGTGCATAGCGCCAGTCGTTGAGCGCCAGCGCCCTTTGTGTCGCATCACCTATCGAGGCAACTGCCGTTTCGATGAAACCATCAGGATCTATCTGTCCAGCGACAATGAGCGCCGCATTGATCTGTCGCTTTGTAAGATGCCGTTCAAGCGGCGGCAGCTCGTCCTGGTCGATATCCGCCGCTGGGTTAGCCGAAACCAGGCCATGCTGAGCCGGGTCGCCCAGAAAGTCGACGACGAAGGGAGCATTTGGGCCGGTGTACCAGATTTCCCCTCGATGATCTTCGACGATCGCCCAGGCACCATCCTGCCAAATGGTTTGCTGGCCCTCGCTAGCTTCGGGGGGTTCCTCGGATACGCCGTCGGGCAACGGGCCAATTTCATCGATCATCACCTGTTTGCCATTGATCCAGTGAACCTCCCCTCGATGGTCCTCTGCGACCGTCCATGCATTCCCATTACGGACCGCTATATGTCCAGCTGGGACTTCGGGCGGCGTCTCTCTGGTCGCATTGGCTGGGACGATCCATACACCGGGCTCTTCGGGCGAAGGATCTGCACTGCCAATGCCGGTTAAAACACCGGTGCCAGGGTGAAAATGGTAGACGTTGGGCGCTGCCAAACTGGCCTCCTAATATTTGATGCAAGCGAGGAGCGCGATGTTGCGCGGGCGCGCTTCGTTTCCACCAGAACTGTCGATCGAGAGGACATGGGTGTGGGCGCCGCCGGAATTAATTGAAAGCGAGTGCGAATGACTGTCCGATGTTGTCGAGCGGTTCCAGGCATTGCCAGTAGTGGCGGTTGTATAGACCCGCCCTTGGCCTTGACCATTTATGTCGCTTGCCGCTGCCGGAACCGTGTGGTTATGGGAGTCGGTACTGGTTGACCCGGTGTGGCTGTGTGCGCCTCCAGACTCGGCTGAACCCGTATGCTCGTGAGACTTGTTCTGGTCGCTCTGGCTCGAGCCCAAACCGCGCCCGCCGTCGATACCGCGTCCATCATCCCAGCCACGAATGAATTCACCGCGCAGGTCGGGAATCTGAAACGTGGTGGATCCATTGCCTGCACCAAACGTTGTGCCGATCCGCGAAAACAGATCAGAATAGGCCGAACGGCTAACCGTAGCGCCATTGGCCTTCAACCATCCGTCCGGCGGAGTGCTTCCGGCAAAAAAGGTGATGGTGCCTGCCGATGTCGCCCGCTCGATGCCATCCGAGAGCGTCGACAGAGCCCCCGAAAGCCCGACAATGTCGCCCATTGCATGCTGGTGCTGGCCGATAGCGGCGGCCGGGGACAGGAAGGTCACGCCCAATTCCGACCTGGCAAGCACATAACCCAGCGGCACATCCGAGAGAGACGGCAAGCCCGACACTTCCTCGAAACCGATCAGAACGTCCTTGTCCCGCTTGGACGCGAGCAAGTGCTCCAGCCCCTCTATTGCGCCGATGGTGTGCCCATGACCGGCGTCTGCCTTGCCGCCGAGACTGGTGGCATAGGATGCAAGAATTGCATCGATCATGTCCAGGGCGGCAGCCGTCGCCAGAAAGGCATCGGCCACGCTTTCCTGCTCTTCTGAGCGAGAATCGGGCTTGGGCAGGTTCAGTAGATCGGTTAGGGCCGACATCGAAACTCCTCCTAAATGATGCCAGCGCCGAAATCGGCGACTAGAGGGCGGGCCGCCGGACCTCCGTTCAGCGTGATGCGAATGCGCAATTGCTGTCCGTCGATATCGGCCCGGAAGTTGCGTTCCACCCAGGCCGGGTCGGGCGAGATCTCGGTGGCGTGCAGCGGCAGGTCTTCCCAATCATCGTCGGCATAGTCGTAGTGCAGCGCCAGACTGGCTCCGGCCGGCACTGACGCCTTGAGATAGGCTGAGACCCGGATCGCATCACTGATGTCGATCGCCCGCGTCACATAGGTCGCCTCGGTGGCAATCTGGCCCGCGATCAGTTCGACCGGCGCGAACAGCACCGGCGCCAGTCGCTCGGTGCCTGTCAGAATGGCCCGCACCGTCACAGTCTCGGTAATGAATTCGTCGAGCTGGAGCACCTGCCAGGGCAGCAGCCTGAAGATTTCCCCTCCGGCCCGCTCGATTTCGAACACCACCGAACAGGCAGGGCTCGGCAGATCGACCACGGCCCGCACCTGCAGGTCGGAGCAATCGACGACATCGACAGTGCCCAGTTCCACCGTCTTGGTGGTCTGGGTATAGCGCGCCGCCACCAGCCGGAAGGCGAGCGCGTCGTTCTGATGCGCCGTCCAGGTCCGTGCATTGACCGAAGAGAGGCGCGGCCCGATCGGATAGGGGTGGACGGTGACCGGGCGCTGCACGTCTTCATCGAAACCGCCAAGGCTGGCAAAGCTGATCGCGTGTTCGCCATCGTCGGTCTTGATGACCAAGGCCCTGTCGAGGCCGGCAGATACCGTCACCGGCAGGCCGTATCGCGCCGAGATCCATCCGGTCTGTGCTCCCGTCATGGGAACAAAGGCCTCGGCCTCGACATCGGTTGTCGGCCAGCCCGTATCCACACCGACCTGGTGCACCAGGATATGGTTGGTCAGGTCGCCCAGCGCGCAGAGGTGGAAATCCACTCCGACGAGCTGCCGCGTTGAGGGCAGGTTGAAGATTTGCGCCTGCGGATCAAACGATCCGGTCTCGCGCATCCGACGCTCACCATTGGTTTCGCGATCATCATCGTCGTCGTTATCATTTCGCCGCCTCTGAATGACGGCGGCGTCCCAGCGCTCGACGGTGGTAACGCGACGCATGACGTCGGTTTCCAGTGCCCCCTGGCCGGTAAATGACGCAACCGCAAGCGTGCCCCCCTGCCCTTCGGCAATGATCTCCTTGGTGCCCGCTGGCACGTTCGGAGGGATCGTGAAACTGCCGATGATTTCGCCGTTCTCGTCGGCCACCTGTTCACCCGCCGGCTTGACGTCCAAAGCGTCGAACGTCAGCGCGTCGAGGATTTCGCCCTCGAAAAAGCCCGCAATGGTGAAATCCACCTCGCGCTGGCGCAGGAACGGCAGGTCCTGGGTGGTAGAGCCGACCGCTTGCGTCGTGGTGCTCGATTGCACCCGCGCGCCGGTCAGCGAAACGCCGCGATTGAATTCGATGGTCTGCGGGCTCGCCCATTCCGTGGCGCTTTCGGTCCAGAAATCGACCGCCGGCGTCAGCGTCAGGGCGCCCGGCATGGGCGAAAAGTTCTGGTACGGATTGATCTTTTCGCAGCCGGTCCGCAATTCCTGGGCAACGATAACCTCCTCGACGCAGTCGAGCGTCACCGGGGCAGAGAGGTCGAGATCGTAGAAGGTCGGATCGATGGCAAGCTGCATCAGGCCGTTGCCGATCGCCCCGCTCTGGGCTTCACCCACGTCGCGCTGGCTATCATCAACGAACGGATCGACGAACATGTTGCGCTTGGCCGCCGGGTCGCGCGCATCGACATTGGATTTTAGCCGCTCGAGCTGGATCAGCCGCGAGTGATCCTCGAGCAAGTTCATGAACCTGCGGTATTCGCTCCAGGTCGGTGCCCGCACGCCGGTGCGTATCCCGTCGGAAATGACGGCGGGTGAGCCAAACCAGTCATTGTGGATTTCGCCCAGCGGCAACACATTGGCCGGCGGGATCGGCGGCACGGGATTGGCCGTCGCCGACACCCCGCGCACATAGACCGCCGCCCCGCTCTTATCGAGGCACAGCATGTCGATACGCGGCAGCTTCCAGGTGTATGCGATTATGATATCGCCGCCAGTTGCCCCACCGGACACCTCGATCGTAGTGTCCGTCACCGCGTCAGGCACCACCGATGCGCGGTAGCGGTAAGTGACGTCATAGGAGGTCGAGGTGGCTGGCTCCGCGCCGGCCGAGGCCCAGTCGACCGTATCGCCCACCCTGTTGAAATCGGTCCCGGGCTCATAGGTCGTGGCGCCCTGTGTGACCGATATGATCTCGATCACCGAATTGTCCGGCAGGTTGTCGGCGCCGTTGCTGACGGGACCGCGCACCACGCTCACGGTCTTTTCCCTGTCGAGAAGGACCGAGGTAACCCCGTCGATCGGCGAACGCGCCACGGTCACCACCTGGCTGGGACCGCCATCATAGGTGTGGGTTTCGCCCGGCACCGCCGAAACGTCCCAATCTTCGACCTCGCCATGGCGCAGCGCCGTAAACCGGGTGCGCTTGAAGCCGTCGATATTGGCCTCGCCCTCCTCGATGGAGAACATCTGTGCAGCGCCGTTCCGGCCCAGCGCCGAAACCCGGCACCCTGAAACGATGTAATGGCCATATACCCGGTCGTAGGAGGCGATGGCCTGCACGATGCCCTGTACGAACGGCGGTTCGGGCTGATCGAGGATCGTGCCGTTCTGCAGAACATAGACCTGATAGAAGGCCCCCTCCCCGCCGTCGTCGGCCAGAGCCCAGCTGATCGCAACGATCTCGCGCGCCGCCCCGTCCTCGCCTTCGGCCAGAGAACCGGGCACCAGCCCGACAAGCGTCGGGTCATCCTCGCTGGTGATCCAGCTCCGCACCAGCCGCACGCCGATCTCGACACGCGCATCCATGGCTACGTTTTCGAGGACAGCCTCGGCCACGGGCAGCACGTCCCCGTCCACATAGATCCTGCCGGCCGTGAGATTCACTGTTCCCGCATCGCGGTCGACGATGGCCGCCGCCCCCTCGATCCGGTCGCCGTCAGAAGCGATCAACCGACTGATGCGACGCGAACGGGCCCGTTGTATGTCCTGGGCGTCGTGAAGGTCCGCCCCCTGGATGAACGGGCGGCGGCCGTAGTGAACCACGCCCTGCACGGACGGATCGCCCGCCGAACGCTGATAGGCGTAAGGCAGCCCCGAGGGATGCTCAAATGGCATTTGAAAACCTCGTTAAAACGAAAGCCGGCGCTTATGAGCGTGCGGCGTATGAGATGGCGATAAAGCTCGGCGGCTGGCCGCCCGGCGTGCAGCCGCACGCGGAATCGCTTACGGCGGAGCTGGCGCGGCCAGCGACAGCAAGAATTTTACCTGTTCGCGGACCGTCGTACGCAGACCGTGGCCGAATGGGCTCTCCGCCAGCTCGTGGCCGCCGACAAGCTCGGCGGGCTCCAGCCACAGCCGCCCGGGCTTCACATCCGGGCCGCGTGTTCCCCCAAAAACCAGAGCAACAGTGTCACCAACAACCTCGTCCACGTCGCCGAATTGCGTCAGCGCTTCGACATAGATGCGTGTCGCCAGGTCCTGACATCCATAGGTCGTCCCTGCAAACCGGTATTCACCATCGGCTTCCGACCAGACCCGGCGTACGACGCGGCATTTGCGATGCCCGACAATCTGGCCAGCATCGTCATAAAACCGCAGAAACAGTTCTCCGTCCGTCAATGCGGAAATGATCGCCCGCTCCCGAATGGCTTCGGCGCCACCACTCACCCACGGCGTGGCGACGCGGGTCCATGCCGTTTCGACGCCGATCCAAGCCGGCGAGGCGTCAATCGGCAACTGCCAGTCCGGCTCGATCCAAACTCCGGCCGCCTCGAGTTCAGCCTTGCCCAGTTCATAGGCAATTTCAGTCGTCCGGCCAAACGACCAAAGAGTGCCGCCCGGGGTTGTTGCGGTACCGCTCTCATGATCGAGATAGGAGGCATCAATGACGCTATGGTCTCCCTGCGCTGCCACGACATCATAGTGATGCACGCCGCGCCGAAGGTGCGAGCGTAGCGGGACCGACAGCCGAGTGACCGCTTCGATACGCTCCAGATCGGGCACATCCGCCACCGGCAAGGCGTCGAAGCGAAGCTGGAACGAATTCCAGAAGCGCCGCGCGCTCAACGCTTCCTCGATGGCGGCGCTGTAGCCAACCCAGCCCAACCCGATCGCCACGGCGCTGACCGTCCCGCGCAAGCGCTGCCATGTCAGTCCCTCATCGATCAGCTCGTGAATGCCGGGCACATAGGGCGTCAATTCCCCCAGCCCATACTCCCAGATAAGAAACGGCAGCATGGAGGTTGTCGGCTGGTTCAGCTTGGCCCCGACGATATCGTCGATCCCGGCCCCGATCGCGACGGCGGGAACCATGCCATCGGCAAGAACACGCTCCCACGGCGTCGAGCCCGAGGGCAGAAGCGCCGAGGTCAAAATGCTCTCCCGCGATTGTTGAGCGTGACCGTGCCCAGCCCGGCCGCCTGATCGAACGGCATGACGACGTCGGCGGCCGGCGTTGTGACGGCAACCCGCTGCACGCCATCGACCTGCAACATGGCGGTGATCCAGCTCATCGTGACATCGCGCCCCAGCGAAAGGTCGGCCCATGCCGTCACGAGACCATCCCGCGCCAGGGCGATCGTGCTCTCGGGCGCCTGCGGCAACAGCCAGATATCGGCGACCACATTGACAACCTGCTGGGCGGCACTGGCCACGACGATCACATCATTGACCATGCGCACGTCCGGCGCCTGCAAGGCCGCATCAACGGCCGCGAGAAGCAAAGGACTTGCCACCCCTCCCGCCTCTGTCGAAAACACGGCCACACGCACGGTGGGATCGCGCCCGACGGTATAGACGGCTGCATCGGCGACCCGGACGTCAGCACCCAGCGCTATCGCCCTGTAGCGCGCCTCCGTACCGCCCGGAGACCGCCCCTGAATGGCAAGAACGATCCGGCGCCGGAGCCGTTCATCATCCTCGCCCGCCAGGCGATAGACGTCATACCATTGCGCCAGAACATCGAGGTCCCCGCCCGCGGCATAGGCGAGAAAGGACGACCGGATCGCTTCGTTGACCCGTTGGCGCAACAGAACGTCCTGATACGCCGACACCTGCAAGAGAATCTGCGCCGGGTCTGTTTCGAGGTTTTCGACGTCATAGTCGATACCTGCTGCGGCAAACAGCGTAACGAGCCGGTCGCGCAAAATCTGTAGCCGGGTCTCATACCCGATCTCTTCGACGATCGACGGCGGCGGCAGGCTCGCCAGTTCGGGCGGCAAGGTCATGAGGTCACCCAGCGTTGCCCGGAATAGCGCAAAATCATCGTCCGTGTTCCCTCAAGCGCGAAATCGCCACGATGGGCGTTGGGACGCCAATCCACTTCGATTGCGATGCCAGCCTGCCCTGTTCGCACGGCATCGACCGAACCGGTAAACCACACTGCCCTGACTCGAAAACGCGGTTCCCAGACGTCGATGGCCGCCGCGATCAACACCATGACGACCGGGAAAAGGTCAGGGCGCATCAGCCGGCCAAGCAGCTCGACGATGCCAGCCCCGAACTGCCGGCGCATGACGCGCTCCCCGATCGGCGTTGCGAAAATGACTTCGACCGATTGGCAGGCCGATGCGAAATTGTCGATGGCAGCGCCCGTTCGCCGGTCGATGCCGCTCATTGACCGTCGGCCTTGCGACGGCGCCGGCGCTGGGGTATCGGCGCGGGACGGATACGTCCCAGCGCCCGATCGTATAGCGCCTCGGCATCGGTCAGCGAAACGCGCCCGGAGCGCGACACAGCGCGGCCATTGACCCGATTGACCCTTGCCGCCACGCTATAGTCTTTCTTGTCCATGATCCCGTCCTTGCCTATTGCGCCGAAACGACAGGGCTGCCCGTAACGATGGGCCATTGCCCGGCCGAGGATCCTGCGCCGATCTCAACGATATCGCCGACCCGCGCCACTGGCTGGCCACCCGCCCCGCCCAGATTGACCGTCGGGGCGTTGATTGTGACCGGCGAGGTCGCATCCACAATGAGCCCGCCATCGACGGCCGTAATGGTGAGCGGTCCGAACCCGAACCGGACAATTTCGGCATCATCGGCGATTGGAGGGTTCTGACCCGAAAAACCGCCTCGGATCAAAAACCCCTGGCGTGGATCGCCATTGGGATTGACCATGCCGACCACCTGCCCGACCGACAGCGGCACCCAGCTCGAATTTTCGCCACCCGATTCCGGATGGGGATACCAGGGCGAAAGAAAGGGGCCGTTTGCACCCTCCCCCAGTTTGATCCGATAGCCCCGTGAAGGATCGACCACGGCCACCGGCCCGACCTTGAGCGACGCGCCGAACGCCTGTTTGAGCCGCTCGATATCAATTTTCATGGCAAGCAGATCCGTCAGCATCACTTGGCCTCGCTTGTGCCGATACCGTCGACTTCGACCACGAGTGTCCCGGATTCGACTGGATCGCCTCCTTCGTCGAGCTGTTCGATCCCGCTCAGAGCCACCGATTCCGCGTCCGCCAGGCCTAGCGTTCGGCTGCGTTTCACCGATTGCAGACCGGCACCGGTACCGAGAGCGCTGCGAATAAGGCTCGCCTGCGCATCCGCTTCGCTCGATCCCAGGGCATCGAGGGCCAGCAGGAACCGGGAAAACGCGCCACCATCCTCCAGCTCTGTGCCGCGCACCGGATCATCGACAATCTGGCAGGTCATCTTGATCTGATGACCGGCCAGCCGGACCTGTTGTGCGTCGTCGGTGCGAACGCGATCGATCTTGACCACGACGGGGCAAAGGGCCCTCCAGATGTCGGCCCAGTCATTGGCCGGGTCAGACAGGGCGTCCATGATCTGCCGACCCACCATGTCGAGATAGAATTCGAAAGCCGCGTCGGTGCCCGGCACGCCGGCCATCACCTGCTGACGTTCCGTCTCGGGATCGCGCACCAGCATGGCTGCGGTAATCCCCATCTCGAACGTGATCTCGCAGGTTCCCCCCGTATGGAGCGCACGCGGCTCGTATTCGCGGATCAGTGCCTGGCCGTCATTTGTATAGACCGCCACGAACCGGCTCTCCGATTCCGCGACCAGCGATCCGTCCGGCCCCAGGCCGATGGCGCCGATTTCGCTATCGAGCACTTCGGTTCCTTCGAACAGACGCCCTTTGAGCGCATGCACGGCCGATATGCGGGCTGCGAGGCGAACGAGGCTCATGAGCCGGCCCGCCCGCTTTCCGAAAGATGACAGATCAGGCGCGTCCGGTTGCGTGTATCGGTACGCATCACCTCGAAATAGGCATCACCCCGCGCCGGCACCTTGATCTCGTCGCCCCGGGCAGGAAGGATATCCGGATAGCGCGCCCGGTCGACATAAAGCAGTGCCGAGGCGCCCGTGATTTCAACGTTCCATGCCTGCCCTCGCCCTCCCGCCATCGATTGCGCGACCTGCGCGGCCGTCCGCAGGACCGCCTCGATGTCCACCGGCGCCCGACCATCCTTCCAGATGATGCGGACGGGCTCGGCGAACACCCGATCGACGGCGGCGACCGTTCGGTCGCGCAGGGCGTGATAGCGGGCGGACACAGCTTAGCTGTCCTTTTGCCCGGATACCTTGGCCTTCTCTTCAGCGGCCTTTACGATGCTGGCCGCCTCGGCCTCGGCCGCTTCGATGATCTCCTTGGCCCTGGTCTCTGCCGAAGTGATCATCTCGGCGGCCCTGGCTTCGGCCTCTTCGCCGACCTTTATCGCCTTGGATTCGGCAGTGTCGGTGATCTCCTTGGCCTTCGTCTCAGCCGCCGCGATCGCTGCCTTGGCCCTTTCATCAGCGTCAGCCGCGACCTGGTCGCCATCGGTGGCCTGTTTGACCTTCGATGGCTTGCTCGGCGCGTCCTTTGCGTCCGGATCATAGGCGACCCTCTCATGGATGAGGTGGTCGGCATAATCGGCGGGCACCGCGACGGCCTTATGCGGCGGCACGGTCTGCTGTCTGCCGGTCAGCGAGTTTTCGCGGGCAACTATGCCGCCGGCTGGAAAGGCGATCTTCTTGGTCTTGGGTTTGGACATCGGAGGCTTCCTTTCGGTTGGGGGGATCGCATCCTTCAGATGCCATCGCCGCAAACGAAAGGCCCGGTACCAGGACCGGGCCTTCGCAAAATCGGTGCGGGTGTCCGCGATCAGGTCAGCGTTAGTCGCCGCAGGACCTTCGGACGCGTGCAGATAGAGATCGCGTTCATCTGCACTTCGAGATGCCGCCCCTTGCCGTTCTGGCTCGAATACTGCTTGGCGTAGAACGGCAGGCCTTCTGTATTCACGGTCTCTTCATAATCGGCCGGTGCGAACCGGGTGATGAAGAGCTCGGGAACGCCCTTGGGCACCACCCGGGCCTCGTTTTCCGCGATGTATGGCGAGCCGAGATCTGCTGTCGCTTTCGCTCCGGTACGGTAGCGTTCCCAGGTCGCCCCGCCAAATGTGAAAACATCCGGGACGTCCTGGCGGAGAACGGCGGCGCCACTATGATAGAGGAACGTGTCGCGCACAGATTTGTGTTGCCACAGCGCCTGATGAAACCCGCGACCGGTGAAGACGTGCAGTCCATCATACGGCTCGTCCAGGTCGTCCTCGATGCTGTAGGTGACATCTTGAAACAGCTTGGTCACGACCGTGGAATCGACGTCCAGCTCAAGCGAGACGGCGGCGGGTACCGCGATCTCGAACCGGCTGAACAGATTGTGCAGAACCTTGCCGGATTTGGACGTGACGACGCCCTTGATTGCCCCAACCCGCTGATGTTCCAGCGTCATGGTCAGATCACGCGCGTGCCGTTGAGCCTTGCGCTCGATGCGGCTCTGGAGGGTTTCGAGTTGGTCCTCGGTACCGAACTCGCGAACGTTCTGGACCTCGTCGGCCTTGATGAAGTCATCGCGCTGATAATGTTCGATATCGAACGGGATCTTGCGACGATCGTCGTCGCCAGTCGTTTCGCCGGCGCCGCCGCGAAGGGTCGGCTCAACCAGCGAGATTTTCCCGTCACGCTCCTCGATCGACACGCGCGTCGTGGTGACGCTGTCCTCTTCGAAAATCCCGGTCGCACTGACCTGACCGGGGCGGTAGGATTCCTTATTAATGGCGGCGGTAAGGCTCTCGATTGTAAAGCCATCGCCATCCCAGATGTCGGCTCCAGGCATCGACGTTCTCCAGATGTGAGTGAAAGTGAGATGGCCCGGCGTTACCGGACGATTATGCCGATCGCGGCGAGCTGGGCATGTTTGGCCGCGATCTTGGTGTCATCATCGACGCTGTCGTCGAAAACGAGCATGAGCTTTTTGACTTCGCCGTCGCGCGCCATAACCAGTGCCTCGACTTCGTCGTCGGTGGCATCGACGCCATAGGCGAGGATCGCCTTGGCCGTTTCCGCACCCTCGGAGTCCACGACTTCGGCATTGGCCGAAATTGTGTACGTCTCATCGGCTGTCACCATGCCCAGCACGGTACCGGGCACGAGCTTGCCCGAACCGGCTGCGATTGTGACAGTTTCATACGACCGCGTGCGACTGGATTCCGAGAGAACGAAACCCAGATTGCGGGGACGTTCGTGTTTGATGTCCATGGTCTAGCCCTTCGACTGCTTGGCGCGAGCCGAATAGATCTCGCTCCGGTTGATGGTGGCCTTCTTGGCGCCGGCGCGTTCCTGTGGCGCGGCAAGACCGGCGGCATTGAGCCGCTCGGCCTCATAGGTCGCAGGATCCTGCCCTGAAGCGCCCGCATTGGCCGCAACATTGGCGATCACATATGCCGAGACGTCGGCGGCCGCCATGGCGGGCGACTTGACCGCGAGGTCGAGCGCGGCCGCCATCCGGCCCCCGTCGCCCTTGATGCCCTCGGCACCGAGGACGTCGCCCAGACGAGTGGTTGCCTCCGTCGAGCCGGCCGCATGGCCTTCACCACGCGCTTTGTCCACGGCCGCCTCGTGCTCGGCTTCCGAAAGGCCCGCATTCTTGGCAGCGGGCTTGCCAGGGGTCTCGCTCATGGATTGTCCTCCTGGTTGCGAGTGTGCGTGCCCGCCGGGGGCGCGCGGTTCGTCCTCGACAGAGGACATCTCGACCGGGCCCGCGACGGCGTCGCGGACTGCGGCCAGCATCGAATTGGCCATGGTTAGGGTCTCCCGTTGACTTCGGCGATGAAGGTTTCGAACGCTTCCTGCGGATCGCCGACCGCATCGACCAGCCCGAGGCGGGCGGCTTCGCTGGCTTCGTAGGATCTGGCTTCGCTTTTGAGCGCGTCGGCTTTCGAATACCGCTTGCCGCGCCCCTGCCCCACAACCTCGGCAAAGCGCAGCCGTATGGCTTCAACCCGTGCCTGCCACTCGGCCCGAACCGCTTCGGGCAACGGCTCGTAAGGATTGCCGTCGACCTTATGTTTTCCGGCGTGGATGATCGTGACCCTTACGCCCTCGTTTTCCAGCGCTTCGCTCCAGTCGGCGTGCAGCGTCACGACGCCGATCGACCCGGCGCCGCCGAATTCGGGGACAATGATCTGCCGGCACTGGCTGGCCAGAAGGTACGCGGCCGAATAGGCAAAATCGGTCAGGATGGCGATGGTCGGCTTTTTGGCCGAAAGCTGCCGTATGCTTGCCGCCGTTTCGAACGCGCCATTGACCATGCCGCCGAAGCTGTCCACCTCGAAAACGGCTCCCTTGACCTCATCGCGACCGGCCCGGGCGATCTGGGTTTGCAGGCCCTGATAGGACGTTTCCCCCGACGACTGACCGATCCAGCTTCCCTTTTGAACAAGCGTACCCTCGATCGGGATGATGGCGACGCCGTCGATCATGTCGAACGGCCTTGCACTGTAGCGATCATAGGTCCGCCCGAGACGGTCACCCAGCACACCGGCCGACGCCCGCCCCCCTGAAAACGCCGTATGATCGACGCCGCCATCGCCATTGACGATCGTGATATTGGTCCCGGTCAACCTTGGTCCGAAAACCCGCACGAAAGTTTCCGCCTTGCCGGGGTGGTAAAGATGGGCCTGGTCGAACAGCGCTGCGCTGATGCGATCGAGCGACATGGTCATTGCCTCCAGCGGACGCGTCGGGCGCGACCGGCCATCCGCCCATTCGCCTTGTCGCATTCGCGTTGATAGATGCCGATGAGCTTTTCGAGGTGTCCGCCATTGGCGGCAGTGAACCGGACCTCGTCCTGGTCGAACCGCGTCATGGCCACCGATTCCCCCGTGGCAATAACCAGCTGCGCCTTCCTGAGTTCGCGCAGCACGTCACACGGCTTGTCGATATCGACCTCGACCCCGCCGATCATCACCACGTTGCTCATGACCGTTTCTCCGGTCGATCGTCGGAATCGTCAGGTTCGTCTTGTACGGTCGAGCTCGATCGGCTGCGCGGAGCGTAGGGGCTTTGCATGCCGGCCTCTTCATAGCGCTTATGCAGAGCGACGCGCTGGTCAAACAGCTCGTCCGGATCGACGCCCAGATCGCCGGTTTCGATCTCGATCGACGATGTCGCGTTCTGCAGCCGCTCGGTGCTCGCCTTGGCGCTTTTCCCGTCGTCGGCCGTGGGTTTGCTCGGCCCCTGCCATTGTGCCCAGAACATGGCCTGTTGATTGGCTTGGAAGGCCCGATAGCCGCCCTTGAACGGAATGCGGCCTTCTCCGACTTCTTCGTCCAGCCAGGCTTCGAATATCATCTGTTCCTGCGGCGCCGCGATCCGCTCGCGCCGGCGCATGACGACGGGCCAGATCGAGGAATTCTCCATGCGAACGCTCGAGTAGGTGGCGCCCCGATGATCCATGGTCAGCCCGCCATAGGTGGTGCCGATGGCCCGGGCCATGTCACGGCTCAACGCGGCCGAAAACGGCTGGTATTCGCCGCCGGGAGTTTTCGAACCGTGCAGTTCAAACCTCTCGCCCGGAGCAAGATGGCTCACCTGCGGATCACCGGAAAACGAGATCGTTCCTTCGCGCGCCGCCTCGAGCTGCGCGCCGAGCAGGCCATAGAAATCCTCGGCAACCGCCTTGCCATCGGCCGAAGCACCGTCGCGCATCGCTTCAATGGCCTCGAACGCCTCTGCAGTCGGCGCGCCGCTGGTCAAAGTCGCCGCAAACAGGGTTTGCAGGATCGCCGTCTGCAGCGTGGCATCGTCGAGCATCTCGTGCTGGATGTGCTTGCGGAACGCCGCCGCCATCACCGAAATGCCTCGAACGTCCGTTGCATCCACCGGATCGAAGATGTGCATCACGATGGCCCGTCCGCGCGCGTCGCGCGCCGGCCAGCGCCGTTTCGTGACAAAGCCCGTCTGGCGCTCCTCGAACAGATAGCCGGTGGG
The DNA here is from genome assembly GCF_037044555.1 of Pelagibacterium nitratireducens. Lineage (NCBI taxonomy): Bacteria > Pseudomonadati > Pseudomonadota > Alphaproteobacteria > Hyphomicrobiales > Devosiaceae > Pelagibacterium > Pelagibacterium nitratireducens. The sequence continues at coordinate 2,049,093 of NZ_CP146275.1, forward strand.
GCGGCCATCATCGTCGTGATAGACACCCTGGAACAGGTTTTCGAGCGACGAGGTGTCCTGGACGAGCCGCATGGGTGGCACCAGGCACACCTTCGTGCCGGTGGTAATACCGAGGCGCGCCCGCTTGGCCCTGCTCATATACGTGATGACGCCGGTGACCTCACCGAATGCCATGTTCCAGCGCAGGCCTATGTCGATCATTTGCGGCACGGTGAACTTGCCGCGATAATCGCATTCGCGCGGGTTCCACGCCCAGCGCTTCCAGCGCTGCTTGACCAGCTTGATCCAGTCGGCTCGCTCTTTTTCGCTATAGCCGAGCCGCGTCATGACGTCGGGGTCGGGCCGATAGTTGAGCGTCAGCTCGCTCCCTACGGTATCGGCGATCACCTGATCGGCAACACCGCGAAGGCGCCCCGAATTCTGGATGATATCCAGTGCCAGCGCCGCCGAACGACGCCACGCCACCCGGATATCGTCTCGGCTCTCACGCAGGGCCGATGGCCGCGTCATGAAGACACCGGATTTGGTATCGCGCAGATAACCGCCGCGCGCGCGCGGCGGCGCAAAGCCTGCGTCCGGTGACCGTCCGGCCGAAACCGGCAAATTTGCCGATTTAATCCGGCCAGTCCTGGGCACCTTCATGACCGCCGTCTCCATTTCTTTCGTTTTTCGGCGACGCTCGCTGCGGTCGGCGCGGACTGGGGCGCCTCGGCGCTCCTGGCCGCAACGGTTTCGGTCAGTGATGACAACAGATCGAGCGGCTGGCTCGGGACGATCCGTGCCCGCAACTGCGCCCAACCGTCCCTGGTCAGTTTCGACATGCCGAGCAGCTCAGCCATGGCCATCGCGTAGATACGTACGTCGAGCCAGTGATTGTCCCGGCGGATTTTTTCCCAGCCTTCGCGCAGCTTGCCCTTCACCAGCTTGCGCTCGAAATACTCGGCGGTGAGCTGCTTGAAATACGCCTCGTCATGAAACTGGGCGAAATGGCAAAAGCCCGCCGGGTCTTCCGGTTCGCCCGAATGCACGCCGAGCTTGTGCAGATTTCCCATCAGTTCGCCCTTGAGCCCCCAGGTGCCGACCGGCCAGACCTTGGCGCTACCAATACGGGAGCGCTTGCCGTTCTTTCTGATCGAAACCTTTTGAGGCGTTCCGATCGCGGGAATTCCGCGCCCGGGCATGCCTTTGACCGCATAGGCCAGCGGTCGCGAGGCGCACCAGCTATAGACTTGGTTGGCCCGCAAGCCGTCGCCCGAGTCCACGGCCATCGCCTCGATACGGCGATCCTGCCCATAAGTGTCCTGAAACGCCGTGTTCAGGAACGCGTCCAGTTTCAGCCAGGCACCGGCGTTGACGTTGTCCGTCGGGCCGTCGAGATAGGCGATGGTGACCGACCAGCTCTGGCGATCCTCGCTAAACGCCACGGCCTCGACCATGATGTTGTCGTGGTGGACGTCGGCTCCAGCGACGAAAATCAGTCCTCTGGCCGGAACGATCCCTTGCGAATAGGTTTCCCTGCGCTCGTATAGCCGCTTGTGATCGGGCGCATCCCCCTTCATTGCATAGGGCAGGCCGCCAACCAGGTTGGTGAAATTCTTGGCGCCCTCTTCGCCGTGCTTTTGCTGTTCCAACCAGTCCTCGGCGATCGCCTCATAGCTCATCATCAGCGAGATGAACGCATCGACGTGAAAGCCGGGGTGGCGCGCTTCGCCCTCGGCTGTCGGAACGAACTGCCCCGCCCTGACCGCCGGTACCCGCTCCATTTCGCTGATGTGGTGGCCGCAATGCGGGCACTCATAGCTCGATTTGTGCGGGTGCGCCCTGTCGAGGACGAACCCGTCCATCTCCTGATAGAAGTTGTTCCGACACTCGGGGCAATCGATGAACCAGAACCGCTGGTCGCTGCGCCGAAAGCTCCGATCGATCCGGCAATGGCCCGGTTCGTCTCCCATCGGGTCGCCGCTGTCGACTTCCGGCGTCGACAGCTCGAGGATTTTCCAGAGCTTCAGACGCCGGAATGCCGTGAACCGACCGAAAAACAAAACCTCCGGATCGTCGCCATTGGGGCTGTTGCCCCACTTGGAGACTTCGTCCTTTACCCCGTATCGCGCCGTGTCGCCCGAAAGGTCCATGACCGAATTGGTATTGGCAAGGCTCAATGACCCGCCGGCGAACCGCTTTTCATAGGTGGTCGATCCGCTACCCGACCGCGAGACGTTGGGCAGGATGATCCGCTTTTTCGTCTCCCGCTGCCATGCGTCTATCATCGGCTGCAACTTTTTGCCGTTGACGTCCTGCAGAGCGTCGATGCCCGGCACCGCGTAAAGGATGTTGTCCGGGGCCGTCTCGGCCAGATAGAGCGACCAGGCGAGCGCCAGGATCGAAACGCCGGTCTGTTGCGACTTGCGGATCGAAACCAGATTGGCCGGATGATCGATATCGAGGACGTCGGCGATCGGCCCGAGATAGGGCGCGTCGGCCTCGCTCCAGAATTCTCCCTTCTTGGGCCCGTCGACAAGAACGATATTGGCGGGCAACCACTGCCGGAACGGCATCGGCGGTACGGGCCGCGTCGCCGCGCTCAACCTCTCCGCCACCATGCGTGCCGCGCCGGGATGAAAATTCATTCGTCCGCCCCCGCGATCACCTCGTCGGTCTCGGGCGCGGCTTTCGCCATCTCGGCTAGCGCGTCGGCAATGCGGGTGTTTATCTCCTGGGCGATCTTGCGCAGTTCCATCCGCGCCCCGCTCGTTCCCTCCTTGGAAACCGCCAGCGCGATATCGTCGGCCCGGTTCTGCAACCGGTTGACCTCGCTCTGGATGGTCCGTCCGGCCTGCGCCAGCGCCTCGGCCAGTTTGTCGGCCCTCACGAGACTGCCCTGCTCTTCGGCGTGCCGCAGTTTCTCGCGCTGCAGATTGAGCCAGGCCTGTTGCCGCAGGGCTTCGTCGCGCGAATCCTTGAGCCGTTGCGGTTCCGCCCCGCCCTCTTCCACGCCTTTGGGGGCCTGGGATTGCGCGGTGTTTCCAAAAAACCCCCGGTGATGATCGTAGTGCGCCAGGCTGACCTTGATCACCCGGTTCCGCGCGTCGCGCTCGACCGGAATATCGTCATGGTCGCGCAGCAGCTTGGCCAGCGTCTTGCTCACCGCCTGCTTGGACACCCCGTCCCGCGCCGCGATCTCTCCCGGGCTGTACATGACAACCGTGCTGTCAACGCCAGTAGCCATTCTGACAACCCTGACAACCGTTCGCCCGCGCCTGAGAAACTGACAAAATCTCGGGCCGCTTCCGCACCGCAGGCTGGGAGGGGAAAATACGGTCCCTAAAAGCGTTGCCGGTCCGCCACAGCCCCCAAAGCCCCGGAAATCGGTGAGATCAGGCGAAGGCGCCGCCGGTCAGGCGGTTGATTTCGTGTGCGAAGCGCACCGGCAGGATTTGCCGCACCGCACTCTCGAATGCCTTAGCGGTTTCCCCCTGCACCATCTCGGCGGGGATGATCACACCGGATTTGAGCTTGGTGATCGGCGTGCGCTCGCGCCCGTCGCGTTCGAACACATGACCATGAAAGCGCGGAACGGCCACTCGATGGGGGAAACGCCCGCCTCGCATGAAGCTGGACGCAAACACCTCGCGTTTTCCGAACGGGGCTGCGCTCACACCCTTTCGCGTTTCGCGCGGCTTGAAATATTTGAGCGAGATATCACCGCCCTTGGCCCGCATAACATAGGCGATCCGATCATAATTGGCCCGCGTGGGCTTAACCGCCTTGCGCAAAAGCTTTTGCTGCAGCCCGGTTTGCCCAGCCAGCGCCCGCACCACGCGCGTGCGCGCCATGTCGCCGGTGCGATTGACCGCGCGCCGCGAGGCGTTGGCAAATTCGAACTGGCTCCCGACCATGCGGGCCGCGCGCTCGAACATGCGCATATTCTCGATATCGCGCCACTGGATTTCCATGGAGTGCATGGCGCCCCCCGAAACGGCAAAACCCGCCGGGCTTTCGCTGGCGGGTCGGAATCAGTCCTAATCTGTTGTCCCGAACATTGTCAAATTCCCAATGACAGTCAATCCCCCAGATGGGCGTCAGGCGCGGCGGACCATCTTGCCTTCGATTTCGACATATTCGCGGGTCCCGCGTTTCCTCGGCTTTTCCCGGCTCTCCAAGGGGCCATCCGGAGTGTGGATAACCGGCTTTTCCTCAAGCCACGGCTCAAAGGGGGCTTTGGGCCCGGTTGCCTCGTGGGTAGCCATCACCGTGTTGAGATGTGTGGCCAGATCCTGCAGCCCGACCCACCACAACCGATAGGTTGCGCGGAAATATTCCACCTGTTCCTTGCGCCAGCCAATAAATTCCATCACCGGCTTTCTCGGCGAGCGATAATCTCCCGGCTTTTCGAACACCCATGCCAGCTTGCCGTTTGCCGATTTCTTCTGAACGAAATCCCCCACGCCCTCCTCGCACCAGTCGGGTCGCTGGCCGATCCGGCCGTGTCGGATGATCAGTTCGGCGACGTCCGGTGCCATCGCGTCGATCCCGGCCCGAACCAGAAGGGCGTCATCGTCGCTTTGCAGCGAGACCGATGGCGTCGAAATTCCCGAGGTATCGATCCGCGTTCCCAGCGTCATCAGGTTGCCGCCCGAACTCTGCCCGGTCGACCAGCCCAGACCCTGGTCGAGCAGTGCCCAGGTCACCAGCCGTTCGATATCGACCTGCTCTTTAGCTTTTTTCACTCTCGTTCCCCTCATGAGGGTTTGTGACAGTTGAAACAAACTGTCGGAGACAGAAAAGGGCGAGGGTTCAATGGGTTATGACAGTCGTGACAGCTCTGACAGTTTACCGTGCATATAAGGCTGAAATTATTTCCGGCGACAGCCTTGGGACCACCCGGACCCCCTCACAGCTATTATACGCGAAGGGAACTGTCACAACCGTCACGAAATTTGCGTAACACGCTGTTTTTGCTATTGAAATTGCAACCTGACAGTTGCATTCAATCTGTCGAAAACTGTCACAACTGTCATGTCGCCGCGCGGCAGCGCGGGTGACAGTTGTGACTCCGCTCTTATCTTGTGAGGGGGGTGCGGGGCGGCGGCAAAGCGGCGGGTTGGACGCCGGGTCAGTCAGCCGTTAATCGTCAGTCCTCTGGCAATGGCGGCTCGGGGCGTTCATCGTCGCGGGGATCGAATTTATCGGTCAGGTCGACGAAGATGACGTCGAGATAATCGACATGGCTGCCCCGCTTTTTCTTGTAGCCCAGCGAGTTCATGCGCCGGCCAAAGGCCGTTTGCTGGTAGGGCTTGATGCCGTTGGCGTGGCACCATTTTTCAAACTGGGCGTGCATGTCGCCGGCGTTGATCCTGTTGCCAGGCTTGGGCGCGAGGCAAGCGGCGGCGAAAGTTCCGACCGGATCGCGTTCCTCGCGATAGTCATCGGTGAACTGGGTTACCGACATCGGGATGTAGGGCGTCAGGCCGTGGGCCAGGTAAAGTTTTACCCCCTCGATCAGCCAGTTGAGGATACCCGATCGCTCCTCATCGAACATGGCCAGCATGTCCCCGAACGGGCGCTGGTTCTCGGGCGGTATGGTCACCGCCCAGTGGATGATCAGCAGGCGGCGCCAGATTCCGTAATCGGTGCCCGACACTGTCGGCATGTCGTTGCCGCTCATTACGGCGACGAATTCGGGATCGAACTCGAAGATTTCCTTTTGCAGGAAGCGCGCCACCATGCGTGTGCCGCCGGTCAGGGCCTTGATGAGGTTTTCCTTGAGCGGTACGTCGCGCGGCAATTCCTCGATCGTGGCCAGTCGGGTCGAAACAAGGCGGGCAACGTCTGAATTGGCTTTCGATCCGTCGCGCTGGGCATCGCCGGTAATCGTTGCAGGATCGACAACGGCCCGATAGGGCCCTGCCATACGGCCGATGGTCTCGATAAACACCGATTTGCCGTTGGCGCCGCCACCGTAGTGATAGAACAGCTTCTGGGCGTCGTTGCCGCCGACCAGAAGCGCAAAGCCATGGCTGACCTGCAGGAAGGTCCGGATATCGGCGTCGGGCTGCATCTGCTCGAGGAATTCTATCCATCGCGGGCATTCGGCCTTGGGGTCGAACGCCACGTCTGCCGTCTTGGTGATCATGTGGGCGCGATCGTGCTCGATCAGTTCGCACTGCCCGACGTAGCGTGGATCCTCGGGATCGGATTCCTCATCCTCGACTCGAAAAAACTTCAGCGTCCCATTCTGGACGTTGAACAGTTTCTTGTCCTTGTCGAGCCGCTCGGGGTTTGTCGCCTTGCGGCTGGCGGCCTGTTTGAGCATGGCGTCCGTTTTTCCCGAATTGCCCGAGGACACGCCGAAGGTGCGGCGGGCACTGCGCTTCTTGCTCAAGGCTTTGCGAGCCTCGAGCGACTTGTTGAGCACGTCCACTTCCTCGCCCGTGCGGTCGGCCGCAGGCTTGAGGGCGATCTTGTCGGCGAGCGCAATCAGCCGCCGGACGCCGGGCGTCGGCTCGATGAACCACACTTCGCGCTTGATCCAGTCCACCAGGTCCTGGGCTTTGAGGCGGACCGCCAGATCGGCTTCGTCGCGCTCCCAATGGCTGCCCCTGAATAACAGCCACCCCATGCCGGGAACATAGGCCAGGTCGAGCCCGTACCAGATGATCAGCCGGCGGCCATTGTCGCGATCGTTCTGATCGAGTTCGGCACAGACCCGCAGATTGTCAATTTCCTCGGGCGTGAGCATACCGAGTTCATGGCCGCGCTCATTGCTGCTGTCGTCGCCGGCATCGAGTTGCGCTCCATCGTCAGCCCGCTGGTCATTCGCCGCGCTACCATAAAGCCCGAACCCCTCGTCCTCGACTGCTTCGGCCTGTTCGAGCTGCCCCTTGATGATATTCTTGCCGCTCAAGTCCCTGCCCCATTTGCAACGCCGGCCGGAGCCCGGCCGGAGCCAATCTCGGCCGCCATGGCCATTGCCGCGTCGTTGAAATCCTGACCCTGTCCCGGTGCCGGGACGATGAAGCCCTTAAGGCCGGGCCGCAGGCGCCTGGCACGCCGCAAGCCCCGCGTGAGCTTTTCTTTGAGTTTTGAACCTGGCCCGTCGCCATCATCGAGATAGAACAGTTCCTCGCACCACTCGGGCGGCACGAAGGCCTCATCGTCGGCCATGTCGGGTTCGTCCTGAACGAATTTCCGCGTTTCGAGGCGCAAGGCCCGGCCGGCCATGTTGTTCGAATTGACCAGCGCCCAATAGGCAGTGTCCGGCTCGAACCCGTAAAGCATCACCGAAACGGTCGTTTCGATCCCCTCCCCGCCCACGAGCCGGCGCGGGTTCGGCGGCGTAAAGAGCCGGATGGCGCCGCGCTTTTGCGTGCCCAGTACCTTCTTGGTGTCGCGTTTCTTGCCGCCCGGCCCGTCGGGAAGGATCAAGCGCCCCTTGGGCTGGGTCAGGTCGATCCATGTTCGGTGGGCTCCGCAGAACACCCCATCCGGATCCTGTATGCCTGCGACCATGGCGTCCGCCTTGGCGATGATGTCATAGCCGCCATCGGCGCGCTGTTCGGCCCAGTTGAGCATCGGCGCATACCGCAGGCAGGTCAGAGCATCGGGAAAGCGCGCGAGGAACGAACGGACATCGAGGCCGCGCACCATGAAATACTCGAAAATCTCATGGCCGGGCTCCCAATGGACCTTATGCGTACTGTCCCAGATCTTGCGCCCGGCCCTGATTGCCTTCCGGCGCTTTTGCTCGCCGATCTCGATCTGCTTACTCTTTTGCTGCTCTGCTTCTCTGGCGAGCTGCGCGGCGCGGTCGGAATCGATCGGCTCGTCGGCCGTCCGGCCAGTGATGATCTCGCAGGCAGGGATGAAATCTACATCTCGGACTTCCATGACCAGCCTGATCACCCCCTCTCCCTTGATGCCGCAGCGGCGACAATTGAAGACGTTCTTCTGGGTGTTGATCGAGAACCGGTCGGACCCGCGCTCACCCTTTTTCGGGTCATAGCCGCATTTCGGGCAGGGGCCGACACGCTCGATACCGGGCGAGAGGTACCAGCGGCTGCGGATCGCCCAGCTTTCGCAGGTTGTGCGCAGCGCTTCGTTCTTGAGGGCTTCGAGATGCGGCGGGAGGGTCAATTTGCGAACTCCAGCAGCACGTCGCAATGGCAAGCCATCTCGGGATCGCACCAGCAGGCGAGATTCCTGCCGCGCAGGTAGATCGGCGCGACATCGACAACGGAATGAGCGCCAAAAGAATATGCGTCGCCACCGCGATCCGGCCTCGGCATTCGAGTGTAGGGAACAGTGACAAATCCCTCTTCGGCCATTCGGCGATAATGGACCACACAAGCGGCGTGCTGCTCTCCGCGATCGGTCAGATGTGCCCATGGGGCGCCAAAAGCGTCGACGCGATAGGGATTTCCCCATTTGGATGGTCGCGCACAGTTAACGGCGGGCAGCCCGTTTATGGCAAGGGAATGGGCTTGAAGATCAAAGCCCTTGGCGCGGGAAAGGCGCAGGCGCACGGGGATCATATGCACGCCCATTTGACTTGATGGCTGGAAAAGGCCCAAATCGGCAGCGAGCTTGGGGGACTAGATTGCGCATGCCGACATTTGGATGGCTGGTTAAGAGAACTTATCTGTACGTGATCATTTTTATGATCGGCGCATGCACAGGAATTGCCCTTTTGATCCTTTTTCCAGGGGTCGCCGTTCCTATGCCCAAGCCGATTGACTTCCCTCTGACCAATCTTACAGCCCAATTGATGATGGCGAGCGCTGCCTGGCTGGCCATCCCAATAACAGCCGCCTCGGTGGGCATTGGGCTGTACAGCCTCTTTCTCATCCGCGAGAACCTGATCGAAGCGCGCAAAATCAGCCACGAGGCCGTTCGAAGCGCTGATGCTGCCGAAAAGGCTGTAGCTGAGGCAGCAATAATGGCCGAAGTCACGGAGACCATGGGAAGAAAGCAGGTCAGAGCTTATCTTGGGGTCAGAAACGTCGTTATCGCGCGCGAGATGAGCCTTTCGGACCGCGAAAGAGGCATCTTTCTCAGCTGCGAGGTTTTTAATTCCGGCCGAACGCCAGCGCGCATCGCCAGTGTCACGGCTAAGGTCACTGTCATGCCACGGAGCGCACAAAATTGGGTGGGTCCCGAAACAGCGTATTTTGAAAGGACTTACCCGCTGTCCAACATTCCAGCGGACGATACCGAACAGTTCGACAAAGAATTGGAGGGATTTCACCTCTCGCCGGAATGTGTCGCCGCGTGCGAGTTGAACGGCGCCACCTTTCGCGCAGAATTGGCGGTGCACTACACCGACGTATTCGGGGACCGGCACGAGAACCCCGATGATACGGTAGAGTATCATCTTCACAAGTCGAAGCCGTGGACGCCCCCCACCAAAATGAATCGAACACTGATCCGGTACGATCGAAGTCAGCTTTGACGAGGGCACTCTCGATACACTCATTCAGTCCCCCAGTTTTCGTCGTAACCGAGACTGGCTCGGCCGGCACCAACGGTGCGGTTTCGAATCGATTCGCCCTCCCCGACGTCCAGCGACATGATCGTGTAGCGCTCGCAATAGCCGACGCTGGCGGCGAGGCCGCGCATGGCGGCGTTGTCGAGCTGTGTGCCGAATTCGAGGCGGGTCAGTGCCATGTTCGCCGCCTCGCGCCGCGCGGCGGCCAGCAGCTTTTTGCCAAGCCCCTTGCCGCGATAGGCACCCTCGACCCAGACAAGGTCGATCCAGGCCTTTCCGTGGCCGGTCTCGTAAAAGGTCGCAAAGCCGATCGGCGTCTGCCATTGCGTCACGGCCAGGACGCAGCATTCGCCGCCCGTCGGGCCGTCTCGATCGAGCGGAAACGCGCCCACGGCCTGCCCGAACGCAAAACTGCTGGCGACATAGGCCAGGGCGCTAGCGTCATCGGCGAGCGGATCGAGGAAACGAATGGTCATGCTCTTGCCCTCTCTTCGGCGTAGCCGCCCCATTGGGTCGCCAGCGCCTTCGCCATTCCGGGAAAGAAGCGGCTGCGCTCATGGCCGCGATTGGCGCTGCGCGGCATGCGCCAGACCCGATTCCAGGCCTTCCATTCGTCGGTGCCTCTCTCCGGTTCAGCCAACCGATCTGTCGGCTGCAGCGGATTGAGACCGCGCAGATACCACCCGGTCGCCTTGTATTCGGGATGGCCAAACCAATGCGGCTGGACGGTGTGAGGTTTTGGCAGATCCTCGGGCATGCGCGATTTGGCGATGTCATGCATTTCGGGGTTCTCGATCGCCACCCGTTCAATTGGCGCTCGCCAGCAGGCTATGAACAGATCGAGACCCTCTTCGAACTCGGCCTTCATGCTGTCCCAGGTCCGTCCGACCGGTAGTTTTTTGGGCGGTGTCATATGGCCCGGCCCCGACAACCAACGGCGACCCGACCGGCAGAGACGGGTGCAAGGGGGATGGGCAACCACAAGCAGATCCCAACCGTCATCCAGATGATCACGGACATCGCCAACGATATGACGATTGCTGCGATCCTCGGCTGGCAGCAGGTCGCAAGACCATGCGTCATGCCCCAGCGCCGCAAAGGCGCGCCGCACTATGCCCGAATACTCGCAGGCAACTAGAACGGTAAGAGATCCGGTCACGCCGCCCCTCCCCGTTCTGCATTGAGTTTGGTCATATTCTGCCGCGCCGCTGCCCGCTGGCGTTCTGGATCGGACAGGCCAAGCCGCTTGGCGCGCATCTTCACGGCGCTGCGGCCGAGGCCCGTCAGAGCCATCAATTCAGTGATTGAAGCATCGCGGGCATAGCCCTCGGTGATGATGGCGTTGATATCGGTGGGGCCGGAGGCGGATATGGGAGCTTCCGCCTCCGGCGAGGCGCTTTCATCGGCGGGGCGCGCTTCGATCCCCGAGGAGGAGCCGTCATGCACGGCTTCCGATTCCGTGTCGGGGGCTTCGAGCCCCCATGCATCCCAGCCCGGCCGGGCAGCGCGGGCATTGAGTTCGATCTTGGGCAGATTCGGGAAATAGGCTTCGATCAGCTCGGCAAAACGCGCCGGTTTTTCCGAATGACGCAGGGCGGGATGATCGATGACCGAAGGAAACTGTTCGCCCATGGCCGGGGCCACCACCTTGCCGCGCGTGCCGACCAGGAGCAATTCGTGGCCGTTGCGGAACCAGTAGCCTGTGCCGAGCATCAGACCGTCGTCCCCAGCCTTGCGCCAGATGGTGTGGGATTTGTAGGCAAAGCCCCAGGACGCCATGACGTCGAGCGCCTGGGGCAGCATGGGGGCTGTAGCCCACAAGAACAGCACGCAGTCATCGGCGGCGATCGCCGCGACCTCGCGCGCCTTTATGTCGGCCAGCTCCGAGGTCGGATAGTGATTGTCCGCCGCCCGGTCCAAGCCGGTTTCCCGACTGTAGGGCTCGAACTTCCATTCGGGGTCGGCATAGATCACGCCATAGCGCTTATCGGGTAGCGCCCGCTGGCGCCCGGCCAATTCGGCCTCGCGAACCTCGCGGCGCTGCTTTTTCTCGGCAGTCTTTTTCGCCTTGTCTTCCCTGATGATCGCATAGAGCGCGGCAGGATCGGCCGAGCGGATCAGCTCTTTCTGCTGGTCCTTGGGCAGTCCCGCCAACCCCTCGGCTTTCGAGACGGCGATTTCGCCGCGCTCGACGGCCGCCACCAGTTCATCATCGCCCTGCTCGATCACCTTACGGGCCGAGCGCACCGAGCGCTCGGAAACGTGCATGGTCTCGGCGGCTTCGACCTGGGTGACTCCGTGTGTAGCGGGAATCGCCTCACCGCCCTGTTCCACGTAAGAAGAATCCGGCAAATCTGCCGGTTTTTTCCAGAGCGATGGCCGACCGGGTTCCAGCGTGGCCAGTTTGGCGGCCACCATGGCGCGCTGGCTTTCCGAAAGGTGACGCCGGTGCAAATTCTTCGACAGCACCCAGACCAGAGGATCCTTCGGCGCTGCACGGGTGAAGGAGAGGTGGTCGAAATCGATTGTGTCGCGGAACCGGTCGAACCGGTTGAGGGCAACCAGCGCCCGATACCGGTTGCGCCCGTCGAGAATTTTCCCCTCGCGCAGGACGATCTTTTCCTGCAAGCCATGCTCGTTGATATCGGCAACAAGCCGGGAGAAATCCTCGCCCTCGATCAGCGGAAACAGATTGGCGATCGGGTGATATTCGAGCATCACGCGAGCCCTCCGGCGAGTTCCCCGTACGATGCCGTTGACAGTCTCCGGAGCCGCCCTACAATTTGAACAGTCGAATGGGGGCGATGATGAAGAAACGGCCAGTGCCAGACGCCGACCGGCTGGAGCGGATGCGGCGCAACATCCGCTCTATGCCTGCAGAGAGTCCGGGCAGAATACGACGGCTTTTCAGATGGATACGTAGTCCTGGCGGTCGCGATACGATTGCCGTCTTGGAATTGGTGGGCTTCCCCTTTGTCGCAATTACCCTTGTCCTGACCCTGCTCCAGTCGTTCGCGACCAATGAATCGTTGGCCGAGCAGCGCCGATTGGGCGGATATCAGATCCTTGCAAGTGATGGGGTGTCCACCGACGGCATTGCTCACGCCATAACCGCCGTAGCGGAGCCCGGGCTCGCGATCTATGACATTGAGTTTCCCTGCTTTATTGAACCACAGCAGATGGAAGCGGAACGAACATGTGGCAGCGTACTCAACTGGACGCTGGCGGGTGAAGGCCTCTCGCACGTCGCAATATATGGCTCTCGGCTCTGGGGAGCAGATTTTATGGCCGCCGCTATCGATCGCGTGATCTTTCGCGGTGTGGATTTCTCGGACTCGGCGCTTCGTGAAGGTGCTTTCACTAACAATGCCGTCTTTTCCTCCGACATGCGGCGTTTCAACTTCGAGAATGTTGATCTCGAGGGATCGTACTTCCTTGATGTCGACATGCGGGATGCGGCCTTTGAATCGGGAGCCTTTGGCAGTTTCACGATCGAAAACAGCGACATGTCCGGTGCATCGATCTGGGGTGGCAGCTTCGAAGAGCTTACCTTGCGCAATGTCGATCTGAGCGGGCTCAAATTCTGCCTCCTTTCGACTTGCGAAATTGATTTTGGCGCCATCAAACTTGACAAGGTTTATTACCGAGATGGCAGTCCTCCAGTGGGACTGGAAAACACGCCCATTGATCCCTCGGAAATTTATGTCTGCCCGCCGTTCACGTTTGACTTCGGTCCCGGCTGCAAAGCGGGGTAGGTTCCCGGTCATCAGAACTCCCCCAGCGTGCGCGTGACGCGATTGGTCAGGTTTGTATGTCCATCGATGCGCATGCCTTCGGTTTCGAACGCTTCGATGGCGCGCTTGACGCGCTGTACTTGGTCGGCCGGCAGGGTCAAAACCCCGCTCATGCCGAGATCGATTTCTAACTCGTGCAATCCGGACGGCTCGAACTTGCCCCGGGCAAGCATGGGGTTGGGATTGGCGCGCAACGGGACCTGGCGGTTCATGGCAAATCCTCGCTTTCGGCCATCTGGGCCACTTCGCGGCGCATCTTGACCAGTTTGGTAATCAGCTCTGAAAACTGCGGATCGAGTTTGCGGGCTTCCTCCGCATCAATCGTGCCATCGGCCCGGGCCTCACCCAGCTCCGTCAGCATTTGCCCGAAACTCTGGACAGTGCGCGCCGTGATGACGTCGATCCGCGCCGACGATCCGGCGACGGCCGGCAGCGGGATCAGAACGTGATCGGCCAGCTCGGCAAGTTTGCGGGTGACGGTCTGCTGGCCGCATTCGGCTTCAAGGTCCGCCACAACGTCCATTGGGGCGAACACGTCGACGAAATCGGGCTGGGTGGAGCCGTAGCGATCGATCTGCTGATGGGAAACGCGGGTGATCCGCTCTGCGGCGCGCGTGCCGCCTACCAGTTGCACGAGGGCGCGGAACGCCGCCTTGAGCGCGTCATAGTCGCGCTTGGGAAGGTGACGGGCCGAGCTCATGGTGCCACCTGCCCTGCGCCGCCACCATGACGGCCGCTGTTTTGACCTGTTTGGTGCTGCGATCTCAAACCAACGATCATTGGACACCGGTCCTGATGAGCGCTTTGATGGCGCTTTTTGCCATGGAGATGAAACGATGAAGGGTATTCCGAGGCGCGGGCCGAACCCCATGGAGCCGCTCAACCGCGCCATCATCGACAGCGCGCGCGCCCAAGCCCTGTTCAACGTCGCTTTGTGGCTGGCGCTCAACGCCGCCGACACACCCGAACGCCGCATGAGTGTCCTTGGCCTGCTCGACGGCATTGCCACCGGTCCCCGCACCTGGGACCCCTTCCCGATCGATTACGACCCAGCCACTGGTGATCCAGCGCCCGCCGATCTTGCGCATGAGTGGAAATTTGCCGCGCCGCCGGCCGACCGCATTCCACTTAACGCCTTGGCCCGCAGCGCCATCACCGAGGACATAAAGGCGCTTCGCGAGTTTATCGCGAACCCGCCGCCAGAATGGGATGATGAGGCATGAACGGGTCATTGGGCGACCTGCTGGGAAAGCGGCCGATCGAAATATCCTGGCCAATCGGTATCGGCGGGCCAGTTCTCGGACAGCCAAATCAGGAGCGAATCGAGCAGCCGAACCGTGATCGACGCCTTGCCATCGGCGACACGTGCGATGCGACGCTGATCACGAAACACCTGATAGCTCACCTGTTCGCGGGTCATTCCGGACCGGGCACAAAATTGATCAACGATGGCGAGGAGGCGTTCGGTGTAGGTCATGGCGCAACAGTTCATGTATTTTTACATGACTGTCAAGCGTCTTTACACGACCAATTTGCGTACCGATGCGTGTAAAGTTACACACATGGAAGATAAAGCCCGGGAATTGCTGATCGAACGCATCCAGGAGCGCTGCCGCGCACTGGGGATAACGATCAATGCCGCATCCGAACGGGCGGGATCACCTTCCATGATTCCGAACATTGTTTATGGCCGGTCAAAGCACCCGCGCATGGACACGCTGCAGCGGATCGCCGAAGCACTCGAAACCACGACGTCATACCTTTCCGGGTTGACTGAAAGCCCGGCACCCGATCAGGAGGCTGAATTCAGCATCGCCGGTGTTCCGCTGCCCAACCGCGCGGACCTCAACGACAATCTACCCGTCCTCGGAACGGCAGCCGGTTCGTTGATCGAAACCGCCGACGGCCATGCATTCGAGGGCTTCGAGATCGAAAGCCGTGTTGTGCAATATGTCCGCCGGCCGCCAGCTCTAAAGGATATGCCCGAGGCATATTCCATTTTCGTTGACGGCGATTCCATGTACCCGATGCACCCGGCCGGCGAACTGCGCTTCGTCAATCCGCACCTTGCCGTTTCGCCCGGTGACAGCGTCATCGTCCAGACGCGCACATGGGAAGACAAGCCGGGACAGGCCTACATCAAGACCTACCGCCGACGGGCCGGCGGCTACCTCATGCTCGAGCAGCTAAACCCTTTCGCGACCATCTCGATTCCGCAGCAGTACGTTCTGACTGTGCATAAGGTGATGACCGTCAACGAGTTGTTCGGCCTGTAGCGCTGTTTGTATTTTTACATGATCATGTATTGACCGTGTAAAAATACAAGACTATCGTCCCTCCAGTTTCACCACTGGAGGCAGACATGCTGCACACCCAACAGGCCGGCCCCGTCCAGCCCATTCCCAAACCCTCACTTCCTGTCGCCGAACGCATCGCGGCGATCATGATCGACCTGCAGGCCGAGGGCGCGGCTACCGAAAAACGCATCCTCGAGCGCATGGCGCAGGAGGGTCTGACCGAATTCGATCTGGCCATGTATGGGGCGCAGGCCGGCGGCATCGCCAATGAGCGCTTTATGCGCCGTGAGGATCACTCGGCCGCCAAACGCGCCAATCGCATCAAGGAAGCCGCGCGCCTGATCGGGCACCTCGTGCCTTCGACACAGGAAATCTGCGCCGCCCTGCAATCGCGCAGCTTCACCAAGCCCGAACTCGAAGACATCCTCCCCGAGGCCATCGCCTCGGCCGCCGACGCCTTCGCACACGCTGGCGGTGCCCAATGAGCCGCATTCTCACCATCCACCTGCCCGACGACACCGAAGCGCGCATGGAAGCCATCGCGCGCGAGCTCGGCCGCAATATTTCCGAACTGGCCGAATGCGCCGTCGCGGAAAGCGCGCTCGATTATTTCCGGGGCCGTCCGACCGATCAGGATCCTGCCCGCCAGCGCAAGAGCGTGGCGGCATGATCGAACTTCTCCAGACCGCAGCGCTCGCCATCGCCATCGTGGGCTTTGTCTGGGCCTGCGCCATCGAAGGATTCCGCCCATGAAGCGCCAGTCCCAACCCGTGCGCGGCACTATCCAGCGCAACCGGCCGGTATTTTTCGGCTGCGACGAAATCAACGATCCGGTGACCGGGCATGTCCGCTTTTCGCGGCCGCTGCGATCACCGGGCAGCGCGACACCGCATTTCCGCGTGGCCGTCGAATTATCCGATGGGAGGGCCGCAATTGGCTATTGGACGCCCGGTCGTCCTGTCGAGCTCACGTGAGGGCCTGACCATGGATCAGCCCCTCACCACCTTCCGCGTCCATCTCTCGGCCCAGCGCGGCACCGCCATGGTGCCGGTCACCGTCGATGTCACCGCAAAATCGCCCAAAGAGGCCCAGGCGCGCGCCAAGGCCCAGCCGGGCAATGAGGATGCCATCGTTCTCAAAACCAAGCAGGTGCGCTCATGAGCATCGTTCTCACCAATCAATGCTGCCCGTTCGACTGGGCGGACGAAGGCGTGCCCGAGCTTGGCACTTCGCCGTCCGATTTCATCGTGGAGCGCGACGGCATGCCTTACCTCGTCATGCTGGAGGATCGCGAAATGTTCCTCGACGGCACGCTGACGCCGGAGACCTGGCACATCGAGCCGCGTCCCCTCGCCATCGGCGACGAGATCGGCTTCGGCTATACTGAGAGTTTCGGCCATTTCCAGTATCTGCTCACTCCTGGGCCTGATGGTCTCGGGGTAAAGGTTCTGGGCGATTACCCGCCCCACGCCAATTTGTTTGGCAGTCCGTCCGACCTCATCATTGAGGGGACACCCGAGGAAGCGGGCCGCGAAATGGCCGAGAGCGGCGATTTCATCTCCACCATGGCCATCTGGTACTGGTCTGACGAGGTCACCTATGTCGTCACGGTCGACCCTGCCGGTTCCTTTGGCTTTGCGCGGAAGGGGCCGGTGCAATGAGCGAGCTTTCCCCCTACTGGATCAACATCGCCGGCGGAATCGCCTTCGATATTGCAAGGCCGACTGTCGCGATGATCGAGCCGCACGGCATCATGCACCATCTGGCGATGATTTCGCGCTGGGGCGGCAATGTTGCCTGGCCCTATTCGGTGCTGCAGCATTCTATCCTTGTGGCCGAAAACCTTACGCAGACCGAAGACAAAATCTACGGCTTGATCCACGACTGGCCCGAGGCGCTGCTGGGCGGCGATGTCGCCACACCATGGAAGCTTTATTTCCATTCCAAGGGGCTGGACGTGAACGCCATCGAGCGCCGTTTCATGAATTTGATCTATCAGCGCCTCGGCATCCCCGCGCCCTCGCGCGAGACGGCCGAACGCGTACACGAAGCCGACCAGCGCGCCCTGGCCACCGAGTTCCGCGACGTGGTGCACGGCAAGACACCCCACTGGTGCCCGCTCGCCCCGCCCTATGGCCGCGCCATCAAATACGTGCCCTGGGACAAGAATCTCGAACGGGCCTATGTGGCGCTCGACAGCTACCTCTATTTCGCACGGGAGTCAGCCTGATGACCCCGGAGCAATATGCCGAACAGTCCCTCGGCGGGCGCGTTGATATTCGCTTACCGTTGGCGGATCAGGAGAAAACCAATGGCTGACTCAAACCAGCATCTTTCGGTTCACCGCGAAATCGAAGCCATCAAGGAGGCCGTTGCGCTGAAGTCTATCAACGCCTGTGCCGACTGGCTGCGCGATCGCGGTCATCCCGAACTGGCCCAGGAGTTGCTCGACGACATGATCGAGGCAGCGCAATGACCCGGCCCGCCGTCTTCACCCAGGGCGATATCTCGAAGCTGCTCAAGGGTGCAAGGTCGGCAGGCTATTCCGTTTCACGCGTCGAAATTGACCCCACTGGCAAGATCGTTGCACAGTTGGGAGAAGGCGGCGCCCCCTCCCTGGAGAATGGCGACGATGAGTGGGGAAACGCGATCAGTGCCAAAAAAGAACGGGCTGCCCAGGAACGTAACTGAATTTCAGGACAGGCACGGCCGCTGGCGACTGCGGTTCCGTATCAAGGGCAAGCCGACATATTACTTCAAATCCCGTGCACACACTCCTGAATTCTATCAGGAACTGGAAGCCTGCCGGTCGGGCGTTGCAATGGAACCCCAAATTGCGGTGCGTACCGCCCAGCGCGTCAAGCCTGGCTCGATGTCTGCGCTGATAGCTCACTATTACAACAGCCCGGAGTTTCGCGGGCTCAAGGATTCCACCAAGGTGACCTACCGAGGCATCCTGGAGCGCTTCCGCGAGGATTACGGCCATCTTTCTGTCGCCGGCTTGCAGCGCACCCACGTGCGCGCGATTATTGGCGAAATGGAGGATCGTCCTGCCGCTGCCAACAACCTCCTGCGCCGCCTCAAGATGTTGATGTTGATCGCCATGGATGATGGCTGGCGGACCGATGATCCGACCTATCGTGTCAAGGGATTCAAGATCGATAGCGATGGCTTCCACACCTGGAGCGATGATGAGATCGCCCAGTATCGCAAACGGCACCCGGTGGGCTCGAAAGCCGACCTCGCCCTGACCCTGCTGCTCTACACCGGCCAACGCCGCTCTGACGTCGTTAAAATGGGTTGGCAGCACATTGATGGCGACCGGATTCGCGTTCGCCAGACCAAGACCGGTGCGTTCATTTCGATTCCCATGCACTCCGAACTCAAGGCGGCAATCGCTGGCCTGCCGAAGGAGAACATGACGTTTCTCATCACCGAGTACGGTAAGCCTCATTCGGTCAAAGGATTCGGCGCGTGGATGAAAAAGCGCGCCACCGAGGCCGGCCTTAAGGATTGTTCCGCCCACGGCCTGCGCAAGGCGGCGGCAAGACGCCTTGCCGAAGCGGGATGTTCGAACCAAGAAATCAAGGCGATCACCGGCCACAAGACCGACAAGGAAGTCGGCCGCTATACCGCTGCCGCCGACCAACTCCGCTTGTCCGACCGCGCCATTAAGGCGCTTGAAGGGTCAGACCGTGAACGCAAGAATGGCTAACCTCGAAAAAGGTTAGCCAAAAACACCAGCTAAGCGATTGATTTCATTCGTTCCAAAAGCGGAGGTGGCGGGTGGGGGGAGATTCGAACTCCCGAGACGCTCTCACGCCCGCCGGTTTTCAAGACCGGTGCAATCAACCACTCTGCCACCCACCCGTTGAGCCGCAAGCCCATGTGAGGGCTGGCCGATTGATTTGCGGTTTAGCTGTTCGGTGCGAAGCTGTCCAGAGGATCAGATGACCGTTACCGGCGGTTTGCGCCGCGGGCGGGCAATCATGTCCTTGGAGGCCAGCGCCGCACCGCCCGTGATGAGCAGGCAGGCGAGGGCGACGGGCATGGTGAGGGCGCTGATGCCGAAGACGATCAGCAGCAGGGTCGAGAGCAGCGGTGCAGCATAGCTGGCTGCGCCGAGGACCTGGATGTTGCCATGCTTGACACCGTAGTCCCAGACAAAGAACGCGCCCCCCACCGGCATCAGGCCCATGCCGAAGACGGCCAGCCATTGAACGGTATTGGCGGGCATCACCGTTTCCTCGAGCGTTATGTGGCAGACAAGCGAAAGAAGGGCAGCGGCGGCGCAGTACCAGGTGACCATGCGCGTGGGGACCTGGGCGAAGCGTCGCGAGATCAGTGAATAGCTGGCCCAGGTGAAGGCGGCGAGGACGCCGATACCGTAGCCGAACATATATTCGGGCTCGAAGGCAAAGCGGCCGCCATTCGACACGATCAGCACCGTTCCGGCCAGGCCCAGCAAGGCGCCGGCCACGTGATGCCAGCGCAGCCCTTCGCCGGGCATCAGGGCTGAGCCCAGAACAATCAGCAGTGGCCACAGGTAATTTATCAGATTGGCCTCGACCACCGGAGCGTTCCGGACGGCCGAAAAATAGAAGAAATGATAGCCGAACAGGCCCGCAACGCCGACGACCCAGGCCATGAGCGGGACTTTTGCAGCCGGCGTGCGGGGCTTGCCGCGTCGTCCGGTTGCTGCAAGGCCGACAAGCGTCGCCACGGCAAACGAGAAGGTGCACAAGAGAAATGGTGGCACCTGTCCCGACAGGCTCGAGAACAACGCCAGAAGCGACCACATAAGGATGGCCGAAAATCCAATCAGCGTTGCACGAACCACCGGTTATTTCCCTGCCTGCCGCCTTGGACGAAGGCCGTATCACAGCCTTCGTCCCCGCGACAGAGGCAATCAGGGCAGCAGGATGGTCGAGCCGACGGTTTTGCGGCCTTCGAGCGCCCGGTGGGCATCGGCAGCTTCGGAAAGCGCAAAGCGCTGGCCGATATGGGGTTTGACGGCGCCCGATTCGACAGCCGCGAAAAGCGCCTTGGCGCCGGCCAGCAGAGCCGGACGTTCGGCGAAGTAGTGGGCGCCTGTCGGGCGGGTGACAAACAGCGAACCCTTGCGGGCCAGAATGCCCAGATCGGGGACGGAAACCGGGCCGGTGGCGTTGCCGTAGCTGACCATGAGGCCCATCGGCCGCAGGCAATCGAGCGATTTCTCGAAGGTGTCCTGCCCTACCCCGTCGTAAACCACATCGACGCCCTTGCCGTTGGTCAATTCGCGGACGCGCACGGCGAAATCTTCTTGCGAATAGTTGATCACCTCGTCGCAGCCATTGGCCTTGGCCAGCGCGACCTTATCGGGATTGCCAGCGGTGCCGATGACGCGGGCACCGATCGATTTGGCCCATTGGCAGGCAATGAGCCCCATGCCACCGGCCGCGGCCTGAAACAGGATGGTTTCGCCCGAACGTACGGGCCATGTGAGAAACAGCAGGTAGTAGGCCGTGAGGCCCTTGAGCATGATGGCGGCCGCGGTTTCGTAATCAATCGATTCGGGCAGCAGAACGGCCTTTGCCGCCGGCATGATCCGCTCCTCGGTGTAGGCACCGATGGTGCCCTGATAGGCAATGCGATCGCCGGGCTTGAAGCCGGTGACCCCGGCGCCAACCGAAATCACCTCGCCGGCGCCTTCGGAGCCGGGAATCAGGGGCAGCGGATTGGGATAGAGACCGGTGCGGTGATAGGTATCGATGAAGTTGACGCCGATGGCGTGATGGCGGACCCGAATTTCGCCCGAACCGGGCTCTCCAACCTCCACATCGCGGAAATCGAGTGCTTCGGGGCCACCAAATTGGTCAACGACAATGGCTTTCATATTCCTGCCTATTCTCTTCTTCTGGCCGTGCGCAGCCTCGGAGGGCGGCGCCTGAGTACGGGTTTTTTCCGGCGCGACCTTTGCACAGCGGTATCGCGTTCGCCAAGGGGCGGTTCGTCGCTGTCGGGGATTTCGTCCGGCAACGGCCCCTCGGCGGGAGCAGGTTCGTTGATCTCATCCGGCGCGGGATCACTGAAATCTTCGGTTTCCAAAACGGTATCGGGTACGTCCTCGAAGATGGGGTCCACTGACCGCGGCGCGCTGGCGGACCCATCATCGGGAACCGGAATAGATGGCTCCAGGCTGGGTTCGGCGCGATCCTGGACGGGCATGGCGGCGGGCATCGAAATCGATGGCTGGCTGGCAGGCGTGCGATAGATGAGCTTGGAGAAGCCGAGCACGAGCAAGCCCGCGCCAATGGCGATGTAGAGATAGTCGCGGAGAACCGACATGCCGAGGCCCTCAGCCATCAGCACGGTGCCCACGACGAACAAGATACCCAGCGCCACCGCCTGGATCGCGGCGTGGCGGGCGATGAATGAGGCAATGGGACCGGAAGCGAAAAAGAGGATCACGATCGCGGCAATTATGGCGATGACCATGGCCGGAACGTAGGCCGTCATGCCGATGGCGAGGATGATCGAATCGACAGAAAAGATAACGCTGAGGGCCACGAGCTGGGCGATTGCCAGCGTGGGGCTTTCGGAAAATGCCGGGTCGGGGCCATCGTGAGGAACCAGGTGGGGTTCAACCATAAGGTGAAGTTCGGTGACGGCCCTATAGATCAGAAACAGGCCACCGGCCAACAGGACGACCCCGCCCCAGGTGGGGGACCAGCCGGCGATGCTGAAGGCCGTTCGCTGCAGGCCAAGAAGCCAGAGCAGAATCGCCAGCAATGCCAATCGGAAGAGAGTGCCTAAGACGGCTGTCAGGACCTTGGCGCGGCGACGCTGCTCATCGGCCAGGCCCGCTGCCCGGCTCAAACTCTGATTGGCGTTTTCGGCTCCCAACACCACTTCGATGCAGGTCAACAGAATGAGGCTGGCCCAGAAGGCCGGTTCGACGACGAAATCCAGCATTTTTGCCCTCAGCGGTTGGAACACGGGCATCCATCTGATGCCCGTGGCAAGAACGGCGACCGCCCCGGCGCGCGATGTGTGCACATTTGCGGGCAACAACGGCAATAAAGCGGCAGAGCCATTTGCGCGGCTTGCGAGGGCGATCCCGGCGGCTTACATCTTGATCAATCATCGAGGTGAAAATGGCCAATCACACACAGGTCGCCGTTATCGGCGGCGGGCTCGTTGGCAAGGCGACCGCGGTTGCGGCGGCCAATGCCGGGTTCTCAACCCTTCATGTGGCACCCGACGCGCCTGTGGACCGCAGGACTTCGGCGCTGATGGGGCCGTCGGTCGACTACATGATCGACGCAGGGTTGATCGATGACCCTGAAACGCTGGGCACACCTCTCACGCGCATCCGGATCATCGATGCGACCGGCAGGCCTTTACGCGCGCCGGAGACCGTATTCAGTGCGTCGGAAATCGGGCACCGGGCCTTTGGATGGAATTTTGCCAATGCCCGGCTCGGGGAGAGTTTTTCGCAGGCAGCAGCGGGGAATGAAAACCTCGACCGCCGAGCCGCGACGCTCAAATCGGCAAGTCGGGTCGATGGGGTGTGGCATCTCGAACTTGGCGATGGCGGCACATTGACTGCCGAGTTGCTGGTTGGGGCCGATGGCAAAGGCTCCAGCGTGCGCAAGGCCGCGGGGATTTCGATGCGGGAGCGCAAGTTCGACCAGGCCGCACTCGTTTGCGATCTGGAGCTTGAGCGCGGGCTCGATGGGGAATCGGTGGAATTTCACTATCCCAATGGGCCGTTCACGCTGGTTCCGGCGGGTGGAAATCGCGCCAATCTGGTGTGGATCGACAGGCTGGAAACACTTGAGGACGCGCGGCGAGAACCGGAGCACCTAATTTCCCTTCTCAACGCAAAGTCGGGGCACCTTTTCGGGACGATATCGGCGGCCAGCCCCAGTTTCGTGTTTCCGCTGTCACTTCTCTCGGTTGATGTGGCCGGGCGCGACGCTGCGGTGCTGGTGGGCGAATCGGCCCATGCGTTTCCGCCCATCGGCGCACAGGGCCTCAATCTGGGTCTGCGGGACGTGGCAAACCTTAACGCCTGCCTCAAGGCGGCCAATCCGGGATCATATGGCTGGGCCGATGCCGTGGCGCGCAGCTATGGCGGGGCCCGGCGGGGCGATCTGACGCGGACCGGGGCTTTTGTTGGCGGCTTGTTTACGTCCCTGCTCTCGCCTCATTTGCCGGCCCAGGCGTTGCGGAGCGTGGGGCTTTGGGGACTCAAGACAATCCCACTGCTGCGAAAACAGGCTATATCTTTTGGGATGGGACAATAAAAAAGGCGGACCGAATGGTCCGCCTTTTCCGTATGAAAATCCGGTTGCGCCTTATTGGGCCGGCGCTTCTTCGACGGGAGCACTTTCGGCCGGAGCGGCCTCGCCGCCTTCCATCTCCTCGCGGAGTTGGTTGGCACGGTCCTGAAGGACATTTTCAAGCACGTTCTCGGTCGAATTGGCCTGGTTGAGCTCTTCGATCGAGACGCCTTCGGGATTGTCATAGACTGCCGTGAAGCCCGCGAGCGTGATATCGATCGTGATATCTTCGTTCTGACGGTTCTTGGCGGTCAGGGTAAGGGTGCTGCCGCGCTTGAGGCTCTGGATGTAGGATTCGTTGATAACGAGCTGGGCAGAGCAGGCCTGCGGGTCGCACAACATGTAGGGGACGCGCACGGGCTTGCCGCTGTCGATCTGCCAGGTCAGGCCGAAGGGCAACAGCACGCCGATCGGGACGGAAGCGACAGCAAGAAGACGGCTTTCCTGGCTGGGATCGTCGCGCAGGAGGAACGAGCCCGTGAACACGCCGGTGTTGCTGACAACCTGGCGCATGATGCACGCTTGGCCGCCATCGTCGAGATCGCTACAGACCTTGAGCCAATTGTCTTCGGCCGAGCCCTCAGAGGTTTCGGCCTGGTCGATCATTCCCGCGTCTGCGGACTGCGCATGGACGGCGCCGGCCATTGAAACGGCCAGTCCCGTGGCAACAGCGCCGGCAAGTATCGCGTTTTTGAGTTTCATGGACATTCCTGTTGCTCTGGGCAGGTAGACCCTGCCGGAATCATAAGGTTCAGACACGTTCAAGAGCGGCGAAATCGGGCAATAGCATGACGTTGAGACACTGCCAATGCGCTTGGACCACTCGTGTTGCTTAAAGGTGTCACTGGCCAGCGGCGAGGCCGGCCAGTCGCGAAAGGATCGCAGCGCTGCCTTTGAGCCGCTGCTCGGCAGTCGGCCAGTTGCGCGCGAACATGATTTTCTGATCGGGACGCAGCCGGGCCGCCTGGCCAGGATCTGCAATATGGCGCACCAATCCGGCAGGATTTGGGAAAACGCCATTGCGCAGCGTGATAAGCGCGCCCTTGGGGCCGGCATCGACCTTTTCGACATTGGCGGCACGACACAGGGATTTGATGAGCACGACCTTGAGCAGCGCCTCGACCTCCTCGGGCAGTGGGCCGAACCGGTCGATCATTTCCGCGCCGACGCCGTCGATTTCGTTGGCATCGGTCAGATCGCCCAAGCGGCGGTAAAGCTGCATACGGACCTGAAGGTCGGGCACGTAGGCCTCCGGGATCATCACGGGCATGCCAAGAGAAATCTGCGGCGACCACTGTCCGGCCTCTTCCTCCTCGGCCGACTGCCCTGCCCTTAATGAGGCTACCGCCTCTTCGAGCATGGACTGGTAGAGCTCGAACCCCACTTCGCGGATGTGGCCGGACTGCTCTTCGCCCAGGAGATTGCCGGCGCCGCGAATATCGAGATCGTGGCTGGCAAGCTGGAAGCCGGCGCCAAGCGATTCGAGGGATTGGAGCACCTGGAGGCGGCGTTGGGCCTGATCATTGAGCTTGCGGTCTGCCGGCACCGTGAAAATGGCGTAGGCGCGGGTCTTGGAACGACCGATGCGCCCACGGATCTGATAGAGCTGGGCGAGGCCGAACTTGTCGGCGCGATGCACAATGAGCGTATTGGCTGTCGGCACATCCAAGCCCGATTCCACGATAGTGGTGGCGACAAGCACATCGAACTTGCCATCGTAAAAGGCGTTCATGGTGTCATCGAGCTGTTGTGGCGCCATTTGCCCGTTGGCGACCACGAAACTGACCTCGGGAACATGGTCGGTCAGAAATTGCGCGATGTCGGCCTGATCGGAAATGCGCGGGCAGACATAGAAGGCCTGCCCACCACGATATTTTTCGCGCAGCAGGGCTTCACGCACGACAAGCGGGTCGAAGGGCGACACGAAGGTGCGGATGGCGAGGCGATCGACGGGAGGCGTCGCAAGCAGCGACAGGTCGCGCACGCCGGTCAGGGCCAGTTGCAGGGTGCGCGGGATGGGCGTCGCCGATAGGGTGAGCACGTGGACGTTGGCGCGCATCTCCTTGAGGCGCTCCTTGTGTGCGACGCCGAAATGCTGCTCCTCATCGACGATCATCAGGCCAATGTCGCGGAACTGAATCGATTTCGACAGCAGGGCGTGGGTGCCCACGACGATATCGACGCTGCCGTCCTTGAGTCCTTCCTTGGTCGCCTTGAGTTCGGCGGCGGGCACCAGCCTGGAAGCCTGACGCACACGCACCGGCAGACCGGAGAAACGGTCCGAGAAGGTTTTGAAGTGCTGGCGGGACAGCAGGGTCGTGGGCACGACAATGGCGACCTGACGCCCGCTCATGGCCATGACGAAGGCGGCGCGCAACGCCACTTCGGTCTTGCCGAAGCCCACATCGCCGCAGACCAGCCGGTCCATGATGCGACCGGAAGTGAGGTCGTCGAACACGGCGTCGATAGTCGCGAGTTGATCCTCGGTTTCCTCGTAAGGGAACCGGGCGCAGAACTCGTCGTAAGCGCCCGTCTGGACTTCGATGGGATCGGTATGGGCCGTCTGGCGGGCGGCAGCGATCTTGATGAGCTGCTCGGCCATGTCGCGGATGCGTTTTTTAAGCTTGGACTTCTTGGCCTGCCAGGCGACGCCGCCCAGTTTGTCGAGTTCGGCGCCTTCAGCGCCATAGCGCGAGAGCAGTTCGATATTTTCGACCGGAAGGTAGAGCTTGTCGCCTTTGGCGTATTCGATCTCGACGCAATCATGGGGTGCGCCCTGCACCTCGATGGCTTTGAGGCCGATGAACCGCCCGATGCCGTGATCGACGTGGACGACAAGATCGCCAGCAGAAAGCGCACTCGCTTCGGTGAGCGCGTCGGACGCCTTTTTACGCCGGGTCTGGCGGATGATGCGTTCGCCGAGGATGTCCTGTTCGGACAGGACGGCGATATCATCTGTCAGATAGCCGGTTTCGAGTGGCAGGACGACGAGGCCGAGCTGGCCGATTTTGAGCAGATCGACCTGTTTCCAGTTCTCGAGCTTTTTGACTGCCTTAAGGCCGTGATCCTTGAGCACCTGGCCCATGCGATCGCGGGTGCCTTCGGTCCAGCATGAAATGACGGTCCTACGCCCTGCCCTCGCCTCGGTCTTGATGCGCGAAATGACCGCTTCAAACAGGTTGGTATCTGCCGCCTGGCGTTCGGCGGCAAAGCTGGGCGCCAGATGACCGGCGCAGTCGATGACGGGCAGGTTCTCATCGGCGGGCAGGAAGGGCGAAAGTTCGGAAATCTCGTGGCCACGGGCCAACTCGTATGGCCCCTGCTCCACGTTATAGAGCAGTTCGGGTTTAAGCGGCTTGTAAGGTGCGCCGGCGGTGCTGCCCTGCTCGCGGGCCTCCTTGCGGGCGCTGTAATAGTCGAGGATCTGGTCGCGGCGCTCGGCATAGGCCTCGCGCGACTGATCGTCGAAATAGACAGGGGCATCGCCGATATAGGCGGGCAGCGTTTCCATCTCATCGTAAAAGAAGGGCAACCAGTGCTCTATGCCCGCAAAACGCTGCCCGGCGCTGATGGCGCCATAGAGCGGGTCGTCGGCCGTGTTGCCACCGAAGGCTGTTGTGTAGTTGCGGCGGAAGCGGCGGATGGTGTCTTCGTTCAGCATGGCCTCGCTCATGGGAACGAGGGTGACCGATTTGACATTGCCGGTGGTGCGCTGGCTTTCGGGATCGAAAGCGCGAATGGTTTCAAGCTGCTGGCCGAAAAAGTCAAAGCGCAGTGGAGCATCGTGGCCGGCGGGGTAGAGATCAACCAGTCCGCCCCGCACCGCGTATTCGCCGGCTTCGCGCACCGTGGGCACGCGCAGATAGCCATTGTTGGTGGCCCATCCGATCAGCTTTTCACTATCGACCATGCGTCCGGCCGCTGCCGAAAATGTCATGGCGGCGACCACATCACGCGGCACGACGCGCTGAATGAGCGCATTGACGGCGGTGAGGACGATGGCGCCCTTGATCGCGGGATCGACCAGTTGGGCCAGGGCCGACATGCGGGCGGCGATGGTTACGGCGTTTGGCGAAACGCGATCATAGGGCAGACAGTCCCAGGCGGGAAAGATCAGCACGGGATGGCCGGGCAACATGGTTTGCAGGATATCGGCCATGCGCTGCAGGCGACGACCATCACGCGCAACAAAGACAATAGAAACAGGTGCTTGTGGCGTTTCTTTCAGACGGTTTTCTATTTCGCGCGACAGCACCGCCGGCTGCATGCCGTCGGGAAGGTTGGCCAGAATCCTTGAGGGTCTGTCGCGCAGCAAATCGTCCATGAAACTAGTTCTGTGAAATCTTGTGGTTGCGGATCGTGTCGATCAGGTCGCGATCGGCGGTGTCGGGAATGTCGCTCTGGCCCATGAGCCAGGCCTGAAGGTCGGTTTCCTCGTGGTCCATCAGGGCCTCGAGGCGATCGAGCATTTCGGCATCGAGCGATTCGAGATGATCGGCGACGAATCCGCCGATCAAAATATCCATTTCCTGGGTGCCGCGATGCTGGGCGCGGTAAAGCGCGCGCTTGCGGCGCATTTCGATGGCGTTTGTGTCGGTCATGGTCCAGACAGATATTGAGGCTCGGGACCGCAGTTATTAGAGACATTTGGTGGCGCTGTCAGCCTTTTGCCATGGCACACAAGCATATATCGTTCCGTTTCCGTTCATATTAGCCCAGTTTTGAGTCGTGCCCCGCCCCGATCTGCTGAACCCGCTGTTCAAATCGCTCAAATCGATGAAAGGCGTCGGGCCGCAACTGGGCGCGCTGTTCGCCAGGTTCTTTGGTGCGCCCGACGGGCAGGACGCCGTGGTTCTCGATGTGCTCATGCACATGCCGTCCGGGGTTATCGATAGGCGCGCGCAGAACGGGGTGGCCTATGCGCCTGTCGGATCGATCGCCACGCTGAAGCTTCATATCGACGAGCATATCGTGCCGCCACGCAACAGCCGGGCGCCGTTGCGAATCAAGGCGCATGACGAAACCGGAGAGATCACGCTGAGCTTTTTCGGGGCTAGAGGCGGCTGGGTGGAAAAGCAATTGCCGATCGGCGACATCCGGTACGTCTCCGGGGAAATCGGTTTTTTCGGTCGCGAAAAGCAGATGACGCATCCCGATTACATCGTGGAGCCCGACAATCTCGCGAGCCTGCCGATGGTCGAGCCGGTTTATCCGCTCACCCACGGGCTTTCGTCACGGGCTCTGCGCAAGGTGATCGCCTCGGCCCTCGATCTCGTGCCGATCATTCCCGAATGGACGGGCAGAGACCGGCGCACCATCATGAACTGGCCGGGATTTTCCGAGGCGCTGCGCCATATTCATGCGCCGCAGCGGCCGAGCGAGGGCGACATCGTTTCACCCTCGCGCATGCGGCTGGCTTATGACGAATACCTGGCCGGACAATTGGCGCTGTCTCTGATCCGGGAAACCATGGTCAAATCCTCGGGCATTGCGCGGCGCGTGACCGAAGAGATCACCGATAAGGTAGAGAGTGCCCTACCTTTCGCGCTGACCGATGGGCAACGACTGGCGATTTCGGATATTCGCGAGGATCTGGAAAAGCCGACCCGCATGTCACGGCTTTTGCAGGGCGATGTGGGGTCGGGCAAGACAGTGGTGGCTCTGATGGCCATGGCGATGGTGGCCGAGGATGGCGGGCAATCGGCCTTGATGGCGCCGACCGAACTTCTCGCGAGCCAGCATTTCCGGACACTCCAGCCGCTGGCCGAAAAGGCCGGGCTCAAGACCGTGCTGATGACCGGGAAAATGCCGGCGTCGGAAAGGCGGACGGCGTTGGCCGGGCTGGCCGATGGATCGATCACCATTGCCGTGGGTACCCATGCGCTGTTCCAGAGCGGGGTGGAGTTTGACAATCTCGGACTGACGGTTGTCGACGAACAGCACCGGTTCGGGGTGCATCAGCGGCTGGCGCTGTCCGAAAAGGGGCACAAGACGGACCTGCTGGTGATGACGGCGACGCCCATTCCGCGCACGCTGGTGCTGACTCATTTCGGGGACATGGACGTTTCGGTGCTGCGCGAAAAACCGGCGGGACGGCAGCCCATCGACACGGCGACGCTGCCGATTTCCGAATATGAGCGCGTTGTGGGCCGGCTGGCATCGCGGCTTGCGGAAGGCGCGCAGGCCTATTGGGTGTGCCCGCTGGTCGAGGAAAGCGACGTGCTCGACGTTGTAGCGGCAGAGGACCGGTTTGCGGAACTCAAGAAGAGCTTTGGCGACCGGGTGGAACTGATCCACGGACGGATGAGCGCGGCGGCCAAGCAGGAGGCGATGGCGCGGTTCTCTTCAGGCGATGCCCAGATTCTCGTCGCGACAACGGTGATCGAAGTGGGGGTCGATGTGCCCAACGCGACGATCATCATCATTGAGCATGCCGAACGGTTCGGACTGGCGCAGTTGCATCAGTTGCGCGGCCGCGTGGGGCGCGGATCGGCGCGCTCGGTGTGCCTGTTGCTCTATTCCGAGCCGCTGAGCGAAACGGCCAAACAACGCCTCGAAGCCATCCGCCAAACCGATGACGGATTCGAGATTGCCGAAAAGGACCTCGAATTGCGCGGCCAGGGCGATTTGCTGGGCACGCGGCAATCGGGCATGCCCGGCTATCGGATCGCCGTTCCGGACGTCCACAAGCATCTGCTGGAAATGGCGCATGACGATGCGCGGGCGGCGCTTGAGCGCAATCCCGGGCTCAAGGGGCCGGAGGGCGAAGCACTGCGGTCGCTGCTCTATATTTTCCGCAAGGATCTGGCCATTCCGCTGATCAAGGCGGGCTGACCGGGGTGGCGACCCGCCGAGGAGCCGGCTAGAACTGGTTCACCATCACCACTCTTTGTCCAAGGTTTTTTCCATGCAGCCCTCCCGCGACATTTCCCGCCTTATCGAGATCATGGCGCGCCTGCGCGACAGAGAAACAGGTTGCCCCTGGGATATAGAGCAGGATTTCAGATCGATCCGGCATTATACAATCGAGGAAGCCTATGAGGTGGCGGACGCGATCGAGCGCGAGGACTACGAGGATCTTCGCGATGAGTTGGGCGATCTTTTGCTACAGCCGATCTATCACGCGCAGATGGCCAAGGAAGAAGGCCTGTTCGAGATCGGCGACGTCATCTATGCGGTCACCGAAAAGCTGATCCGGCGCCATCCACACGTGTTCGGGGACGACGAGTCCGGGAATGCCGCATCGAGCGAGAAACGCTGGGAAGCGATCAAGGCTGGTGAGCGGGCGAAGAAAGCCGAACGGCGTGGCGGAGAAAAGCCACCGTCCCTGCTCGATGATGTTCCCGCTGGGCTACCGGCGCTGACGCGAGCGGGAAAACTGGCCAAGCGCGCCGCGCGGGTGGGTTTCGATTGGCCGGATACTGCATCGGTCATTGCCAAGATCGATGAGGAACTGGGCGAAGTCCAGGAGGCGCTTGCCGGGCCGAGCGAGGCGGCCAAGGCCGAGGAAATCGGCGACCTTTTGTTCGCAGTCGCCAACCTTGCCCGTCATGCGGGTATCGACCCGGAAGCCGCGCTGCGCGATGCCAATGCCAAATTCGTACGGCGGTTCGAACATGTGGAAGCCCGGTGCCGCGAGAACGAGATCGAGATTTCCGAGGCGGGCCTTGAACGGCTGGATCTTTACTGGAACGAGATCCGCAAGGCCGACAAATCAGCTTGATCCGTCGAGACCGGTAATCCGGCCGGCGAATTTTTCCGAAAACTCGGCACGGTGCCGGGGCAGAACCCGGACAGTGTAGCGCGTGCCTTCATCGTCGGGTTCGCCGCGCTCGACAACTTCAGCGTTGGCGTAAAGCCAGCCTGTTTCAGAACTCGATTCGTGCGGAATCAGGACACTGAACAGGCGCGAATCCTGGGCCAGCGTTTTTTCGACGGCAAGGAGAAGGTCGGGCAGCCCCTGGCCGGTCACGGCCGAAACCGGAATGGCGGCCGCGACTTTTCCCGCTGGCGTGATATTCGCCAGGCCGTCGATGGCTTCGGCAGGCAGGCTGTCGATCTTGTTCCAGACCTCGATGATCGGCGTGGTTTCGCCGGTGACACCGAGCGAAGCCAGAACCGAGAGCACGTCGTTTGCCTGTGCCGGATGGTCGGGGTTGGAAACGTCGCGGACGTGCAAGATGACCTGGGCCTGCGTTACTTCCTCGAGCGTACCGCGAAAGGCGGCCACAAGATCGGTCGGCAGATCGGAAATGAAGCCAACGGTATCGGACAGGATGACGTCGCGGCCATGGGGGAGCGAGGCGCGGCGCACGGTGGTGTCGAGCGTTGCGAACAACAGGTTCTCAGCCATGACCCCCGAGCCGGTGATGGCGTTGAACAGGCTCGACTTGCCGGCATTGGTGTAACCGACCAGCGCGACGACGGGGAACGGCACAGAATCGCGGGGGCCGCGCTGCAGCTGACGGGTGCGGCGCACCTTGTCGAGGCGGCGCTCGAGAACGAGAATGCGGTCCTGAATCTGGCGTCGGTCGGATTCGATCTGGGTTTCGCCCGGACCGCCAAGAAAGCCGCCGCCGCCGCGCTGACGCTCAAGGTGGGTCCAGGAGCGGACCAGACGGCCCTTCTGGTAATTGAGATGGGCGAGTTCGACCTGCAGCACACCCTCGCGGGTCGCGGCGCGCTCACCGAAGATTTCGAGAATCAGCGCCGTGCGGTCAAGGACCTTTACGCCGATCTCGCGTTCGAGATTGCGTTGCTGGATGGCCGAGAGCGGCGCATCGATGACCAGCAGTTCAATCTCTCGCTCCTTGGCCCACTCGGCAAGCTGCTGCACCTGCCCGCCACCGAGATAGGTCGACGGCTTGATTTCGCGCACGCGCAGGATTTCGGTGAACACCAGGTCGAGCGCTATGGCCGCGGCAAGCCCGATAAATTCGGCATGCCGCGCCTCGGCCGGGCGCGCATAACGGTTATGCCTGACGTCGGGGGTTACGAGACCAGTGCGTGTGGGGACTTCGCGAAGGTCCACGAAGCCCTTGCCATCGTCGTCGTCTTCTTTATCGATCAATCGGTGTTGCTCTCGGGGTCGAACAGTTGAATGGGTGCGCCCGGCATGATCGTCGAAATTGCGTGCTTATAGACCAGTTGGCTCTGGGCATCGCGACGCAGCAACAGACAGAAATTGTCGAACCAGGTGATGACGCCCTGCAATTTGACGCCGTTAACGAGAAAGATCGTCACCGGAACCTTGTTCTTGCGAACGTGATTGAGAAAGGCATCTTGAAGGTTCTGCACCTTTTCACTGGGCATTGTACGGCCTCTTGTTTGCGTCGGACATGGAGCACCGGTCAGACGCCCGACCGACTTTTTGTTTGACAACCAGCTTGGGTGCCGCCCTGCCCGTTTGACGCATTACATGTCAACTCGGTAACTATTGCATATCTCATGGAACGAGCCTAGAGCGGAATTACCAGCGATTTCCTGTAATTGCCGCCAGCACCACCAGGATTTCGATGCGGGCGATGGTGGCCAGTGCGGCGATCGTTAGCAGGGTGGCGTCGGACGCAACGCCCTGGGACAGCCCGGGAACAGCAGAGTCGACGAGATTGCCGACCTGTGAAAAGGCCCCCGCTGCAAGTGCCATGGCGGAAGGCAGGGAATGGCCCTGTGCGGCGAAGATCAGCAGCGCAATGGTGACGGCCAACACGCCGAGGAAAAAGGTGCTCCACACGGATTTGGCGATGATGCGCTGCTGGGTGTCGTATTGCACGTCGTCTCGCAGAATGGCGCTGGGATAAACGAGCCTGTCGAGTTCGTTGCCCACATGCTTGAGCATGGTGAGCAGGCGAAACGCCTTGATGCCTCCGGCCGTCGAATATGAACAGCCGCCAATGAAAACGATAATGAGAATGGCCTCAAACGGTATGGAAACCCCCAGTCGCAGATCGTGGGTGATGCCGGTCGTGGTGGCGATCGAGATCATGTCGAAGACGTAATTGAAGGCGCTTTCAAAGCCCGGCCGACCGAGCGGCGGCGCGAAAATGGCTGCAAGGATGGCCATAACCACCAACGCGCCGATGGCCGCGAGATAGCGCATGCCTTCGTGATGTTCACGCGAGCCTTCGCCGCCCCGGGCAACAAGCAGGCGGTGCCAGATTATGCTGGTTGCGCCGATAAGCATGAAAACCATCATGACAATTTCGGCGAGCCGGTTGTCGAGGACGGATGTCGTCGATCCCGGGGGCACGAATCCGTTGGTGGAAAGCATGCTCATCGCCACGACAATGGCGTCGTCCGCGGGGACCCGCACGATGATCAACAACATGGCGCAGGTAATCGTCAGGGCCAGATAGGGCGCGGCGATCGATTGCAGCGTGACGAAAATGCGCGGATCGTTTTCGGTGCGGGCGTGCTGGACCTGCCGCAGGTTTGCGTTGGGTATGCCGCCCACCCGGTATGGCCCCAACACATAGACGGCCAGCGTCAGGGTTGTCAGGCCGCCCACCCATGCCACCGTGGCCCGGTAAAAGGTCATGGACGGCGACAAATCGGCGGGCGGGCGCAGGGTTGCCCCAAGCGTAACGGCGGCCGAGCTGGCCTCGAAAATGGCCGGGACGAGCTGTTGGCCCTCGACCAGAATGAAAAGGGGCACGGCGGCGGCAATCAATGACAGCCATACGGTAATGGCCGCCATGAATACCCCTGCCCTGTTAAGCGTGCGCGCCCGCCGGCTGAGCGAAAGAATGGTGACAGCGGACAGAAACCCGTACCCGACGGCAACCAGAAAAATCGCCTCGAGGGCGCGCCAATTGCCTTCGACCAGCGCAACAAACAGCGGCAACACCAATGAGAGGGCGAAGACCCCGAACACACCGGCCGATAGAATTCCGATGGTGGGCAAACCCATCCCCTCTCAGGACATCTAGATCGTGTCAGTGATTCATTGAATCGCTGACACGATCTACCCCTCTTGTTTTGACGCAAGTCTTATCGGGAAACCGGTTCCCGATTTTCCGGACTCGCTCTAAAAAAAGTCGATGCTGACCCTGAACATCTGTTCGACCTGTCGCAGACTGGCGGCGAGTGCGAAAACGATCACGAAATCGCCCGCGCGCACGATGGTATCGCCGGTCGGCATGATCGACTGGCTGCCTCTTACGATGGCACCGATGCGTATGCCGGGAGGCAGCTTGAATTCGCGCAGCGGCTTTCCCACCAGCGTCGAGGTTTCAAGCGCTTCGGCTTCCAAAATTTCGGCTGCGCCATTGCCCAGCGTATAGACGCCCCGAATGCGGCCGCGCCTGACGTGGCGGAGGACTTTAGATACGGTAATGGCGCGTGGATTGATGAACGCGTCAACGCCGAGCCGCCGGGCGACGCGGGGATACTGGCTCTGGTTGACCAGCGCGATATTGGCGTGGCAGCCCATTTCACTGGCGATGACCGAGGACAAAATGTTGGTCTTGTCGTCATTGGTCAGCCCCAGGAACATATGGGCATCGCGAACGTCGACCTCGCGCATGATGTCTTCGGCCAGCGCATCGCCGAACACGACGATGGAGTGCTTCATGGCCTCGGCCGTCCGCTGGGCGTTTTCGCGGTTGCTCTCGATGATGCGGATCGACACCGAGGGATCGGTTTCCTCTATCCGGCGGGCAACATAGCGGCCGACATTGCCGGCGCCGGCAATGACCACGCGGCTGGGCGGAACTTCATCGCGCCCGAAGAGGCCCAGAACACGCTGGACCTGATCGCGCGCCACGGCCACCACGGCCTGATCGCCGGCGATCATCTGTTCGTGGGAGTGGACGACCCGCATTTCGCCGTCGCGCCGCACACCCATAACGGTCGCCTGAAGATTGGGAAACAGGTCGGTAAGGTGCCGCAGCGGGGTATCGATCACCGCGCAGTCCTCGGTCACGTTGACCTCGATGACCACGACCTGATCGTCCTCGAAGGTCACGATCTCGTTGGCGCCCGGATAGGCCATGCGCTGCAGGATGAGCTCGCCAACCTCCACCTCGGGCGAGATGATGACGTCGATGGGCAGGTGATCCCGGGAGAACATGTTGCTCCATTCGGGATCGAGATAGCTTTGCGAGCGGATGCGCGCGATGCGGGTGGGCACTTCGAAGATCGAATGGGCCACCTGGCAGGCGGTCATGTTGACCTCATCGACCTGGGTAACGGCGATCAGCATATCGGCATCACGCGCCCCGGCCTGGGCCAGAACGTCCGGATGGGACCCGTGCCCATGCAACCCGCGCGCATCAAGCGTGTCCCTGACGCGCTGCACCAGGGCCGGATTGTTGTCGATGACGGTGATTTCATTGCCTTCGGCCGAAAGGCGCTCGGCGATCCCGTAGCCGACCTGGCCGGCTCCGCAGATAATAACTCTCATTTCAGCGTCCCAGATGGAAGCAACGGCGCATGTGTTAGCACGCCATCACCTGTCACTAAAGCCCGAGCGATTTGATCTTGCGGTGCAATGCGCTTCGCTCCATACCCACAAATTCCGCTGTTTTCGAGATGTTGCCCCCGAACCGCTCGATCTGGGCGATCAGGTACTGGCGCTCGAAAACTTCGCGTGCATCCCGCAAGGGCAGGCTCATCAGGTGCGCCGATGAGTCGGTATCGCCGATGGTGGGCAGCACCTCGGAAATGTCAGAGGGTAGCATGGCGGCGGTGATGACGCCGTCGGCCGGCTTCTGGTCGCGCACCAGGATAAGCAGGCGCTCAATGGCGTTGCGCAATTGGCGCGCGTTTCCCGGCCAATCCTGGCCCTGAAGAACAGCGATGGCATCGTCGCCGAACAGGAAACGCGGCAGGTTGTGCATGCGCGAAAGCTGGGCCACGAACAGGCTGACCAGCGAGGGAATGTCCTCGCGGCGTTCACGCAGAGAGGTGAGCTGGAGCGGCACGACCGAAAGGCGGTGGAAAAGATCGGTGCGGAATTTCCCCTCCTCGATCAGGCCGGCAACGTTTTGCGAGCTTGACGAGACGATTCGCACGTCAACCGGCACCGGGCCGTGGCCATCGACGCGGGTGAACTTGTTTTCGACGAGTGCGCGCAGCAAGGAGGTCTGCGCCTCGAGAGGGAGCGAGGCGACTTCGGACAGATAGAGCGTTCCGCCATGGGCCCGTTCGAGAGCACCGACTTCGGTGCGCAGGCCGTTCTTGTCACGCACTTCGCGTCCGAACAGCACAACGGGAATTTCGTCCGGAGCATAGAGTGAAGCGTTGATTTCGATGAACGGGCCCATGGCACGCGGACTCTTGAAGTGAAGCAGGCGCGCGCACATGCCCTTGCCTGTCCCCGCTCCGCCCGAGATGAAAACCCGCGAACGTGTGCCCGCAGACTTGTCGATCAGGGAGCGCACCTGGGAAATGGCGCCCGATACTCCGACCAGTTCGGTCTCGTCGCCGGTCCGTTCCTTGAGATCGGCGACTTCTATCCTGAGCTTGCTGGCCTCAATGGCGCGCTGGGTGATGAGCAGCAGGCGGTCGATCTTGAAGGGCTTTTCGATGTAGTCGTAGGCGCCCCGCCGAATGGCCGAGACGGCGGTTTCGACATTGCCGTGGCCCGAGATCATCACCACCGGAAGATCGGGATGGTCGGTCTGGAGCACATCGAGCAGCTGGAGGCCATCGAGGCGTGACCCCTGCATCCAGATGTCGAGGTACACCAGATTGGGGCGCCGTTTGGCGATTTCGTTGAGTGCGCCGTCGGCATCGGACGCCTGTCGCGGCTCATAGCCTTCGTCTTCGAGAATTCCGGCGATCAGTTCGCGGATATCTTCCTCGTCATCAACAATCAGAATGTCACGAGCCATTTACTTTATTGCCATCGCGGATACGCGCGATGTCTCCTCTTGGGTCGTTTTTTCGGTGCTCTGGCCATGGCCCTGAGGTCCGACCGGCTGTTTTTCACTTTTCTGCAGCGGCAAGGTGAAGGCGAAGCAGGCACCGACGCGGCCATTGGCATCGGGTGCTGCATCGCGCAGGTCGACACGACCGCCATGCTGTTCGATGATCTTTGCGACAATAGCAAGACCAAGCCCCGTGCCCTTTTCCCGCGTCGTCATATAGGGTTCGAGGAGTTGGTGGCGGTTTTCCTCCGGCCAGCCCTTGCCGTTGTCGCTGACCTCGATAACCGCTTCGTCGCCGCTCACCGACGCCTCGACAATGACTTCGGGGTCCTCAACCGTATCAAGGCCCACGCTTTCAATGGCTTCGACGGCATTCTTGATAAGATTGGTCAGCGCCTGGGAGACCAGCCTCGTATCGAACTGGGCGTATATCGTCTCGTCGGGCAACACCGCCTTGATGTTGATTTCGGGCTGGCGAACGCTTTCAAGAAAAACGGCCTGCCGCACGGTATCGGAAAGGTCGGCCCTCACGATCGTTGCCGAGGGCATGCGGGCGAAGGAGGAAAACTCATCGACCATGCGCCCGATATCGCCGACCTGGCGCACGATGGTCGATATGCATTTGTCGAAAACATCGAAATCGTCGACCAGCTTGTTGGCGTAGCGGCGGCGCAACCGTTCGGCAGAAAGCTGGATCGGGGTCAGCGGGTTCTTGATCTCGTGGGCGATACGGCGGGCCACATCGGCCCAGGCGCTATTGCGCTGTGCCGCCACCAGTTCGGTGATGTCGTCGAGGGTGACCACAAAGCCCTTGGATTCGGTGATGGTGCCTTCACGGGTCAGCCGGACCTGATAGGTACGCCGATCGAACCCGGTGGAAAGCTGCACCTGGTCCTGCACCCTGCCCCGACGGGCCAATTGCGCCCGTTCCATGGTGGGGGCGAGTTCGGGGGCAATTTGGGAGAGTTCCTGATTCATCAGGTCCAGTTCGGTCTGGCCGAGGGCGGCGCAGGCCCGGGAATTGACGAGGGTAATGCGACCGAACGCATCGAGCCCGATAATGCCCGCGGAAACGCCCTCCACAACCGCTTCGGTGAACTGCCGGCGCTGATCGTTGGTCCGACTGGCGGCCACGAGAGCAGCACGCTGATTGCGCAGCTGGGCGGTCATCTTGTTAAAGCGCACAGCAAGGTCGTGCAGGTCGCCGCCTCGTTCGGGAACGGGCAATTGAACGTCGAGATCGCCGCTGGATACGCGGTTCGAGGCGATCATCAGATTTCGGATGGGGTCGATGAGACCGTTGGCCAGAGCAATGCCGATCCACAGTGCGGCGAGCAGGAAAACGAAAGCCACCCCAACATACATCAAGGCAAAAGTGATCTGGAATACCAGTCGGCTGGAATCGTAGAGCCGGTATTCGGTGATATTTTCGTCGGTCAGCCGCACATATTCGAGCACCTCTGGATCGACCGGACGCGCGACAAAGAGGAAAAGATCGTCGTAGCCACGAAGCTTGACGACCGCGCCGACCAGAGAGCTGGCGGCGCCCGGGGCGATGAGCGTGGGGGCGCCCTCGCCGGCTGCGGCAAGCACGGCGTCGGGAACGCGCGGCGTGGCTCCCGGTATATTGATCTGGGCCCGCATGACAGTTTCGCCCGCCTGATTGACGAGGCTTGTAAACGGTAACGAGCGGGTGTTGGCGAGCGCGGTCAGGATGCGCTGGAAGCGCGGGGCATCGTTTGTGAAACTGTCGCGGGCCGTCTCAAGCTCGCTTGCGACCCATATCGTATCGTCACGCAGGACCTGCGCATGCTCAAGCATATAGGATCTGGCAACAAGGCGGGAACTCTCCACCATGGAGCGCATGCGCTCGGAGAACCATTGGTCGAGGCCCTGATTGAGCGAGAGCGTGGCGACCACGGCGACGATAAAGGCAGGGCCGGCCGCGACGATGGCAAACATGACGACGATGCGAACTTGAAGCCGCGCACCCTCCTGCTTGCGGATGCGCGTCTGCACCAGCATGACCAGTTCGGTCAGGACCAGCGCGACGACGAGCGTAATCAGGATTGCGTTGGCAATCCATATCCAGGTCCAGACATCGGGCCCTGGCTCGATGTCGGTCGCCCCGCTCATGATGAGGAACGAGCCGGTGGCGACAATGACTGAAATCAGGACAACGACAAAGCCGACCTGTCGCAGCAGGCGGTTGTCGTTGAACAGCGGTGCAGATTTGTCCCCCGAGTGCGATATCTGCCGGTTGCCTGCGCTAACCGCCATGCACACCGCCTCTCCTGCCCCACTTGCCTGGCGGCGCAATGGCTCCGGGGCCGCTATGGAGTGCTGCGCTTGAAAGCATGCAATGGTCGCCCACGCTGACGGTTACAACCGAAGGAAACATTCCGGCCTGGCCGAGTCTGGCCCAACTCGGCCTTTGGTTCAAGATTATTGTTGCCAAAATGTGACAGTGTTTGCCCCGTGCCGGCAAAGGCGGCTTAAAAGGTCCAGTGGACCTTTTAAAGGGGCAAACGCCCGAAGAGCTATGCTCGCAGGGCCGAGCCGGTCTGTCGGCGGCGATTTGCCCTTTGGGACGGTGCTCACCCCAATTGCCGGGAGTGTTTGACGATTTCGATGCCGTGGCCCCGGATTTTCTTGCGCAGCGTATTGCGGTTGAGGCCGAGAAGTTCGGCTGCCTTGATCTGATTGCCTGCGCATAGATTGAGAACCGTCGAAATCAACGGCACCTCGACCTTGTCTATGATCCGCTGATACACGCCGGCGGGGGGCAGATTGGGCTCATATTCCCTGAAGAGTTCGGCCAGATCGCTTTCGATAACCGTCACGATGTCCGCAGGTCCGGGCTTTGACGAGAAATTGCCGCGGTCCGCGAGGTTGAGTTCGTTCTGGACAATCTCGAGCGAAATGACTTCGTCGACGTAGAGCGCGGCAAGGCGCCGGACGAGATTTTCGAGTTCGCGGACGTTTCCCGGCCAGTGATATTGCTGCATGAGCTTGAGCGCGTCGGAAGAAAGCACCTTGGGTGCCTCGTTTTCGCGCTGCGCGGCCTTCAAAAAGCTGGCGGCGAGATCGGGCACGTCGTCGATGCGTTCACGCAGCGGCGGCAGGCGGATGGGGACGACGTTGAGGCGGTAATAGAGATCCTCGCGGAACAGGCCCTGCCGGATCAACTGGCTGAGGTCCCTATGTGTCGCAGCGACGATACGCACGTCGGTCTTGATGGCCGTACGGCCACCGACCATGGTGTATTCACCCTCCTGGAGCACGCGCAGCAGGCGGGTCTGTGCGTCCATGGGCATATCGCCAATTTCATCGAGAAACAGCGTGCCGCCTTCGGCCTGCTCGAACCGGCCCGAGGAGCGCGACGTCGCCCCGGTAAAGGCTCCCTTTTCGTGGCCGAACAGTTCGGCTTCGATCAGGTCGCGTGGAATGGCGGCCATGTTGATGGCAACGAATGGCCCGTTCTTGCGCTTGCCGAAATTGTGCAGCGCCTTGGCGACCAGTTCCTTACCGGTACCGCTCTCCCCCGTAATCATCACGGTCAGATCGGTCTGCATAAGGCGGGCCAGTGCCCGATAGATATCCTGCATGGCGGCCGAGCGGCCCACCAGCGGCATGTTTTCGTTCTGGTCTTCCTGACGGCGATCGGGCGCGGGCCGTTTGGCATCGGCAAGGGCCCGGCCAACGACGGCCAGAACCTCGGTAATGTCAAAGGGCTTGGGCAGATACTCATAGGCGCCCATTTCCGAGGCCCTGATGGCCGTCATGAATGTGTTCTGGGCGCTCATGACGACGATGGGCAATTCGGGGCGGAGTTTCTTGATCTTGGGCATGACGTCGAACGCGTTGCCATCGGGCATCGAGACGTCGGTAATGAGGATGTCGCCCTCGCCGCGCGTCACCCAGTTCCACATGGTCGAAATGTTGCCGGTGGGCCGGACTTCGTAGCCGGCGCGAGAGAGCGCCTGATTGAGCACCATGCGGATCGCGGCGTCATCATCTGCGAGGAGAATTGTCTGTCCGGCCATGGTCTTAGTCCTGGTCTTCGGCTTGGCTGATGTCGGTATTCTGGGCAACGGGCAGGAGAATGCGGAAGCGCGTTCGTCCCGCCCTGCTGTCGCAATCGATGACGCCGCCATGGTCGCCCACGATTTTTGCGACGAGCGCCAGGCCAAGCCCCGAGCCCGAGAGCTTTGTCGTGACGAACGGATCGAACAGGAACGGCAGGATGTCGGATGGCACGCCGGGCCCGTTGTCTTCGATAACGATTTCGAGCGGCAGCGAGACCCGATTGCTGTTTCCCGAAACGCTGATACGGATGCCCGGTCGGAATGCTGTCAAAATCCGAATTTCCGGTTTGTTTGTTCTTTCAAGTGCTTCTGCGGCGTTCTTAATCAAATTCAAGAAAATCTGGATCAGCTGGTCGCGGTCACCGAGCACCGGCGGCAGGCTCGGGTCGTAATCCTCTGAAAACGTGATGCCCTTGGCGACGCCGTTGGCGGCGAGCAGCTTTACCCGTTCGAGAATGACGTGAATATTGATCGGTGTCCGTTCGACGGGCCGTTCGTCGCCAAACACCTCCATGCGGTCGACGAGATCGACAATCCTGTCGGTTTCGTCGCGAATGAGACGTGCCAGCGCCCGGTCGTCTCCCGTTGCCGATTGCTCGAGCAATTGGGAGGCGCCGCGGATGCCCGAGAGCGGGTTCTTGATTTCATGGGCCAGCATGGAGGCCAGGCCGGTCACCGAACGCGCTGCCCCGCGCGATACGAGTTGGCGGTCGATCTTGTCGGCCATTGTCCGCTCCTGGAAGATGAGCGTGACGTGACCGGGCATTTCGGGAATGGGGCTGGCATAGACGTCGGCGATCCTGTCTTCGATCACCCGGGCGGTGCCGACCTGAACGCGATATTCGATCATTGGTGCGAGCCGGGACGCGACGCTTTCGATCAGGCCCAGAATGGGTGAGCCGAACGCAATGAAATCGGACAGTTTCTGGCGCGTCAGGATGGATGCGGAGGCGTGGAAGAACGCCTCGGCCGCGTAATTGGCAAAAGTTATCGAGCCGTCCTGAGCACAGACGATGACCGGCTGGGGCAACGACTGGAGTATGGAGGTATGGAGATCGAGTTCCATAAGCGCGCTCATGCGGCCTGGCTCCATGTTTGTTCGAAAAGTTGAGGCAGCAGGCGCAGGACGGCGTGGGGGTCGTTTTCGGTCATGATCGGGCGGCGGGCCGCATTGGACACTTCGCCAGCAGCATCGAGGTACCAGCCAATATGCTTGCGCGCCACGCGAACGCCGAGTTCGATGCCGTATTCGGACAGCATGTCCTGGTAGTGGGCGGCGACAAGGTCGATCAGCTCGCTACCCTTGGGCGTGGCCGGGGCTTTGCGTCCATCGAGATGGGCGGCCACCTGACCGACGATCCATGGTTGGCCCTGGGCGCCACGGCCGATCATGACGGCATCGGCGCCCGATTGGTCCAGCGCGATATCGGCCTCGTCCGGTCCGAGAATATCGCCATTGACGACGACAGGAATATTGACGGCCTCCGTGACCGGCCTGACGAGGTGCCATCGGGCCGTGTCCTTGTAGAACTGCTGGCGGGTGCGGCCGTGCACCGTGATCATTTTGACCCCGGCGTTCTCGGCGCGGCGGGCGATATCGGCGGCGTTGAGGTTGTCGTCATCCCAGCCGAGGCGCATTTTGACGGTAACGGGCAGGCTGGTGGCGGCGACGACTGCCTCGACGAGCGAGAGGGCGATATCCGGCACCCGCATCAGTGCGGACCCGGCAAATCCGTTGGTGACGCGCTTTGAAGGGCAGCCGAAATTGATATCGATGACGTCGGCCCCCGCCTCCTCGGCTATCCGGGCACCGCGCACCAGCCAATCGGCCTCACATCCGGCAAGCTGCACGATATGGGGCAGGCCGTGGCTGGGCGCCAGCTTGCGGATCATCTCCTTGTGGCCGGTGACAAGGGCTGCACTGGCAATCATCTCGGATACCACCAGCCCCGCCCCGAACCGCGCGGCAAGATCGCGCATCGGGCGGTCGGTAATTCCGGCCATGGGCGCAAGGAAGGCGCGATTTGGCAGGCGGAGGTCGTCTATGCTTATTTCGCAGGCACGTTTGGCCAATTTATTGCCTTAAAACTATACAAGGGCTCAAATTTGGTGACAGATTAGTCAAAATTCGATCCCGTTCAATGGCTGATGTGAGATCAGTTTGCTAAAGACAGCGGTGCTGACCTTGTTTCGCAGGGCGTTGGGCTTTAATTGCGGACGAAGTTTGCGCAACGCGTTGCCGGGATCGAGCAGGGTTTTATGAGCGAAGACAAAACGATCGTTGCGCTGGTTGTCGCTGCGGGACGCGGAGAGCGGGCGGGCACCATCGGCCTTCCCAAACAGTACCGTTCGGTGGCCGGCAAACCGCTGCTGACCCGAACGCTCGACGCATTGCTGGCGGTGAAAACAATCGACCGTGTCATAGCAGTTATTGGTGCAGGACAGGAAGAGATGTTTGCCGATCTGGGTCTTTCTGACGCAAGGCTGGCAGCTCCGGTCATTGGCGGGGAGACACGGCAGGTTTCTGTGCTGAAGGGACTGGAATCGCTGGCCGGCCAGCCTCCCGATATCGTGCTCATCCACGACGGTGCCCGCCCGTTTGTCGATGCTGCCCTGATCGGCAACGTCATTGCGG
Source organism: Pelagibacterium nitratireducens (assembly GCF_037044555.1). Classification (NCBI taxonomy): domain Bacteria; kingdom Pseudomonadati; phylum Pseudomonadota; class Alphaproteobacteria; order Hyphomicrobiales; family Devosiaceae; genus Pelagibacterium; species Pelagibacterium nitratireducens. Next base: position 2,093,592 of record NZ_CP146275.1, read on the forward strand.
CACTGGCCGACGCCGATGGTGCGCTACCGGTGACGTTGGTGACGGACACGATCAAGCGTTCGCTCGATGGCAAGACTGTGGGCGGTACCGAGGACCGCACCCAGCTTTTTGCCGCGCAGACGCCGCAGGGATTTCATTTCAACGCCATTTACAACGCGCACAGACGTGCCATCGAAATGAGCGACGGATTTACCGATGATGCAGCGATCGCCGAATGGGCCGGTTTGAGCGTTGCCCTTGCACAAGGCAATACACGCAACATCAAGATAACGCTGCCTGATGATTTCGAGCGGGCCGAGCGCATGCTGACTGAGGGACAGACGATGGAAACACGGGTCGGGTCGGGCTATGACGTTCATGCCTTTGCCGAGGGCGACGCCGTCGTTCTGGGCAATATCGCCATTCCGCACACCGCCCGGCTCAAGGGGCATTCGGATGCGGACGTGGTGCTGCATGCTCTTGCGGATGCCATTTACGGCGCGCTGGCCGATGGAGACATCGGCAAGCACTTCCCGCCCGGTGAAATGAAGTGGAAGGATGCCGACTCCTCGATCTTTCTCGAACACGCGTCGGAACTGGTTCGGCAGCGCGGCGGGCGACTCGTCCATATGGACGCAACGATCATCTGCGAGCATCCAAAAATCGGCCCTCATGTCGGAGCCATGCGGGCGCGGATTGCGGAAATTGCGAGAGTGAGTGTGGATCGGGTTGCGATCAAGGCAACCACTTCGGAGCGCCTCGGCTTTACCGGTCGTGAGGAAGGCATCGCAGCGCAGGCCGTTGCCACCATCGAACTGCCGCGGAGTTAGACGATGCTCGATAACGAAACGCTGGCACTGGCAAAGAAGGTCAATGACCGGCTGATCCTGGCCGGTCATATGATGGTGACGGCGGAAAGCTGCACGGGTGGGCTGATCGCCGGGGCGATCACTTCGGTCTCGGGGTCGTCCGGCATGCTCTATGGCGGGTTTGTCACGTACTCCAACGATGCCAAGACAGCAATGATCGGTGTGCCCGCGGCATTGATCGCCCAATACGGGGCGGTTTCAGAACCGGTAGCGCGCGCCATGGCCGAAGGCGCCTTACGCAAGGCCAGCGTGGACCTGGCAATTTCGGTAACCGGCATCGCCGGGCCGGGCGGCGGATCGGACGAAAAGCCGATCGGGCTGGTTCATTTCGGACTGGCCACACCCGATGGGACACATCATCGCGAAGAGCGGTTCGGCGATCTGGGCCGCGACATGGTCCGGCAGGCCACGGTGCGCGTGGCGCTGGAGATGGTGCTGGAGGTTTACGCCCCGTAGCGCTTGTGGGCCTCGGCCACAAACGCATCCATGATCTCTTCCTGCTTTGCCGCGAAAGCGGGTTCGGCCACTGAGCGGATCAGCGGATTGGCGATCTTGAAGTCGATATCGAAGACGATGGCGGTCCCCTGCCCGTCTTCGGTGAAGCGCCAGGTGCTGTCGAGATGGCTGAACAGGCCATCAACTGCTCTGGCCTTCAATGTCATCGCTTCAGGATCGACCGCGATCCGGCTGGTATAAGCCTGGCTGATCGGGCCGAAGCGGATGTGCATGCGGGCATCGAATTTTTCGTTCGGATTTGCCGCATCGCGGCGCACTTCCATGCGCTCGCAGTGGGGTATGAATTTGGGATAAGTATCGACGTCCGCCACCAGCGCAAGCATTTGCGCTGCCGAGTGCGGCACATGCCGCTCCAAATGCTTCTGCATCAAGCCAGTCCGAGTTTTTCCTGCCGCGCCTTGCGCAGGGCAGCGAAATCCTCGCCCGCATGATGCGAGGAGCGGGTGAGCGGGCTCGACGACACCAGAAGGAAGCCCTTGGTCTTGGCGACCGTTGCAAAGGATTTGAACTCCTCGGGAGTCACGAACCGCTCGACCTTGTGGTGCTTGCGGGTCGGCTGGAGGTACTGACCGATGGTGAGGAAATCGACGTCTGCAACGCGCAGATCGTCCATGAGCTGAAGCACTTCGTTGCGCTCTTCGCCCAGCCCGACCATGATGCCGGACTTGGTGAACATCTGCGGATCGAGTTCCTTGACCCGCTGCAGCAGCCGGATTGAATGGAAATAGCGCGCGCCCGGGCGGACCGTGAGGTATTTGGACGGTACGGTTTCAAGATTGTGGTTGAAAACGTCAGGCTTTGCCGCAACGACGCTTTCCAGAGCGCCCGGCTTGCGCAGGAAATCGGGCGTCAGAATCTCGATGGTGGTTCTGGGATTGCGGGCGCGGATGGCCCGGATAACGTCGGCGAAATGCTGCGCACCGCCGTCGGCGAGATCGTCGCGGTCGACCGAAGTGATGACGACATGTTCGAGGCCAAGTTTTTCGACGGCTTTTGCAACATTTTCGGGCTCATGGGGGTCGAGCGCGGTCGGCAGACCGGTGCGCACATTGCAGAAGGCGCAGGCGCGGGTGCAGATTTCGCCCATGATCATCATCGTGGCGTGCTTCTTGCTCCAGCACTCGCCGATGTTGGGGCAGCCGGCCTCTTCACATACCGTGACGAGATTGTTTTCGCGCACGATCTGTTGGGTTTCGCGGTAAACGGCCGAACCGGGGGCCTTGACCCGGATCCAGTCGGGCTTGCGCAGCATCTCGGTGTCGGGACGCTTTGCCTTTTCAGGGTGTCTTGGAGATTTGGTGCCTACGGTATCGAGAAGAGTGACCATTGTGTCCTTTTCCGAACCCGTCAGGCTGATGTGTCCAACACCCTGACAAAGGTTACGACGAATACGGCCCCAGCGGCTGCCACGCTGAGCTGGCGCATGAGCCAGTTTGCTATCGGTACGTCAATGCCAAAATAGGCAATGGCGAAACTTACCGCGAGCGATCCGGCCACGCCTGCGGCCAGATAACGCCAGATCAAGTTGGTTCCAAACAGAAATGCGCCGATCAGGCCAATAACCAGTCCGACCAGCACCCAGTACATCAAGAGCTCTTGAGCCATGACGAACCCCAATATGGACGGTTTCAGATATCTATCCGCTCCATATTTACCACGGGTGCCTTCCTTCCTGAGAGGACATTGGATGAATTGCTTACCGAATTATCAACCTTGAATTTACTTTACGAACGATCGGCCGGCAAAGCCCTGAGCCATTTCATATGTTGAGTGCCTGACCGTATGCGTCAAGTACACTCTCCTTCATCGTTTCCGACAGGGTCGGATGGGGGAAGATGGTGTGCATCAGGTCTTCCTCGGTGGTTTCGAGATTCATCGCCACCACAAAGCCCTGAATCAGTTCGGTCACTTCGGCGCCGACCATGTGTGCGCCCAAAAGCTCGCCGGTCTTTTTGTCGAAGATGGTCTTGACCAGACCATCGGGCTCGCCCAGCGCGATTGCCTTGCCGTTGCCCACGAAAGGGAAACGGCCGACGCGGATGTCGCGGCCGGCTTCCTTGGCCTTCGCTTCAGTCATGCCGACGCTGGCCACTTGCGGTTCGCAATAGGTGCAGCCGGGGATCTTTGACTTGTCGAGGCCATGAACCGTCTTGCCGGCGATGGTTTCGACGGCGAGCACGGCCTCGTGCTCGGCCTTGTGGGCCAGCATTGGGGGGCCGGCGACATCGCCGATGGCCCAGATGCCGTCAACATTGGTGCGGCCATGGCCATCCACGACAATGACGCCGCGGTCAATCTTGACGCCAGCCTTTTCCAGCCCGAGATTTTCCGAATTGGCCTGAACCCCAACGGCAGAAATCAGGACATCGGCCTTGATTTCCTTCTTGTCGCCGTTCTTGAGCTCGACATGGGCGGTAATCCCGTCCTTGGATTTGTCGACCTTGGACACCTTGGCATCGGTCAAAATCGAAATGCCGCGCTTTTCGAATCGCTTGCGGGCCAGACCGGCGATCTCGACATCCTCGACCGGCATGATCTGCGGCAGCAGTTCGATAACGGTCACTTCGGCGCCAAGCGAGCGATAGAAGGAGGCGAATTCAATGCCGATTGCGCCCGACCCCATCACGGCCACGGATTTCGGCATCTTCGCAGGCTTGAGGGCTTCGAAATAGGTCCAGATCTTATCGCCATCCGGTTCGATGCCGGGCAGCACGCGCGGGCGCGCGCCAGTCGCGACGATGATGTTCTTGGCTTTGTAGGTGCCTTCGCCCAGTGTCGTCTTGGGTTTGGGATGCTGAGGTTCGACGGCCTTCTTTTTGGTCGCCTCGACCTTGATCTCACCGGGCTTGGTGATGGTTGCCTCGCCCCAGATGATATCGACCTTGTTCTTTTTCATCAGGAACTGAACGCCATCATTCATCCGGCCGGCAATACCGCGCGAGCGCTTGACGATGGCCTCGATATCGAACCCGAACGTGTCGGCTGTCAGCCCGTAATCCTTGGCATGATCCATGTGGCCGTAGATTTCGGCCGAGCGCAGCAGAGCCTTGGTCGGGATGCAGCCCCAGTTCGAACAGATGCCCGCCATGTGCTCGCGCTCGACGATTGCGGCCTTGAGGCCCAACTGGGACGCGCGGATGGCCGCAATATAGCCGCCGGGACCGGCGCCGATCACGATGATATCGTATTGATCTGCCATGGCTTTCCTCTTGGTTCGGGGCTAGAGCCCCAGCATGTCCTTGACGAGCGGCGCCAGTGCGTCGCCGATTGCGCGTGTGTTGGCCGGGTCGAGATGCACGCCATCAGCCGGATCGGCTTTGGCGACCGTTGCCGCATCGAAGAAATGGCAGCCAAGTTCGTCGGCGACACGCTTGTAATGGTGCGCCAGCTGGCGGCTTTCCGCGATCGTCTCACTGAACCTGGGGTCCAGCGGGGGGCTGGCCGGTTCGATGCAATGGGGTGGTGATATCAGGAGAAGCTGAGCTTGAGGAGCCTCTGCCCTGACGATTTCACCGAGCCGCTTGATGCCGCGCGAAGCGCCCAGGGCGCTGCCGCAGACAAAGCTTTTCATGTCGTTGGTGCCGAGCATGATGGCGACGGCATCGAGCGGGGCGTGGCTGTGGATCAGCGTCGGCAGGATACGCGCGCCATTGCGGTCTGCCGTGGTGGTGAAGTCGTCAAAGGCGGTGCTACGACCGCCCAGACCTTCGGCAATAACCCGCGCCTTGCCGCCCAGCCCGACTTCGAGCCGGGTCGGCCAACGGTCCTCATAGGCGTGGCGCCGGCCCTGTACGACAGCGTCGGAGCCATAGGTGAGGCTGTCGCCATAGGCGAGGATGGTTTTCATCAGGGGCGCCTCAAGCCAGCATCATCACGGGCGTTTCGATCAGCTTCTTGAACGCGGCCAGAACTTCTGCCCCGAGGGCTCCATCGACCGAGCGGTGATCGCATGAAAGCGTCACGGTCATGAAGCTGCCGGTCTTGATCTGACCCTTTTCCGCATAGACCCGCTCTTCGCCCGCACCGACGGCGAGGATGGTGCCGTGCGGCGGATTGATGACGGCGCCGAAATGCTTGATGCCGTACATGCCCAGATTGGAGACCGCCGATGCGCCACCCTGATATTCATGGGGAGCGAGCTTTTTCGACCGCGCCCGTGTGGCCAGATCCTTGACCTCTTCGGAAATCTGGCGAAGGCTCTTGGTGTCGCAGGATTTGACGACCGGGGTGAACAGCCCGCCAGGCACGGCGACCGCCACGGCGACATCCGAGCGGTGATGATAGAGGATCGAATCTCCGGCCCATGTGGCGTTGGCTTTTGGCACCTGCTGAAGCGCAATGGCCCAGGCCTTCATGATGAAATCATTGACCGAAAGCTTGTAGCCGGGTTTGCCGTCCTTGTCTTTGGGAGCGGCCGCGTTGATTTCCTCGCGCGCTTTCATCAGCGCGTCGATATTGCAATCGAGCGTAAGATAGAAATGCGGCACGGTCTGCTTGGATTCGGTCAGGCGGGCGGCAACGGTCTTGCGCATGCCGTCATTGGGCACGATGTCGTAGGTGCCCTCCTCGTACATGGCCAGAACCTGGTTCTTGCCCAGACCGGCAGCCAGTGGCGCACCGGTGGCGGGGGCCGTGCCCGGCTTTGTCGAAACGCCGTCCTTTTTGGCCTTTTCGATATCGGCCTTGATCACGCGCCCTCTGGGGCCCGAGCCGGAAACGGCGGCAAGATCGATCCCGGCGTCCTTGGCGAGACGCCGCGCCAGTGGCGAGGCGAACACGCGCTTGCCGTCAGACTTGGGCGCGGGAAGCGGCTCGGGAGCTGGCTTGGCATCGGAGCTCGAAGACGGCGCCTTGGGCGTGTCTTTCGACTTTTCCTCTGCCTTGGGTTCCTCGGCATCAGCCTTGGGTTCGTCCTTAGGGGCTTCGGTCTTCGGCGCTTCGGTCGTGGGGGCGGGCGCGGCCTCGTCGATGTCGGAGGCGCTCTCGCCCTCTTCGAGCAGGACGGCAATCACGGCGTTGACCTTGACGTTCTCGCTGCCTTCGGAGACCAGAATCTTGCCGATGGTGCCTTCGTCGACGGCTTCCACTTCCATGGTCGCCTTGTCGGTTTCGATCTCGGCGATCACGTCGCCCGAAGAAACGCTATCGCCTTCCTTGACGTGCCACTTGGCCAGAGTGCCCTCTTCCATGGTGGGCGACAGGGCGGGCATCGTGATGTTGATAGGCATCGCAAGAGCCTCCCTTAGCTGCGGTAGGTGACGGCGTTGACCGCGGCGATGACCTCGTCGACGCTGGGCAGGGCCAGCTTTTCGAGGTTGGCGGCGTAGGGCATGGGCACGTCCTTGCCGGTCACCCGGGTGACCGGTGCGTCGAGGTAATCGAAGGCGCGTTCCATGAGGCGGGCCGAGATTTCCGAGCCGATACCGCCCTGCGGCCAACCTTCCTCGACGGTAACGATGCGACCGGTCTTTTTCACCGATTCAATCACCGTATCGATATCGAGCGGACGCAGGGTGCGCAGGTCGATCAGTTCGACATCGACGCCGGCGGCAACCAGCTTTTCGGTGGCCTGGGTGGCGTAGCGCATGCCCATGGAGAAGGACACGATGGTCACGTCCGTGCCTTCACGCGCGATGCGCGCCTTGCCGATCGGCAGAACGAAATCGTCCATCTTGGGCACTTCGCCGGTGGTGCCATAAAGAAGTTCGTTTTCGAGGAAGACGACCGGATTGGGCGACCGGATCGCGGCCTTGAGCAGCCCTTTGGCGTCGGCCGCGGTATAGGGCGCAATAACGGTCAGGCCGGGAACGTGGCTGTACCAGGCCGAATAATCCTGGCTGTGCTGGGCACCGACGCGCGAAGCAACACCGTTGGGGCCACGGAACACCATGGGCGCGGTCACCTGCCCCCCCGACATGTAGAGCTGCTTGGCGGCGGAATTGATGATCTGGTCGATGGCCTGCATGCCAAAGTTCCACGTCATGAACTCGACGATGGGCTTGAGGCCCGCAAACGCCGCGCCCACGCCCAGACCGGCAAAGCCATGCTCGGTGATCGGGGTATCGATAACCCGCTCGGCGCCGAATTCTTGCAGCAGGCCCTGGGTGACCTTATAGGCGCCCTGATATTCGGCCACTTCCTCGCCCATGACAAAGACGTCCTTGTCGGCGCGCATTTCCTCGGCCATGGCGTCGCGCAGAGCTTCACGAACCGTTATGGTCACCATCTCGACATCGTCGGGGATATCGGGATCGTCCTGCGGTTTGAACTGCGGCGCGGCGGGCGCGTCCTTGGCCTTTGTCGTGGGCTCGGATTTTTCGGCCGCTTCGGTACCGGGGCCGGGCTTTTCGGATTCCTTTGGCTCGTCGGAGCCAATTTCGGGCGTCGCGACATCGTCGGCGCTCTCACCCTCGCCCAACAACGCGGCGATCGGGGTGTTGACCTTGACGCCTTCGGTGCCCTCGGCGACGAAAATCTTGCCGATCACGCCTTCATCGACGGCCTCGACTTCCATGGTGGCCTTGTCGGTCTCGATCTCGGCCAGGACATCGCCGGGGCCGACCTTGTCACCTTCCTTGACGATCCACTTGGCAAGAGTGCCCTCTTCCATGGTGGGCGAGAGCGCGGGCATAAGAATATCGGTTGGCATATCGTGAGGTCTCCCTGCCGGCGCTTATACGGTGATGTCGGTATAGAGCTCGGACGTGTCGGGCTCGGGATCGTTGGTGGCAAAGTCCGCGGCTTCCGTGACGATGGCGCGAATATCCTTTTCGATATCCTTGAGTTCGTCCTCGCTGGCAAATTTCTGCTCGAGAATGCGCTTTCTGACCTGCTCGATCGGATCGCGCTCGGAGCGCATGGTGGTCACTTCGTCTTTGGAGCGGTACTTGGCCGGATCGGACATGGAATGGCCGCGATAGCGATAGGTCAGCATTTCGAGAATATAGGGCCCCTTGCCCGACCGGGCGTGTTCGATGGCCCGCTCGGCGGCTTCCCTGACCATGCGCACATCCATGCCGTCGACCTGTTCGCCCTCGATGCCGAAGGACACACCGCGCTGGGACAGATCGGTGGTCGAGGCGGACCGCTCGACGGAGGTGCCCATGGCGTATTTGTTGTTCTCGATCACATAGACGACCGGCAGCTTCCAGAGCTTGGCCATGTTGAAGCTCTCATAGACCTGGCCCTGATTGGCCGCACCGTCACCGAAATAGGTGATCGAAACCGATCCATCGCCGCGATATTTCGAAGCGAAGGCCAGCCCGGTACCAAGCGAAACCTGCGCCCCGACGATGCCGTTGCCGCCATAAAAACGATGTTCGTTGGAGAACATGTGCATCGAGCCGCCCTTGCCCTTGGACAGCCCGCCCTTGCGGCCGGTCAACTCGGCCATGACGCCTTTGGGGTCGAGCCCCATGACCAGCATGTGCCCGTGGTCACGATAGCCGGTAATCTGGGCGTCTTCGCCCTTCTTGGACGCCATGGTGATGCCGGTGACGACAGCTTCCTGGCCGATGTAAAGGTGACAGAACCCGCCAATCAGACCCATGCCGTACATCTGGCCGGCTTTTTCTTCAAAGCGCCGGACAAGCAGCATTTCGCGGAAAGCGTGGAGTTCCTCTTCCTTTGTGAATTCGGGGGCATTGGATTTGGCCTTGGCGGCCGTCGCTTTACGCGCCATGCGATATCTCCGGAAAGAACGTCATCGCTGCCGCCACCCTTTTGGAGGCTGGACGGGATGCTGAATGCATTGATGCACAATAGACCGAAGGACGCCAGACGCCAAGCGCCGCTGCGAAGCCGAAACAATACGCATATCATTGATTTCATAGCACAAAAGACGATAAACATAATTGCGGTTAATTTTAATTCTTAACCGCAATCCGATTAACTCGGATCGTCCGGAACGATTATGATGTCGTCGGGATGCACCAGGCCGAGAAGCGCGCGAGCCCGCTCCGTCAGGATGTCTGGATCGAGCCGCCGCGGGTCAAACAGGGCTATCCGATGCTCATAGGAATCGATCTCGGTTTCGAGAGCCGCCCTGCGGGCCTCCAGCACCTTGATTTCTTCCAACATTTCGCGCTGGCTGTCGATACCGAACGTTCCGGTGACGACATGGTAGCCCAGATAGCCCTGAAACGCGAGCAGGCCGGCGGTGATGCCGAGCTTGACCAGGATCGATGGGCGTTTGACGCGGGTGGGCATGAGATCGGACGATACGCAGGAACTGGAAGGCTCCTTATCGCACAGCTATGCTTAAGGACTGGTTTCCGGCGCTGCCAATGGCGCGTGATCGCATCGAAAAAGGGGCGCCCGAGGCGCCCCCTGCCCTGTTACTGCTACTGCCCCTTGAGGATAGAACGGCCGGCGTAACGCGCCGAGGTCCCAAGGAACTCTTCTATGCGGATCAGCTGGTTGTACTTGGCTAGCCGGTCCGAGCGGGCCAACGAGCCGGTCTTGATCTGCCCGCAATTGAGCGCGACGGCGAGATCGGCGATTGTCGAGTCCTCGGTCTCACCGGAACGGTGCGACATGACCGAGGTGTAGGACGCCTTGTGCGCCATCTCGACGGCCTGCAGGGTTTCCGAGAGCGAGCCGATCTGGTTGACCTTGACGAGGATCGAGTTGGCGACGCCCATCTTGATGCCCGAATTGAGGCGCTCGGTATTGGTGACGAACAGATCGTCGCCGACCAACTGAACCTTCGAGCCGATGGCTTCGGTCAGGGCCTTCCAGCCCTCCCAATCGTCTTCGGCCATGCCGTCTTCGATCGAGATGATCGGGAAGCGGGTGGTGAGGTCTTCAAGGTAACGGACCATGTCGTCCGAACCGAGGGTCTTGCCCTCGCCCTTGAGATTGTAGCTGCCATCCTTGAAGAATTCCGTCGAAGCGCAATCGAGCGCCAGATAGACGTCCTCGCCCGGTGCGTAGCCGGCCTTTTCAATCGACTTCATGATGAAGCCAAGGGCGTCCTCGGTGGAATTGAGATTGGGTGCAAAGCCACCTTCGTCACCCACATTCGTATTATGCCCCTCGGCAGCCAGCCCCTTTTTCAGGGTATGGAAGATTTCCGAACCGATCCGCACCGCGTCAGCGATCGAGTCCGCACCGACCGGCATGATCATGAATTCCTGGATGTCGATCGGGTTGTCGGCATGTTCGCCGCCATTGATGATGTTCATCATCGGCACTGGCAAAAGACGAGCATTCGGGCCGCCGACATAACGCCAAAGCGGAAGCGCGCTGGATTCGGCAGCGGCGCGGGCCACGGCCAGCGATACGCCGAGAATGGCGTTGGCGCCGAGCCTGGCCTTGTTCGGTGTGCCGTCAAGGTCGATCATCGCCTGATCGAGGGCGATCTGGTCGAGGGCGTCGAGGCCCTCGATCTCGCTGGCGATCAGGGTGTTGACGTTATCGACGGCGTTCAGCACGCCCTTGCCCAGATAGGCTTCGCCGCCATCGCGCAGCTCGACAGCTTCATGCGCGCCGGTGGAAGCGCCCGAGGGCACCGCGGCACGGCCAAAGCTGCCGTCATCGAGAACCACGTCGACTTCGACGGTCGGATTGCCGCGGCTGTCAAATATCTGACGGCCAATGACGTCAACAATTGCAGACATAGAAGCGCCCTTCGTTTCATGGGGAATGCCGGTTGCAGCCCTTCTAATAAAGGCGGCCCGGCTTAGGAAGGGCTTGGCGCAAAAATAATACGGCCCGATGACAGAGCATCGGGCCGCATGGGCCATTGCTTATATTACCTGTGGCTAATGCCAGTATGGATCGACCTTGTAATAGGAATAGGCTTCCTGGCGGGCATGAAGCCCGTCATCCTTGGTCAACTCGGTGATGGTGTCGGCTGGACCTGCTTCAAGCTCGTCGCGGGTGAAGGGCACGACATAGCCCTCCTGGTCCTGATCGTAATCGAGCGTTGCCCAGGGAAGAGCGTGAAACTTCTCGCCCATTCCAAGGAAACCGCCGAAACCGACAACGGCAAACATTATGGAATTGTCGGTCTTGTCGAGAACGATGTCTTCGACCGTGCCAATCTTCTTTCCATCGAGATTATAGACATCGGTGCCAACAGCGCGCGTGGCGCGGATGGCGGTTGTGTGTCCGGATGCAGTAGGCATGAGCAACCTCCGTTTTGGGGTCTTTTGTTATGAGCGTGCACAACGCCCCTGAACGGATCGGGTTCCTACTGGTCGTCTTGGGATTGACGTTTGTGAAGATCGAGATGTTTCGCGTCGCGGCCAGCCTGTTTCTCGGCCGCCTGGCGTTCGGCCTTGCCGCGGCCGAATTTGGCGCGATTGGCATCCGCTGCGCGCTCTTTTTCAGCGCGCAGCTTGTTCTTGCGGGCCTGACGGAGATTGACGATCTCGGCCATTACCCGGCTCCCTGCCCTAAACCAGACGGCTCTGTTCGACCGCGGCTGCAATGAACGAGCGGAACAAGGGGTGCGGCTCGAACGGGCGGGATTTGAGTTCGGGATGGTACTGGACCCCGATGAACCAAGGGTGATCCGTGCGCTCAACGATTTCGGGCAGCATCCCGTCCGGCGAAAGACCCGAAAACAAAAGCCCATTGGCCTCCAGCACCTTGCGGTAGGTCATGTTGACTTCGTAGCGGTGCCGATGGCGCTCGGAAATCCGGTTGGTGCCGTAGATGTCTGCCACCCGGCTGCCGCGCACGAGCTGGGCGGGATAGGCGCCAAGGCGCATGGTGCCACCCAGATCCTTGTCCGAACCGGCACGCTTTTCATTGTCCTTGACCCATTCGGTCATCAGCCCCACGACAGCTTCCCTGGTCGGACCGAATTCGGTCGAAGAGGCTTTGGGGATGTGGGCTGTGTTGCGGGCGGCTTCGATGCAGGCCATCTGCATGCCGAAACAGATTCCGAAATAGGGAACGTCGCGGATACGGGCGAACCGCGCCGCATTGATCTTGCCTTCCGAGCCGCGCTCGCCAAAACCGCCGGGCACGAGAATGCCGTGGATACCTTCAAGGTAAGGCGCTGGATCGTCGCGCTCGAACACCTCGGAATCGATCCATTCGAGGTTGACCTTGACGTTGTTGGCGATGCCGCCATGGGCCAGGGCCTCGGACAGCGACTTATAGGCATCCTTGAGCCCGGTATATTTGCCCACGATGGCGATATTGACCGTGCCTTCGGGCTCGTGGACGCGGCGCGAAATCTCGCGCCAGCCATCGAGTTCGGGCGCCGGTGCGTCCTTTATGCCGAAGGCGGCCAGCACTTCGTCGTCCAGTCCTTCCTCGTGGTAGGCAATCGGCACGTCGTAGATCGAGGCGACATCGAGCGCCTGAATGACTGCCGAGGGCCGCACGTTGCAGAACAGGGAAAGCTTGCGCTTTTCGCCTTCGGGAATCGGCCGGTCGCAGCGGATCAGCAGAATGTCGGGCTGAATGCCGATCGAGCGCAGTTCCTTGACCGAGTGCTGGGTCGGTTTGGTCTTGAGTTCGCCGGCGCTGGGGATGAATGGCATCAGGGTCAGATGCACGAACACCGCATCGCCGCGCGGCAGTTCATTGCCGAGCTGGCGAATGGCTTCGAGAAACGGCATCGCTTCGATATCGCCAACCGTGCCGCCGATCTCGCACAAAACGAAATCGAAATCGTCATTGTCGGAGGTGACAAAGGATTTAATCTCGTCGGTGACGTGGGGGATCACCTGTACGGTGGCACCGAGATAATCACCGCGGCGTTCCTTGGCCAGGATGTCGGAATAGATCCGGCCGGTGGTCACATTGTCTTTCTGGTTGGCAGAGCGGCCTGTAAAGCGCTCGTAATGGCCCAGATCGAGGTCGGTTTCCGCGCCGTCGTCGGTCACGAAAACTTCGCCGTGCTGATAGGGCGACATCGTGCCCGGATCGACATTGAGATAAGGATCGAGCTTGCGCAGCCGAACCTTGTATCCACGCGCCTGCAGCACGGCGCCAAGCGCCGCCGAAGCAAGACCTTTTCCGAGCGAGGAGACCACGCCACCGGTGATGAAAACGTACCGAGCCATGGAGTTTTACCTTACATAAGCCGCGTTCGATTCGAAGCGCGAAAATGATCGCGCCCACACAAAAAAGAAGGGGATGTTTCCATCCCCGTTCTTCGTACCATATTCCGGCGTCGCTAGTTTGGCGCCGTTTCCTGCGCCGGCGCCTCCTGGGCGGCGGGCTCCTCGGGCATTGTCGACATCATCGACGCGCCGGGATCGACCACTTCGGGTTGCTCGGCAGCAGGTTCTTCAGCCGCCGGGGCCGCTTCTTCGGGTGCCGCCGGCACGACCAGATCGTCATTGGTCGCGGCGGGCTGCGCGGGAACGGCAAGATCGTCGTTTTCGGTGCCCATGGCGTCCAGAGCATCCAGCACCGTCGCCGGCGTGCCGTCTGGATTCTGCGCGGCCTGATCGAGGATCGAGGTCGAGCTGCGATCGGTCTGGCTGATGATGGTGAGGCCAATGGCCGTGACCATGAACAGCGTACCCAGTATGGCAGTGGTCCGGGTAAGAAGATTTGCCGAACCGCGCGAGGACATGAAATTGCCGCCGCCTCCGCCGCCCATCCCAAGGCCACCGCCTTCGGAGCGCTGGAGCAGGATCACCACGATCATGGCGATCACGATCAACAGATAGGCGACAATAAGTACTGTGGCCATTTAACGGTTCGTCCTTCAAATGCTCTCGCGCTCAAGCCGGGACATATGGGAAGCGAATCCCGGCAACGCAATATCTCTTAGATGCACGTGGTTCGTGTTCGCCCGGGAAGGCTTAACGGCTCAAGCCCTGCCCCGACCGTCCGGCCGGCAAGCAAGGTTCTGCACAGGCATCGCGTTGGCGGGCGTTCTACACGCAAAGATCGGCATTGGCCAGCCCTCCGGAGCGACAGTTTCCCGTTCACATTTCAGGCCGCGACAATGATGGAAAAGAAGTCGTCGGCGAGAAGGCTCGCGCCGCCGACCAGTGCGCCGTTGACGTTGGGTGTGCGCAGGATTTCTTCGGCGTTGGAAGGCTTTACCGAGCCGCCATAGAGCAGCAGGGCCGCTTCGCCCGCCTTGCCGAACCGTGCGACCAGGAGCTGGCGCATATGGGCATGCATCTGGGCGATATCGTCAATCGTGGGTGTCCGCCCGGTGCCGATGGCCCAGACGGGCTCATAGGCCACGATGATCGGCGTTTCGCCGAAGGTTTCGGGCAGCGAAAACTTGACCTGCTCGCCAACCACCTGATTCGCGGTTCCTGCCAGGCGCTCGGCCTCTGTCTCACCGACACAAATGATCGGGACAAGTCCGGCGGCAAGTGCGGCCGCAGCCTTTGCCCTGACGGTTTCGCTGGTTTCGCCATGGTCGGCGCGGCGCTCGGAATGGCCCACGATAACGTGAGAGGCGCCGGCGTCGAGCAGCATGGAGGCGCTGACGTCGCCGGTATGGGCGCCACTCGGGTTTGCATGACAGTCCTGACCACCGATGCGGAGCGCACTGCCTTGGGCTCTCTGGGATGCACGTTCCAAAAGGGTGGCTGGCGGACAAACGAGAACGTCACTGTCGATATTTCCGGCTTCACCGAGAAGGGTCTTGAGCCGGGCGATCTGCTCGAGCGCTGCGCTTGTTCCGTTCATCTTCCAGTTCCCGGCAATCAGTGGCCGCAATCGCTCCTGCATCCGCTACCCCAACAACACCTTGCACGCACACGGAGAATGGCTTAACCGGGCGTCCTGCGTGCGGCTTGCAGGGCCCGATACACCCTGTCTATTATGCGCGCGCTTGGAATGCCATAGGGTGAACCTACGACAATAGGCTAGAGTCCGCCCTCAACCGATCGGTACTAAATGCTCGATAATCTTCGCAATTTCGGCCGCAGCTGGGTCGCCAAAGTCTTCCTGGGTGTTCTGATCATCGCGGTCGCCGGTTTCGGCATTCCGAGTGTCTTTCTCGACCTCAACGCCAATACGGTGGCCCGGGTCGGGGACCAGAACATTTCGGTACGCGATTTCGACCGGGTCTATCGCAGCCAGGTCAACCAGTTCGCCGCGCAGACCGGTATGGCTCCGAGCGCTCAGCAGGCGGTCAGTTTCGGCATTCCCAATTCCGCCATCGCGCGGCTGGCCAATGACGCATCGATCGAAATCCTGGCCAGCGATCTGGGGCTTGGCGCCTCGGATGCCAAGCTGGCGGAACTTGTGCGGCAGGATCCCAACTTTGCCGGCGCGCTGGGCCTGTTTGACGCGAGCGAATTTGTCTCCATGCTGCGCCAGTCCGGCTACACCGAAACCGAATATCTCAACCTCCAGCGGCGCGCGGCGGCGCGTGAGCAGATCGGAACGATTTTCGCCGGCGCCGACGTTCCCCAGGTCGCGCTCGATATTGCGCGATCCTATGACGGCGACCAGCGCACCATCGAATATGTCGAACTCAATCCCGTGCTTTTTTCGGTGACCGAAGAGCCTAGCGATGAGCAATTGCAGCAATTCTTTACGGAAAACCAGGCCCGGTTCCGCACCGTTGAAACCCGGTCGGTAAGCCTTTTGCCCCTGACAGTCGATGCATTGGCGCAAGGCATCGAAGTCACCGAGGAGGAAATTGCCGCCGAGTACGACCGGATTTCCGGGCAATTCATTGCGCCCGAACGCCGGACAATCAGCCAGTTGGTTCTGCCTGATGCCGAAGCCGCGCAGCCGTTTATCGACGGAGCCGAAAGCGGCGCGAGCTTTGCGAGCGTGGTGTCGGAAGCGGGTTTGCAGACGGAGGTCGCCTCGCTCGGCACGCTGGCGGAAAGCCAGATCACCGATGCCAATCTGGCGCAGGCCGCGTTCGGGCTCGAGCAGAACGGATATGTCGTCCTCGAAGGCAGCAATGGTTATCGCGTCATCTGGGTGAGTGCGATCGAGGACGGCGGACAGCAGCCGCTTGACGTCGTGCGCGATCAGGTCGAGCAGTCGGTTGCGGCGCGCAAGGCGCAGGATATGCTCTTTGACGTTTACGACGAAATCGAAGAAGCCCGGGCAGCTTTCCAACCGATCTCCGAGGTTGCCGAACAGTATGGGCTCGAGATCCACGATCTGGACCTGACAGCGGACGGGGCGCAATTGGCCGATATCGCCACGCTTCCGCAAGGTTCGACCCAGACGATCACGAATGCGGTGTTTGCCGCCTCGCCCGATGCGCGCGTGACCCCGGCCATCAGCCTCGGTTCGAACCGCACCGTTTTCTTCGAGCTTTCCGAGGTTCAGCCAGCGCGCGACCAGACGCTCGACGAGGTGCGGGATGAGGCGATCGCCGCCTGGCAGGATCTGCAGACCGATATGGAAATGACGCGCACTGCAGATGATATCGTGGCCGCAATCGATGGCGGCAGCGACATCTTCACGGTCGCCGCCGAACAGGGCCAGATTCCGCAGAGTTCCGCACCTTTTTCGCGCAACAGCGCCGGTGCTGCGGTCGACCCCGACGTGGCTCAGGCGGCGTTCCAGGGCGGTGAGGGGTATGCCGATTACGTCTCGACACAGGACGGCGATGTCGTTGTATTCCAGGTGACCGATGTGACGCCGGCCGCGGAGGATGCTCCGTCCCAGGTTGCCGAGGCCCTGGAAGTGGATTTCCCCGATCTGATCTTTGCCAATTTTGTCGAAGGACTGCGATCCGACGTTGGGATCAGGATCAATGAGGAAGCCCTCAATCGCGTGATCGGGCTCGAATAGGTTGGCCATGCCTGACGGCTATGACTCTGTTTCCTTTGCGGAAATCTATGATGCGGGCAAGGGACAGGTTCTCTACAAGCGCATCGTGGCCGACCTTGAAACGCCGATCGGTACCTATCTGAAATTGGCCGAAGGGCGGCGCTACAGCTTCCTTCTCGAATCGGTCGAAGGGGGTGCTGTGCGCGGGCGTTACTCGATCATCGGGCTCGATCCCGACCTGTTGTGGCGGGTTCGCGATGGCGTGGCTGAGATCAACCGCTCTGCACAAACGGCCCCCGATGGCTATCGTGCGCTCGGTGAACGTCCCCTCGACGCCCTAAGGGCACTGATCGCCGAGAGCCAGATCGATATGCCCAACGCGTTGCCCGCCAACTCGGCAGGCGTGTTCGGGTATTTAGGTTACGACATGGTGCGGTTCATGGAAGAGCTGCCCGACACCAATCCCGATTCGATCGGGGTGCCGGACGCGATCATGATGCGGCCCTCGTTGCTTGCCGTGTTCGACACGCTCAGGGATGAATTGTTTCTGACCGCACCGGTCTATCCCCGCGAGGGCGTCACGGCCCGCCAGGCGTTCGAAGCGGCCAATGAGCGGATCGAGGATGCGATCGTGCGGCTGGAAAAGCCCCTGCCCCGCGTGAGCGAAATTCCCGATCTGGCAAAGATCGAGATCAGCTCGAACACCTCGCGCGATGATTACTTTGCGATGGTTCGCACGGCGCAGGATTATATCGCGGCGGGCGATATCTTCCAGGTGGTGCTCAGCCAACGGTTTTCCGCCGATTTCACTTTGCCGCCCACGGCGCTTTATCGCGCGCTGCGGCGTACCAACCCCTCGCCCTATATGTATTTCCTCGATTTCGGCGACTTCGCCGTGGCGGGATCGAGCCCTGAAATCCTCGTCCGCGTCGATGAGGGCGAAGTCACGATCCGCCCGATTGCCGGAACGCGCAAACGCGGGGCGACACCCGAACAGGACAAGGAGATGGCCGAGGAGTTGCTGGCCGACCCCAAGGAGCTATCGGAACATCTGATGCTGCTCGATCTGGGCCGCAACGATGTGGGGCGCGTGTCGCAGATCGGGACGGTGAAGGTCACCGACAAATATTTCCTCGAATACTATTCCCACGTCATGCACATCGTTTCCAATGTGGTGGGCAAGCTCGATCCCAAATACGACAATATCGATGCGCTGGCCGCCGGGTTTCCCGCTGGCACCGTTTCGGGTGCGCCAAAAGTGCGCGCCATGGAAATCATCGACGAACTCGAAGTGGCCCGGCGTGGCGTTTACGCCGGGTGCGTGGGCTATTTCGGGGCTGACGGGCGCATGGATACGTGCATCGTCTTGCGCACAGCAATCCTCAAAGACAACAAGCTCTATGTGCAGGCCGGCGCCGGGATCGTCGCCGATTCCAAGCCCGAACTTGAGCAACTCGAGTGCGAGAACAAGGCAAAGGCTCTTTTCAGCGCCGCCGAGGAAGCGTTACGCTATGCCGGCCAGGCCAAAGTGGGTCAGTAGCGGGTAAAAAATGCGCGTCTTGATGATCGATAATTACGACAGCTTCACCTACAATCTCGTCCATTACATCGGCGAGCTGGGGGCCGAGGTCGATGTGGCGCGCAACGACAAGATCACGCTCGATGAGGTCGCCGAAAAGGCGCCCGACGCTATCGTCATTTCGCCCGGTCCATGCACGCCCAACGAAGCAGGAATCTGCCTGCCGCTGATCTCGCGTTTCGCAGGCGAAATCCCCCTGTTCGGGGTTTGTCTGGGGCTGCAATCGATGGGTCAGGCCTTTGGTGGCGACGTGGTGCGTGCGCCGCATCCGATGCACGGCAAGGTTTCCACCATCACCCATGACGGGCGTGGCGTGTTTCGCGGGCTTAACAAGCAGTTCGAGGCCACCCGCTATCACTCGCTGGTGGTGCGTGACGATACCCTGCCCGCCGAACTGACCGTGACGGCCCGATCCGATGACGGGCAGATCATGGGGCTCCAGCATCGCGACTTGCCGCTGCATGGAGTCCAGTTCCATCCCGAAAGCATTTCCTCGGAAAACGGGCACGCCATCCTGCAGAACTTCTTGAACATCGCCCGCGATTTCAACGCCGACCAGGCCGCTTGAACGGCTATTGTCGACTGCGAGCAGGCAAGCGCCGCCCGCAGTCTTTCGCCAGCACTTACCCCACTCATTGTCATCCTCGGGCTCGACCCGGGGAGTGAGTGCCGTCCGTAGGCAAATCGCTCCGGTGGAGCGATTTGAGGCGCGAACGCCCGGAGCGCTATGCGCGAGGGCAGCAACGCCCGAGGATGACGTGGGTGAAGGTGGAAACGCTGCGCAAAAAACTTTATCCCCGCCCCCTCACCCCCGTGCCATTGTTCCCGCACGGCCGCACCAGAGACGAGGATGCATACGAGCTTCCGGTGAGGGCGGGATTGGAGAAGGGGGAGCATGGGTCCGAGCCTTAGGACCGCATCGGCCTCCGGGCACTTCGATCCCATCCGACAGGCCGGTCCGGGTTCCATGCGGGTCGCTGCAGGGAAGGCCCAAAGCGGACGGATGGCCGGGCGAGGATGGGAGTCCACGTCGTACTCCCGAAAGGGAGAGGGGCACCGACGGGAGGTTGGCAGGGAAAGTGGGCACCGGATTCCCGGTTCGCCAACCGACCCACTAAAAATGCCAATATCCCGGACGACAAACCCCAGCCCGAGACGCCGCCATAAGCCCAAAACCCCGGATGCGTGGGGCGATGATCGCTTCATATAAAAACTAAATCATGCGGAGCGTTCATCGCCCCATGCCGTCTCTGAGTTTTGCGATAACCGCGGTCCGATGGACCGGCGGACGCTTTGGCACGACCACTTGCTCCTGTCCGTGCGGTGCGCTACTCCGAATGCGCACCAAAGGAAGGGACGAACATGGACATCAAGGGCGCACTGAACCGGATTGCCGATGGCAAGGATTTGACCGGCACGGAAATGCGCCAGGTGATGGACATCATCATGAGCGGGGAAGCGACGGCATCCCAGATCGGCGCGTTCCTGATGGGCATGCGGGTGAAGGGCGAAACGGTGGGCGAGATCGCGGCGGCCGTTTCGATCATGCGCAACAAGATGGTGCCCGTCGAAGCGCCGGCCGATGCCATCGATATCGTGGGGACCGGCGGGGACGGCGCGGGAACGCTCAACATTTCAACCGGCGCATCCATCGTGGTGGCCGCTGCCGGGGTTCCGGTGGCAAAGCATGGCAACAGGGCCCTGTCGTCGAAGTCGGGCTCAGCCGAAGCGCTGCAAAAGCTGGGCATCAGTCTCGAGCTGACGCCCGAACAGATTTCGGCCTGCATACGCGAAGCGGGCATCGGGTTCATGTTCGCGCCCAATCACCATCCGGCCATGCGCCATGTGGGCCCTACCCGCGCAGAAATGGGCGTGCGGACCATGTTCAACCTGCTCGGTCCACAGTCCAACCCGGCCGGGGTGAAGCGCTACCTGCTGGGCGTGTTCGACAATGAGTGGGTGGAACCGGTGGCTGCCGCGCTGCTGGCCAATCAGGCGCAAGCGGCCTGGGTCGTGCATGGGGACAGCGGGCTGGACGAGCTTTCGACCACCGGGCCGTCCTTCGTCTCCCAGATCAGGAACGGCAATCTGACCTCCTTTGAGGTGACGCCCGAGGATGCGGGGCTTGCGCGCGCCAGGCTCGAAGATCTCGTCGGGGGCGATCCCGAACACAATGCCGGCGAGCTGCGCAAGCTGCTCGATGGCGCCAGGGGAGCGTATCGCGACATTGTGCTGCTCAACGCGGCCGCGGCATTCATCATCGCTGACAAGGTGCAAACGCTGCCCGAGGGTGTGGCGATGGGGGCCGAGGCGATCGATAGCGGCAAGGCCAGGGGGACGCTCGATAGACTCGTTGCCGTTTCGGGGGCGCAATGACCGATATTCTGCGCAAGATCGAGGCCTACAAGCGCGAGGAAATCGCGGCGGCCAAATCGGCCGTGCCGCTGGCCGAATTGACCGCAATGGCGCGGGAGCAGGATGCGCCGCGCGGATTTACCGCCGCGTTGCAGGCCAAGCGGGCCGCCGGGACATACGGGCTGATCGCCGAGGTCAAAAAAGCCAGTCCATCCAAAGGATTGATCCGGCCCGATTTCGATCCGCCGGTTTTGGCCAGGGCCTATCAAGACGGTGGCGCGGCGTGTCTTTCGGTTTTGACCGACACGCCATCGTTTCAGGGGCGGCCGGATTTTCTGGGCGCGGCGCGGTCGGCGACGGGACTTCCGGCGCTGCGCAAGGATTTCCTGTTCGAGCCCTATCAGGTTATCGAAGCACGCGCCTGGGGCGCGGACTGCATTCTGATCATCATGGCGTCGGTCGACGATGTTGCCGCTCGGATTTTGCTCGAGAGCGCTGCCGAATGGGGAATGGATGCGCTGGTGGAAGTTCATGACGCAGAGGAAACCGAGCGTGCGCTGGCGTTGGGCGCCGAGTTCATCGGCATCAACAACCGCAATCTGCGGACCTTTGAGGTGACGCTGGAAACCACTGTCGCTCTGGCGAAACTGGTGCCGGGCGACAAACTTCTGGTGTCGGAAAGCGGCGTCTTCACCCACGCGGATATCCAATATCTCGAGACCGAGGCTGGCGTTGGGTGTTTCCTCGTCGGGGAGAGCCTGATGCGGCAGGCCGATGTGGCGGCGGCAACCCGCACGCTTTTGACGGGAGCCTGAGATGGTGCGCGATCTGACCCATCTCGACGAGACGGGCGCGGCGCGGATCGTCGATATTTCGGGCAAGGAGGAAACCGTGCGGCGCGCGGTTGCGGGTGCCGTGTTGCACGCGACGCCCGAGATCGTCGAGGCGATTTTCGGGGGCACGCTCAAGAAGGGCGATGCGATTGCCGTGGCCCGGGTGGCCGGGATCATGGCGGCCAAGAAGACCTCCGAACTGATCCCGCTCTGCCACCCAATTCCGATAACGAAGATCGGCGTGGAGATCGAGCGCGGCGAGGCGCCCGATACCATCGCGATCGCGGCGACTGTCGAGACCGTGGGGCGGACAGGGGTTGAGATGGAGGCGCTGACCGCAGCTTCGATCACCGCGCTGACGCTTTACGACATGGCCAAGGCGTTGGACAAATCCATGACCATTTCGGGCGTGCAACTGATGGAAAAAAGCGGCGGCAAGTCTGGGGACTTCAAGCGGGTGCAAAGTTGATTTCGGTCGATGAGGCGCTGGAGCGGATTCTGAAATCCGTGCGTCCGCTTGGCAGCGAGCGGGTTGCTCTGGCCGAGGCGGCAAGACGGGTCCTGGCCGAGGATGTGTGCGCCAAGCTGTTCAACCCCGCATTCGATGTCAGCGCCATGGATGGATACGCTGTACGGGCAGAGGACGTGCAGCCCGGCGTTACGCTGAGAATGATCGGCGCTTCGCAGGCCGGGGCCGGGTTTGACGGAACGGTCGGGCCGGGCCAATGCGCGCGGATCTTTACCGGTGCGCCTGTGCCCTCCGGGGCCGATGCCGTCATCATGCAAGAAGAGACACGGGCCGAGGGCGACGCCATCACCTTTGAATGCGATGTAGCGCCGGGGCGCAGCATACGGTTTCGCGGCGAGGATTTTGGCCAAGGCGATGTGCTGGTTGCGGCAGGAGCTGCGCTCGATCCACGCAAGATCGCGTTGGCGGCGGCGGGCAATGTCGCCGACGTGGCGGTTTCAGTGCGTCCGCGTGTAGCGCTCCTGGCGACCGGGGATGAACTGGTGGCGCCGGGGGGCGTGGTTGGACCCGATCAGATCGTCGCGTCCAACTCGGTCGGGCTGGGCGCGTTCTTTACAGGGCACGGTGCGCAGGTGCGCGATCTGGGAATCGTTGCCGACGACAGGGATGTGTTGGGCGACGCGCTCGGTCGGGCGCTGGCCGAGAAGCCCGATATTTTGCTCACGACCGGCGGGGCCAGTGTCGGCGAGCACGATTTCGTGCAGGACATGCTCAAGGCGAACGGGGTCGATATCGATTTCTGGCGCATCGCCATGCGGCCAGGCAAGCCGCTGATGTTGGGCCGCACGGGCAAGACGGTGGTGTTCGGGCTGCCGGGCAATCCCGTTTCCGCACTGGTGACGGCGCGGATTTTCGTTTTGCCGGCAGTGCTGAAAATGATGGGCGGCACCCTGCCCGCTGCACTATATCTCCCGCTGGCCGAAGACTTGCCACCCAATGGACCGCGCCGGCATTTCATGCGCGGGCGGTTGGTGAGCGATGCAGAGCGCGGAACCCAGGTCGAGCCGATCCGGCAGACCGACAGCGGGCATTTATCCTCGCTGGCCTCAGCTGACGTATTGATTGTTCAGGACGAAAATTGTTCCGGCAAGGCGCGCGGCGAGATCATCGCCGCGCACTTGCTCTAGGGTCAGGAGCCCTTGGTCTGGGCGTCGCGGACGAGCGCGGCCAGACGGAAGGGGACGTGGACCATCTTGGTGTAGGGCAGCGTCAGATACAGCGCAAAGACGGCTCCCAGATGGGCTATGAGTAGCGGACGTACGCCGGGGGTGCCGGTGGCCCAATAAAGCGCCAGGCCGGTGGCGGCGGTTGCGGTGAGCAGCACCACGAAGGCCATTTCCCCGCCCCAGACCGCGGGAGCGCCGAGGTTCTTTTCGGCGCGCAGTTTGAGGGCGATGAGCCCGATGCCACCGAGTGTCATCAGGATGCCGCCCGGGACGCCGAACAGTTTGGGCAGAGAGAATAACCCATAGGGCGCTTCCATACCGAAGCCATAGTGCAGGACCGTGCCGGACGACGTGGCCGCAAAGCAGAGCACGAAGCCCCACATGACGGCCTGATGCGCCCAGCGGCGGGCCATTGTGTAGCGATCTTCATTCTCGTAATTGCAGCCCTCGGCGGCTCCGCCTGAGAGGTTCTTGAGTTTGCCGGCATCGACCAGCGCATCATGGAGATGCCTGATGGTGACGCGCTCACCGCCGACATGGCGCCAATAGCGCCAGACACCGACGGCCACGAGGGCCAGCGGCAGGAACGAAGTAACGGTGAAGAGCGTCGCCATGACGGTGTGGGAGATGACCGCATAAAAGCCCTCGCCGCTTTCGGGGCGGATGGCGTAGGCGATTATCAGGATAAACGCGATGCCAGCGGCCAGGGCACCGGCCAGCGCCATGCCGCTTTTCTGGAACAGCGCGGCCAGGCCGTTGGGCCAGATGAATTTTTCCCAGCTTTCAACGCGGACCTCGGCAAGGGCGCAGGGGAGGTTGAGGTTGAATTCGTGGGGTTCGGTGTATTGGCAGGCGTAATAGCAGCCACGGCAGTTATGGCAGAGATTGGCCAGCTGGGTTACCTCGCCGTCCGAAAAGGCGCGGTGCAGGGTCATGGCGGGAAAGACCGAGCAGTAGCCTTCGCAATAGCGGCAGGCGTTGCAGATCTCGAGCTGGCGACGGGCCTCGTTGATGGCGGCGTCCTCGCCGGTGTCGAAATCGACGGCGGTGCGGTTGGACAGGGTTCCGAGGGCATCAATTGACATGAGCGGCGGCCTCCTTGCCGGCTGTGCGTCCGAAGACGGTTCCGATGGTCATGCCGAAACCGGCGAGATAGCCCTGTCCGAGGATCGAACCGGCCATGATTTCACCGGCGGCCCAGACATTGACGTAGCGGCCATTGGCGCCGCTGACGCGGGCGGTGTCATCGACCTTGAGGCCGAGATAAGTGAAGGTGACGCCGGGGCGGAGCGAATAGCCGTAATAGGGCGGTGTATCGAGCGGGCGGGCCCAATTGGTCTTGGCGGGCTCAAGGCCCTCCGTGGCCAGGCCATCGAGTTCGGTGGGGTGGAATTTGCCCGGACGGCAGGCGGCGTTGAATTCGGCGACCGTTTTTTCGACAGCCTCGACCGGCAGCTCCATTTTCTGGGCGAGTTCGGCGATGGAACCGGCCTTGATGGCCGGGAAAACCGAGGGCATGAACAGCTTCGAGCTCTTGGCATCGATCAGGGCGTAGGCGACCTGTTCGGGCTGGGCGGCGACCAAACGGCCCCAGATGGCATAGCGTTTGGGCCAGACGTCCTCGCCTTCGTTATAAAAACGCTGGCCGTCCTTGTTGACGACGACAGAAAACGGCACGCAATCGAGTCGGGTGACAATGCCGCCATCGTATTTGGGGGCGCGGCCATCGATGGCGACGGCGTGACACTGGGTGGGATCACCAACGCTTTGGGCGCCGGCGTCGAGCATATCCTTTAGCACTTCGCCGCGATTGTAGGGTGTGCCGCGAATGAGGAAGTTCCTGGCTGCAGGGCCCCAGGCACGGGCGAGCCATTCGAGATCGGCCTGAAAGCCGCCCGAGGCGAGGACCACCGCCCTGCCCGCGATTTCGAGGTCCTTGCCGTCGACGGTGACGCGCAGTGATTCGAAAATGTCGTTTTCGATGGTGATATGGGAAACCTTGGCCTCATAGAGGATGGTGACACCCAGATCGGCGGCCGTGTTGTAATAGGCGTTGACGAGGGCTTTGCCGCCGCCAAGGAAAAAGGCGTTGGTGCGAGAAAGCGAGAGCGTGCCCGAGAGCGAGGGCTGGAAGCGCACGCCGTGCTTTTCCATCCAGGGCAGGCAGGTCTCGGAAGTGCGGATGGCCATGCGCGCCAGATGCTCGTCGGTCTTACCCTTGGTGACGAGCATTAGATCGTTGAAATATTCGTCTTCCTCATAGGCGTCGGTCAGAACGGACAGTGGGCCCTGATGCATACAGCGGAAGTTGCGGGTGTGGCGCGAATTGCCGCCGCGATAGGGTTTGGGGGCGCCTTCGAGCAGCAGAACGCGGGCGCCGGTTTCGGCTGCCTCAATCGAAGCGCAAAGCGCAGCATTGCCACCCCCGACCACGATCACGTCCCATAGTGTCTCGGTCAGCGTGGCCTGTGAGGTAGCCTCGCCCATCGTCTATTCCTCCTCGTTCTGGATCGGTCGTTCACGAAACTGGCGCAGGCGCGAGCGATGCGCGGCAAGCATGTGCTCGCGCATTGCCGCTTCGGCTCCCGCTTCGTCGCGGTTGCGCATGGCGACGAGCAGATTGGTGTGCTCATCGATGGCCTGGGCGGCACGACCTGTTTCCTCCATCGTGGAGGGGCCGAGAATGAGCATGGTCTTTTGCAGCGCGCGCATGGAATGGCCAAGATAGCGGTTGCGGGCTGCATCGAAGATCACGCGATGAAACTGGCGATTGAGCTCGTAAAGGCGCGCTCCGTCGGTCTGGGCTTCACCCATCTCGAGGTTGATCACTTCCATTTCGGAAAGCTCAACGTCCGAGGCCGTGCGGGCTGCCAGGCGAGCGGCGGTTGTTTCGAGCACGACGCGCATTTCGTAGAGTTCAGTGACTTCTGAATAATCGAGCTTGCGGATGGCAGCCCCCGAACGCGGCACGTGATTGACGAGTCCGTCCGCCTCGAGGCGCCTGATAGCCTCGCGGACGGGCGTGCGCGAAATTCCCAACCGGCTGGCGAGTTCGGTTTCCAGCAAACGGTCGCCTGGCATGAGCGTGCCCGCGCGAATTTCCGCGACCAGGCGCTGATAGGCGTCCTGCCCCTGTGGAATCTCGATACGACGTTCGGATCTTGTCATTTCCGCTCCCTTGTATCCAATTGCATACAATGGGCTTGCGGCGGAATGCAAGCCCTAGACCTTTTCCGTACCATTGAAGCGGCACGGCGTTCCAAGCCTCACCTCGTCCCGCCAATAAATCGAAAAGAGCCTCCAACTTTCTCTGACGGCATTCCACCCTGCTCGTTGCCGGCTCGCGATGGCCCAATCGCAGCTGGGCAATTGTCAGTGATGGCCTGATTGGTAGGCAGTGGATGTCCGCTCATATTGCCGAACGCTCCCCAGGCCCGGACCGACGCTATCATGCATCAGATTTACTTCTACGCCCGCACATTGATTATCGGCGCCCTTGGCGGCCTTATCGGATACCTGCTGAACTTTCCGCTTGGCTGGCTGGTGGGGGCGATGCTCTCGACGATTCCCTGCGCCATGATGGGCATTCGGGTGCCGACCCATTGGGGGCTCCGCTCGGTAATGATCGGCACCATCGGGTTGATGGCGGGGGCGGCCTTTACACCTTCCATCGTCAACCGCGCGGGTGAATGGGCGTTTTCGCTGGCAGGCGTCGCCGTGTACTGCGTGATCATTACGGCGATGGGACTGTTTATCTGCCTGAAGTTGGGCAAACTCGACCGCCCGACTGCCGCCTTTTCCGCGGCACCCGGTGGGCTTTCGGAAATTCTTGTGCTCGGGCCGGCTTACGGCGCCGACGTTCGGGCGCTCTCGCTGGTTCA
Organism: Pelagibacterium nitratireducens; assembly: GCF_037044555.1. Lineage (NCBI taxonomy): Bacteria > Pseudomonadati > Pseudomonadota > Alphaproteobacteria > Hyphomicrobiales > Devosiaceae > Pelagibacterium > Pelagibacterium nitratireducens. The sequence continues at coordinate 2,120,980 of NZ_CP146275.1, forward strand.
TGGAATGCGGCTTGCTGTGATTCTGATCATCGTTCCACTGGTCATCGTCTGGGTCGGGACCGGCAGTGGTCCCACAACAATGAACCGCACGATTGATTTCACATTGTCCATACCATTCCGGGATTACGCGATCTTGGGAGCGTGTCTGGTGATCGGAATCATCGGAGGGCGCAAGATCAGACTGCCCGGCGCGCATCTCACGGGTCCACTGATTCTATCGGGTATAGTCCATTATTTCGGGTTCACGGCGAGCAGCCCGCCGCAATTGTTCGTCATTGTGGCGCAGGTCGTAATCGGCACGTCGGTGGCGCAGTTCTTTTCCAACACCACGATCCGCCAGGTTTTGGCGGGATTGATGGTCGGCGGCGGCCTGACCGTCGTCAATCTTTGCATAGCTTCTATTTTCGCGCTCGCCTTCCAGACCTGGCTGGACATTCCATTTGCCGCCGGGCTGTTGGCGCTGGTGCCAGGCGGATTGCCGGAAATGAGCCTGATTTCAATTGCGCTGGGGCTCGATGCAGCCTTTGTCAGCCTGCACCACCTGTTCCGCGTGGTGATGGTTTTGATGTTTCTGCCCATTCTGGTTCCGCTGTGGATTCCCAAACCCGAGCGGGCGGCTCAACCCCACTAGGCGAAACACGCATTTCGCCTTGCCGTGGTGCGATAGCCCCTGTCACCAAAGGGCGATGGCGGTAGACAGTTGCGCGGCCTATCTCTTGACAGCAAGTCTCACCAGGGAGAGATGCCATGAAGATGCCAACCAAGGTCAGGGCCGCGATGTGGGCCATCGGAGAACAGATGGATCGCATCAGGCTCTACCAGAGCTTCGTGCTCCACAACGACATTCACACGCTGTCGCCCTCCGCCCGCCGTCGTCTGGGGCTGAGCGAATAGATTTTTTGCACCAGACCAAAGGCTTGGTCGAAAGTGAGGGGAAATTGCTATAGTGAGCCAAACCGAAAACCGGGACTGGTTCATGCAGCATTTCGACCCCATTACGGCTCGCCTCGTCCTCGCGCTCGCGCGGGACGGATCCATCGCCAAAACGGCCGAACGCGAGAACATCGCGCCTTCGGCCGTCAGCCGTCGTATCGCCGATCTCGAGGCCCGTATGGGAATTGTTCTGTTTGACCGGTCTGCCAGCGGGGTGTCTCTAACCTCAGCAGGCACGCGATATGCTGAAGGTTGCCGGCGGATTTTCCGCGAGATCAGCGACCTACACACGGCCATGAGCGGCTTTGCCTCGGGAGATGCCGGACAGTTGCGCATTGCTTCGTCGAGCTCAGCCCTGTCGGGGCGCTTGCCCGAACTGCTGGCGAGCTACGCAAAGAAGCACCCGGGCGTGCGGCTCGATATCCGTGAAATGGCGGGGCGGGCCACCTTGACGGCACTGGAGGATGCGCAGGTCGATCTGGCGATCTTTGCCGACAATTACGACTATTCGGCGTTCGACGCCGAGGTGTTCGAGGATGACGATGTGGGTGTTATCGCCTCGCCCGATCATCCTCTTGCAAATCAAATTCTTGCAGGTGGCCCCATAAGTTTCGATATGGCGATGAGCCATGAGGTCGTCGGGGTGCACCATATGGGCGCGCTCGATCGGCTTATCAACGAGGCGGCGCGCAAGGCTGGTCACACGTTGGGAGCCAGAGTCAGCGTGGAGAGCTTCCCATCGCTTGTACGCATGGTCGAGGCGGGATTCGGGATCGGGTTTTTGCGCAACACGTCCATTCATCTTCTGGCTGGCACCGACCTGGTGCACGCCCCGCTGGCCGAGAATTGGGCGGTGCGCAAGCTGATGATCGCCCGGCGCCCGCGTATGGCGATCGCCGCATCGGTGACCAGTTTTCTCGAGCTGGCACGCGCCGGATACCGGCACGAGAGCTGAAACAAACGGGCGGCAATCCTGCCTGCCTGTATTACAAATAGCGTGTCCGGAAGTCGGACCACATAGAGGAGGCGCAAAATGAATTCAGCGGCCCCTGCCCGCACCGTCGATGCGCAAAAGCTTCAGACGCTCGTTACGGACATTTTCAACGCTGAGGGCGTGCCAACCCCAAACGCGGCGCGTATTGCAGAATGTCTGGTGCTTGCCGACCTGCGGGGTGTCGCTTCGCACGGCGTGTCTCGGCTTTCCATCTATCTTGAGCGCATCCGACGCGGCATGGTGGAGCGCGTTCCCGAATTTGCGATGAGTGAGCCCAGCCCCGTCGCGGCGTTGCTCGATGGCGGCAATGGGTTCGGATTTCTCGCTGCGACCAAAGCCATGACCATGGCAACCGAGCGGGCCGAGCAATTCGGGATCGGCATGGTGGGGGTCAAGAACTCCAACCATTTCGGCATGGCGGCCTGCTATCTGCTGCAGGCGGTCGATGCCGGATTTGCGGCACTGGTTTTCACCAACGCCTCGCCGGCCATGCCGGTATGGGGCGGGCGCGAGCCGCTCTTGGGAACGAGCCCGTTCGCGTTCGGAGCGCCAGGCAATCCACCGATCATTCTGGACATGGCCACATCGGTGGTGGCGCGGGGCAAGATACGCCGCGCTGCGGCAGCTGGGGAACCGATCCCCGAAGGCTGGGCGCTGGACAAGGACGGCAACCCAACAACCGACGCGCAGGCGGGCTATGAAGGGCTGATCCTGCCGTTGGGCGGGCCGAAGGGTTCGGGGTTGTCGCTGATGATGGAAGTCATGGCCGGCGTGATGACCGGGGCTGCATTCGGGGGCGAAGTGCGCAACCAGTATGAGAGATTCGATGCGCCGCAGAATGTCGGGCACATGATGGTAGCGTTCAAGCCGGGGATTTTCATGGGAGAGGATTATCGCGAGCGAATGGGCGAACTGGTTTCGCGAGCCAAGGGCTCGACGCCGGTTTATTCCGATCAGCCCGTGCTGATGCCCGGTGAACCCGAAGCCTTACGGGCCGAAGAGCGGCGGCGGAACGGGATTTTGCTTGGAGGAGCCGATCTTGAGATGATCGCAAGCGAAGCGCGCTCTGTTGGCGTCGACGCGTCGGCTTACATTTAGGGGATATTCGATGACACTGAGAGTTGCCGTCCTCGACGATTATCAGAACGTGGCGCTCGGCCTGGCGGACTGGAGCAAGCTGGGACCGGATGTCGCCATTGAGGTATTCGACAGAAATCTCGGCAGCGAAGACGAAGCTGCAAAAGTGCTTTCCGGGTTCGATGTGGTCTGCCTGATGCGCGAGCGCATGGCTCTGCCAGCCTCGCTGATCGAAAGATTGCCCGATTTAAAATTGGTCAACGTGACGGGTGCTCGGGTGCGGGTGATTGATTTCGATGCAGCAGTCGCCAAGGGCATCACTGTCTGCCACACCTATGCAGGGGATTCAAAAAATGCCACGCCGGAAATGGCGTGGGGTCTCATTCTGGCAAGCGCCCGACATCTGGCTGAGGAGCATCAGCGTGTACGTGACGGCGGATGGCAGGCGAGCATCGGCACCAAGCTGGGCGGCAAGACGCTAGGGCTGGTTGGGCTGGGCAAGCTGGGCGGCCGGATGGCGCAGATCGCCAAAGCATTCGAAATGGATGTGATTGCCTGGAGCCAGAACCTGACTGAAGAGCGCGCTGCGGAGTGCGGTGCAAGGAAGGTGGATAAAGAAACGCTGTTTCGTAACGCCGATGTGGTCAGCCTGCATCTGATTCTTTCGGACCGATCCCGCCAGATCGTAGGGCGGAACGAGATCGGGCTGATGAAGAAGGACGCTATTCTCGTGAACACGTCTCGCGGCCCACTGATCGATGAGGCCGCCCTTCTCGATGCCCTGAACGCCGGAAGCATCAGGGCCGGGCTGGACGTCTATGATATCGAACCCCTGCCGGCAAACCATCCGCTGCGCAACGCTCCCAATGTGACGCTGAGCCCGCACCTGGGCTATGTAACGCAAGAGACCTATGAATTTTTCCACCGCGACATCGTGGACAACATCATTGCCTGGCGGGAGGGCGCGCCGGTGCGGGTTCTTGCAGCGCCGGAAAATCCATAAGAGGAGACTTATACAATGAACATGAAGAAGACCGCCGATCTGGTTGACGGATATGATGAAAAGCTGACTTTTTGTGATTATCCGCTGACCAAGTTCGGGCGGGCCGACGGTTTCGAGGGTGAGATCGTGACGCTCAAGACTTTTGAAGACAATGCGCTGCTGCGTGAAATTCTCGAACAGCCGGGCAAAGGACGGGTGCTGGTAGTCGATGGTGGCGGGTCGACCCGGGTGGCGATCGTGGGAGACCAGATCGCAGCGCTAGGATTGAACAATGGCTGGGCCGGGCTGGTACTCAACGGATCGATCCGCGACAGCGTCGATATCGACGCCATGGATTACGCCGTGTTCGCCGTTGGAACTTCGCCGAAAAAATCGACAAAGACGCGGGCCGGGTTTAGGGACGTGCCGGTGACGTTCGGGGACATGACTTTTACGCCCGGGCATTATCTTTATGCCGATGCGGATGGAATACTGGTTTCTGAAAAGCCAGTGGAATGAGGTGAAAATGGCTGCCGAGGCAGCCATTTTCATATCCAGTCAGGCATATGGCTCCCCAAAGGTGCCGGGGGCGCGAGCCAGCGCCAATCGGGCGACTGCAGGGGTGAACGCAAGGCTTCGATGGCACCGAAGGCGGTATCGTAGGGCACAAGATAGCCGCGCGAGCGCGCATCATCGATCGACGGACGTGTCGAGGGGGCATCAACCTGAGGGCCGAGGTGGTCGTAGGTGTTCCACATCCAATGCGCCGTGCGGGCCAGCGACAGGCGGCCAGCCCAGCTGCCACTCTGCTCCATCCTCCGAATGAGGCCAACCATGCCTGCCAACGCACCAAGATAGCCGGTGAGATAATCTAGCGGCTGGCAGGGCAGGTTTTCGGGCGGGTTCTCGCCGTCCCAGCACATGCCGACAGTGGCCTGCACCAGGCTGTCATAGCCGCGGCGGGCGGCCCAGGGGCCGGAGCGAGAGAAAGCGTCGAGATCGATATGGACGAGGCCCGGGCGAAGGCGCGTCAGCATGGCTTTGTCATAGCCCCTGCCAGGCAGTGAGCCCGGACGATAGGCATCAAGGAAGACGTCGCTTTCGGCGATGAGGGCTTCGAAGGTTGCGCGATCTTTGGGCGATGCAAGATCGAGCGTTGCAGACCGTTTGCCGAATCCTGTGTCGATGACGAGGGATTCGATGGATGGCAGGCCGGGGCCCGAAACGAGAAGAACGTCGCCACCGAATTCAGCGATGGTGCGGCCGGCCATGGGACCAGCGATGACGCGGGAGAGGTCGACCACGTGCAGGCCCGAGAGGGGTTGGTCGCCCGACGCGCTGGAACGCGGGGTGCCGTTATCGAGGCGTTCGAATTCGATCAGGGGAAGAGCTTTTATGGCGGTGTATTGAGCCTCTGCTTCCCATTCAGCGCGGGTGCGGACCGCGGCGATGCACAGACCGTTGGCGATGCCCAGCGCTTCGAGATCGAACGGATCACGCGTGCGGACCGCCCGAGCGACATCATCGACGGTGGTAACGCCGAGCAGTTTGAGGACGCCATCTTGCAGATGCGGGAAATTGCCATGCAGGAAAGCCCAGCGTCCGTTTGCGGCTTCATAAAAGCCGGTGAATGGATCGCGGAATTTTGCTGATTTTCCGTCAACGGTCAGATAGCTCGAACAGGCCATTGAGAGCCCGGCATGATACGTGCTGATGCTCACCGGGGCGGTCACGCCGTTGCGCAGTTCGTCAAGGCGCGACGCGGCAAGCCCAACGGCGGCCAGAGCGGCTACGGCGTTGGCGGTAATGGGCCACGACGTCGGGAGCGCGCTTCCATCATCGATGATTTCGAGGCGGTCGAGCGGGGCGTCGTCAAAGCCGATGCCAGAGAGCAGATCTCCAAGGACTATCGTGCAGGCCTCGACCAAGCTCATGGCAGGTCTTCCAAAGCGACATCGCCTCGCATCAGGCAGCGGGCCGTGCGAAATGCGGTGGTGCGGGTGACGCGCCATTGACCATCATTGCGGACTTCGGCCGCGACCGGCAGGACGCCCGAAGGCGTGCCGACACGAATTTCGGAATCGGAAGTTGACGACAGGCGATTGGCAAGGGTGCCGGTGATCTGGCAAGCGGTGCCCACGCACATGGCGGCGGTAAGGGTCACGGCGCGATGCACGCGTTCCATGGAGACCATGCGCACACCGATATCGTGGCCGGATGGGTCGATCATCGAACCATCGAGTGCCTTGAACGGCATGGAGGCGCAAAGAAGCGCAATCTTGGGGTTGGCCAAACGCACCGATTCGGGTGTCGAGCCGAGCCCCATCAGGACACCGCCAATACGGCGAATGCTGTCGAGCCGATCCATCATCTGAGGGATGGTTTCGATCATGTCGGGAGATTCGGTGCCTTCGAGCCCCAGCGCCGCAGCTTCGACGAAAACGACTGGATTGGTGGAGTCTACAAGCGAGACCTCGATTTGTTTGCCGTCAAGGTCGATGATGTCGATTGCATTGCCTGTGGGCAGGAGTGCTGGGGAGACCGAACCGCCAGGGTCAACGAAATCGAGCGCGATGCGTGCCCCGCTTGAGGCGACGCCAGCCAACTCAAAGGTCCCGGTCGTGATTGGCTGACCGTTTCGTGCCGGGAAGCGGGCGTGGATAATCTTATCGGTATTGACCTGATAGATACGAACGAGCGCCTCTCCATCGCCGGCTTCGACCAGCCCCATCTCAAGGGCGCAGGGGCCGACGGCAGACGAGAGATTTCCGCAATTGGCGCCCCATTCGACAATCGGCCTGTCGACGGCGATCTGGGCGAAAAGATAATCGACATCGGCATCGTCGCGCGCCGAACGCGAGAGAATGACCGCCTTGGAAAGGGACGAGAGGCCGCCGCCCATGCCGTTGAGCTGGCGGCTATTGGGATCGGGACTGCCGAGAACGTTCAGCAGAATCGGCTCTATCTCGGCCCGGTCGGATGGCAGGTCGGAGGCATTGAAGAAAACGCCCTTCGAGCTGCCACCACGATAAAAGCGGGCCGGTATCCAGGATTGGGTCATGGGGCCTCCCAAGTGTTTAGTATCCGTTGCTATCGTAGAGGCGCTACGGTTTCCATTGCGCAAAAAGCAAAGCCCCTTCGAGAGAAACGAAGGGGCCTTGGCCGGCAACAGGATGCTTGCCGGCGCGAGGCTATTGTTGCCGTGTTGACATCAAAGCGCCGCGACGACGGCTTTGGTGAAGTTCTTCGTTCCGAGCGATCCGCCGAGATCGCCGGTGCGGGTGTCAGGGTCCCCCAAAGTCTTGTCGATGGCGCTCTCAATTGCCGCGCCAGCAGAGACAAATGCGTCCCTGCCGGCCTTGCGTCCGTACCAGTCGAGCAGCATAGCGCAGGACAGGATCATCGAGGTTGGATTTGCCTTGTCCTGGCCGGCGATATCGGGAGCCGAGCCGTGCTGGGCTTGGGCGGCAGCATGTCGATCGCCAGCATTGAGCGAGCCGGCCAGGCCAAGACTGCCCGAAAGCTCAGAAGCGAGATCGGAAAGCGTATCGCCATAGAAGTTGGTTGTGCAGATGACATCGTAACGAGATGCGTCGCGCACCAGCAGGGCGGCCATGGCGTCGATCAGAACATCGTCGAGTTCTACATCGGGAAAGTCTTTTGCCACGTCGCGGACGGTCTTCAGAAACAAACCATCGGTCACCTGAAAGGCGTTTGCTTTATGGACGGCAGTGACCTTGCCGCGACGCTTGCGGGCCAGCTCAAACGAGCGGCGGGCAATCCGTTCGCAGGCAAAGGCAGTTATCTTGCGCATGGAGATCGCGACGCCTTCCACGGGCATGAATTCACCTGGCCCCGAGAACATGTTGCGGTCGGGGTACATGCCTTCGGTGTTCTCGCGCATGATGACAAGATCCATATCCGTGCCGTGATGCGGCAGGCTGGACCGCGTGCGGGCCGGTCGGACATTGGTGTAGAGGTCTAGCCCGATACGAAAGGCTGCCGAATAATTGATACCGCCCTTGTCGCGCGGGGGGTAGTCGAGATTGGACATTGGGCCAAGCAGCACGCCGTCCAGCGTTCTTGCCAAAGGCAGGATGTCATCGGGCAGGCTGGTGCCGTGGTTCTTGAGGGCGGCAAGACCGACGTCGCGATAAGTGTAATCGAGGTTCAGCCCAAATTTTGCGTCGGCCGCAGCCAAGATGTCTAGGCTTGAGGCCATGATTTCGGGTCCGATGCCATCGCCGGGGAGAACAAGCAGCTTCATAAGACTGGCCTTATTTGAGCAGGTCGGCAGGAACGTAGAGTTCGCCTGCCATCAGTTTGCGAGCCGTACGGATCGCACCACCGCTCAGAACTTCGAGATCGACACCACTGCCCTTTGTCTTGAGCGCCACGTCAAGGAGCCCAGAAGGGTGTTCAATGAGAACAAGGCGATCGTCACCCTCGGGTCGCTTTGCCAGCCCGTCGGAAATCGAACCTTCGAGCATGGCGCATGTGGATACGCACAGCCCGCCGGTGACAGCAAAGGCGGCATGGGTGTTCTGAGGCACGAAATAGCGCGCGGCGATATGCCCTTCGCCTTTGGGTTGGGACAACATCGCGACCTTGGGGATTACCTTGCCGGTGACGTCGCCGAGCCCCATGCGCTCTCCGGCGATCACACGCATGGCTTCCATACGTGCGAAGAAATCGGCATCGGCGTCGAGCTCGGACGGGGTTTCGTAGCCCGTCTTGCCCAAGTCGGCAGCGCGGAAGATCATCATCGGAACGGCCACGTCAATCAGGGTGACTTCTATGCCGTTGATCTCTTCGACGAGATTGCCGGTGGGCAGAAGCTTGCCGGTCTTAGAACCGACGATATCCATGAAGTTTAGGCGGACGGGCGCAGCTGTGCCCGGCACGCCGGCAATTTCGGTATCGCCGTCATAGATAACGCCGTCAGCATCAGTCTTGACGACGGCTTCGATGCGGCTGTTGGTATTGATGTTGAAAATGGTGACGGCAGTCTCATCGCCGGTAATTTCGACCATACCACGCTCAATAGCGAACGGGCCGACACCGGCAAGTATATTGCCGCAGGACGGGGCGGTATCCACGAACGCATCGGTGATCGAGACCTGGGCGAAGAGATAGTCTACATCGACGCCTTCGCGGCTCGATGGCTGCACCATTGCGACCTTTGAGGTGAGCGTTGTTGCGCCCCCCACCCCATCAATTTGGCGCGCATCTGGCGACCCCATGGCTGCCAGGAGAACCTTGTCGCGGCTTTCGACATCGGCCGGAAGGTCGGTGGTCACGAAATACGGGCCTTTTGAGGTCCCGCCGCGGATGAGAATGCAAGGAATGGCAGCTTGTCGGGTCATCGTCATCTTTACAGTTGTGTCTGCCCACCGGGGGCGGACGAGCTCGGTTCGATATCGGACGGGCTTTAGCAGAACCGCCCGCACCGTAGGATTGAGCAATGGTGTTGCCCGGCATCGCGCTTTGGCAATGAACGGGCGGGAGGTGCCTCGTGCACTCCCCCGCCCCTTTGGCGTTAGCGGAACGGCCAGGGAAAGCGGAACTGGCCCTGCAGGAACCCGGCCGGCATGACGAGGTTCAGTGAGCGGGCCAGAACCATCATGAAGATCGCTGCGGCGAGCGTTAGAAGAATGGTCTTGAGCCAGCTGGCCTTGGCCATCGTCCTAAGGAAGACCACAAAGAACACCAGCAGCGCCGCGAAATAGCCGGCAATGGCGACGGCGGCAACAAAGGCGGCAAGCCAGCCCAACATGGCCCATGCACCGCCCCTGACATCGTGTTCACGCGGGGTGACCTCGGTATCGAAATTGGCAGTGGATTCCGTCTTGCCCGTCAGTAGCGGCACCATGGCAACAAGCGTTGCCACGATCCCGACGACGGCGACCCATGTGGGAAAGATGCCGCCAAGCTGTGACAGGCCGAACGATTCCCAGAACACGAAGGCAAAGCCAGCAAGAACTGCAACCCCGAACAGTATCTGAGGCCATAACTGGCCCGCCTGAGCGAGTTCGGTCGTACCTTCGGTGCTGACCTTTGCCGCCTCTTCGCCCGGCCGGGTGCGGGCGCCGAGCCAGACCGACACCACCGTGAGCACGATGATACCGATAACCAGCGGACGGGTGAGAAAACCCCAACCCGAGAACTGGACTGCCTGATAAAGATATCGTTCGGCCTGGGTGGCAAGAACGAAACCGATCAGGAAGCCTGGACGCGGCCAGCCGAAGCGCTTGAGAAGAACGCCAATGGCACCCACGATCAGCAGAGCAACAAGGTCGTTGAGAGACCGGGTAGCCTGAAAGGACGCAAACGTTATGACCATGATCATGAACGGCGCGATGAGCGTGTAGCGGATGGTGGTCAGGCGCGCGATACCAGGTGCGGCGACGATGCAGAGCAGTGTGCCGATCACATTGGCCAGGGCCAGCGACCACACGATGGTGTAGGTCACATCCAGATTGCGGTCGGCCATCGCCGGACCCGGCTGGATGCCGAGGAGGATGAGGCCCGCCAGAAACACCGCCATGGACCCCGAGCCGGGGATGCCAAACAAAAGCGTGGGGATGAGCCCGCCGCCTTCCTTGGCATTGTTGGCGGATTCCGGCGCGATCACACCTCGAATATCACCCTTGCCGTATTGCGAGCGGTCCTTAGAGGTCTGAACGACGTGGCCATAGGCGATCCAGTCCACGACCGAGCCGCCAAGCCCGGGGATGGCGCCGATGACTGCACCAAGGCCCGAACAGCGTAGAGCGAGCCATTTGTAGGTCCAAGTGTCCTTGAGCCCCTGCCGCCACCCCTGCCCCAGAGAAGAAGATTTGCTGGCAATCGAGGAGCCACCGCGCAGCAGGTCGACAATTTCGGGCACGGCGAACAGGCCCAGCGCCACGATCACCAGCGGAATACCGGTCGAGAGATAGAGTAGGCCGAAATCCATGCGATACTCGCCAGTGGCTGGCGCTGCGCCGACGGCGCCGAAGGCCAGGCCCAAAGCGGCAGCAGCGACGCCCTTGGCAAGGTTGTTGCCCGAGAGGACGCCGACCATCGAGAGGCCGAAAAGAGTGAGGGCGAACAGTTCGGCCGAGGAAAAGCTCAGGATAAGCGGGCGGGCGATAACAACAAAGCCGGTAAGGATCAGGGCGCCGAACAGACCGCCCATGAGCGAAGCCGAGAACGCCGCCGACAACGCGCGGGCAGCCTGCCCCTTCTTGGCGAGTGGAAATCCATCGAGAACGGTTGCCTGACTGGCCGTCGAGCCTGGAATGCCCATCAGCACCGACGCAAAGGTGTCGGAGGTGGGAATGATGGCGACGAGGCCGATAAGCATGGCCAGTGCCGAGGTTTGATCCATGCCGTAGAGGAAAGGCAGCAGCAGTGACAAACCGACGATGCCGCCAAGGCCGGGCAGAATGCCAATGACCAGGCCCAGCAGCACGCCGAGGGTCAGAAACATCATGTGGTGAGGGGTCAGCAGTTCAGCGAGCGCTGAAAAAAGTACGTCGAGCATATTGGTTACTCGTGAGTTTTGCCGAACGCAGGTTCGGGTGCCGGCGCAGCATTATCGCGGAGCACGACAAGCGCGCATCAGGAAAGCGACGGCGCCGCGGCTCTCTGAGCCGCGGCGCCGCTGAAAACACGGCCTATTCGAGAGTGACCTGGTAGTTCTCTGTCAGGAACTGACGCACCCAGTCACGGGCCACAGGGTCGATGGTCGTCGCAGCGGTGTAAACACCGGCTACCTCGTCACCGACGGCCTGGTCGTATTCACCCAAGATTTCAACCTTTGCGGCCTGGAGTTCAGGATCTGCGACGGCGTCGACGAAAGCCTGACGGTAGGCCGCCACGATCTCAGGTGGAGTTCCGTTGGGAAGCATGGCCGGCTTCTGGGCAGCAAAGCCCGAACCAAAGAAGGCGAGATAGGCCTGCAGTTCGATTCCTGCTGCGCCCATTTCACCATGAACCATTTCGTAAGCTTCAAGGAAGTGTGGCAGATCGGGGAAGGTCGGGTCACGCTGGACGTTGCCTTCCGAATCGAGCACGCCCCAGGAAAAGAGCGGAACAGCGTCGCCGGCTTCGACAAGCGGGACTACGTTGGTGAGGTAGGCCGACGAGGTCTGGTAATCGATTGTGGCTTCGCCACGCTCGAATGCCAGACGGCCATCGCCGCGGCCGGTCATGCCGAAGACATGACGCACGTCGAGGCCCAGCACTTCAAAGGCCAAAAGCGGAACGAGATCGAGCGAGGTTGCGCCCTGGCTGGCATAAACCAGTTCGGTGCCCATGAGCTCGCCCATTTCGGATGCGTCGGAAATCCCGAGGCTGGCCGGGACGTAAACCACACCGCCGGTCGGGGAAACCAGAACGGGCTCAAGTTCGGCGTAGTCATATTGAACGCGGCTATCGCCGAGCAGGAACGGGAACTGGGTCGAACCCGACGTACCAAGCAGAGAAAGTCCATCGGGTTCGGCGCGTGCGACGAATTCGTTGGCGCCGGTGATCGAGCCGCCGCCGGGGACGTTGCGAACGATCACGTTTGGTTGCCCGGGCAGGTGCTTGGACAGATAGGGTGCGTAAAAGCGCGCCCAGACGTCGGACCCCCCACCTTCTGAGAACGGAATCCACCATTCAACTGTCTGGCCGGAAAAGTCGACCTCCTGGGCCTGAACAGAGGCCGGCGCAATGGCAATCGAGGCCGCCATAACGGCGGACACGGCCAAACCCCGCGCGAAGCGAAGTGCATTTTTCATATAGGATCCTCCCATAGAGTTCGCGGGCAGACCTCCGCATCGTCCCCACGCCGCGCCTCCCCAGCGGCCTTCGGTCCATCCGAGCGTTGCACCCTGATTTTCTCCGGCCTTTGCCGAGGCATGGCAAGGAAATGCGGAAACAACGGATGTCTGCTGGAATGCATCATGCAACACCAAGCTGTCGGAAAGCTGTCCGGCACAAAACCCGCGACTATTCGGCCGCCATCGCCCCGTTCCCAGGGCCCTGAGCGGCCTTTTGCGATTGGGCTACGGGCAGTTCGAGGCGTATCGTGCAACCGCTTTCGACGGAGATGATACCAACATCACCCCCCGCCCGTTGAGCAATGGCCCGGACGATAGACAGGCCAAGACCGCATCCTCCATCGCTGTCGTCGGACAGCCGCACAAATCTGTCGAACACCCGGTCGCTGGCTTCGGGCGGAATACCGGGACCATCATCGGAAACGGTTAGGGCGGCCATATTGCCCACACGCTCGACAACGAGCGAAAGCCGTCCGCCTTCGGCACAGCCATATTTGAGACCATTGTCGATGAGATTGTCGATCGCCTCTTCAAGCATAACGCGGTTGCCGGCAACCGGCAGGGGCTCGGTGGCAGATTCAAGTTCTATATCGACATGGGCCTTGAGGGCTCGGGGCACATGCCGGCGGGCCACATCGGCGACCAGCCGGGTGAGGTCGGATGGTGGTTGAAGGTCGTCGCCCCTGCCCTCATTGGCGATGTCGAAATTGAGCAATTGATGGCTCATGCGCGAAAGCTGGCGCGCCGCTTGCGCCAAATCCTGCAGACGGGCCGTGCGACCGTGGTCGCTGCTCGCGCTGAGGGCGGCCTCGGCCTGGGCCTGAATGGCGGCAACTGGATTGCGCAATTGATGGGCCGCGTTGCCGATAAAGGCGTTGCGCCTATCGAGTTCGTCCTTGAGCCGGGCAAACAGGCTGTTGATGGTCTCGACCAATGGAGCAACCTCGTGGGGCACAGGGCGGCGGATGGGGCGCAAATCGCTGGCCGAGCGCAATCCCACGGCGCTTCGCAAATCGGTGAGCGGGGTCAGACCCCGATTGATGCCGAACCAGAACAGAACCGCTGCAGAGCCAACGATAAGCAGGAGATTGAAAACAGATTGGCCAACGAGCGAGAGAGACAGAGCCTGCCGTTGGGTGACCGTTTGCCAAACCTGAACCGTGGTCCAGCCATCGAAATCGATATCAGCTATGAATTCACGCAGGATGACAGCTCGGACCGGTCGACCGTTGTATGTGCTGTCGAAAAAGACCGGTGTGCCACCCGGAACCACCAGGTTGGCCGAGGGCACCGGCGCGTCGGAGTGGCCGGTCACGAAGCGGCCGTCGGCGGCGCGAACCTGATAATAGATCGGATCGCCCAGCGCGCCGACCAGAGAATCAAGCAGCGCATCGGCAACAAGGTCACCCTTGGTCAGCACAACCTCGCGGGCAACGGCGTGTGCCACCACCTTGAGCGTGTCGTCGTAGAGGTCTTTGGACATGTTCTGCGCCGACCAATAGCGCACGGCGCTCGAGGCCAAGGCAACAAAGATCAACGGTACGACCAGCAGCACAAAAAGCCGGGCGCGAAGGCTTCGTGTACTGACTGGTCCAGCGCTCATTGGACCGCCACCGGGCGGAGCACATAGCCGAGCCCGCGGATAGCCCTTATTGTGATGCCGAACGGTTCGATCTTGCGGCGCAGGCGGGACACCAGCAACTCGACAGCGTTGACGTCGATATCGGCACCTGTCCCATAGATGCTGTCGCACAGGGCGTCCTTGGGCACGACACGCTCGGCATGGTCGAACAACACCTCCCAAAGCGCAAGTTCGCGCCGGGGAAGAGCTATCAGTCCATCAGGGCCTACGAGCTGACGCGAAAGCCTGTCGTAGCTGAGCTGTCCCATGGCCTCAATGTTGTGCACACGCTGGCCCCTGCGGCGCCCCAGGGCGCGCACGCGCGCATTGAGCTCGGCCATTTCGAAGGGCTTGGTCATGTAGTCATCGGCGCCCGCGTCGAGTCCGATGATACGGTCATGGAGGCTGTCGCGGGCCGTCAGCACAAGCACGGGAATATCGTTGCGTTCGGTGCCCAGAGTGCGAATGACATCGAGGCCACTGCGTTTGGGAAGGTTGATATCGACAATGGCCAGATCGGCGCCCTCGGTTGACAGAAATTGAGCGCCATCATCGCCATTGGCCAGCCAATCGACGGCGTGCCCTTCGTCCTGTAATGACTGAATGACTGCGCGCGCCAACATTGTGTTGTCTTCGATCAAAACGATGCGCAAACGCCTCTACCTTCCGTGTTCATTTTTTCAACAGCGGGGATCGCGCGGCGCAAAGCCCCTTCTGTTTGGACAATGTGACCCCGCCGGGACCTGGCTGGCAAGCAAATTTCCGTGAGGGGTGGCCTCGCGCCCAATGAGGCGTTAGACATTGGCCGGACCGGCCTGCGCTCGGAGGATCATCGGTTCACGCCTGTCATTGGAGGAGGATTATGAGCGGACTGCTGCGTTGGGCACGGGCCTTGAGCGCGGGATTTGGATTGTCTCTGGCTCCCGCGACCACGGCCTTCGCCGAGGTCAGTTTCCAGGGCGAGACCATCGAGTGGATCATTCCCTTTAGCCGGAGCGGCGGATCGGATACCTGGGCGCGGTTCAATGCGCCATTTCTGAGCCGGCACCTGCCGGGTCATCCAGAAATCGAAATCGTCAATGAACCCGGCGGAGGCGGCACCCGTGGTCCCAACACGTTTGCCAGCCGTGCCCGGCCGGACGGGCTGACCATTCTGGGGACTTCGGGATCGACACAATTTCCCTACCTGCTGGGCGATCTGCGTGTGCGTTACGATTACAAGGACTGGGAAGTGGTGATGGTAGCACCGACCGGAGGGGTGGTTTACGTCGCGCCCGGAACGGGGGTCGAGGGTCCCGACGACATCGACAGGCTTGCCGACCAGACCCTGGTGTTTGCGAGCCAGGGGCCAACATCGCTCGACCTCGTTCCCATGCTGGCCTTCCGGTTACTTGGTTTTGATGTCAGCTATGTGTTCGGCTACACCGGTCGCGCCGACGGGCTGATCGCCATGGAACGAGGCGAAGTCAGCATCGACTACCAGACAACGGCCTCGTACTTGCGCAACGTTGTTCCGATGGCCGAGGCCGGCGACGCCGTGCCACTTATGAGTTGGGGCATCCTCGACGAAAATGGTGTGATGCAGCGCGATCCGACCTTTCCCGATCTGCCCATCGTCGAAGAAGTGTATGAGATGTTACACGGCGAGCCGCCTTCCGGGCCCGACTATGAGGCCTATCGCGCTTTCAATATCGCCGGATTTGCCGCTCAGAAGATGGTGATTCTACCGGGCGGCACGCCGCCGGAAATCGTCGAGACATGGCGCCAAGCCTGGCGTGATATCTTTGCCGACCCCCAGTATCGCGCCGAAGTTTCAAGCGTTCTGGGGGCCTATGAGCAGGTCACCGATCGCGCGGCGGAAGCCCTGTTTATCGAAGGGACGACGATCGATCCGGCGGTCCGCAAGCGTATACTCGACATGCTCTCGAACGAATATGCGGTGCGGTTGAGCGATCAATAGAACGCACCGGCCGGCAATCGAGAGGCGCTGCTAGAGCCGTGATTACAGTGGACGCTTGCGGAACATTTACGGAACATGTATAAAAGTTCAATATTTGTTCCGATTCGACGCCGCCGAGGGATCCGCCAATGTTGACGCGTAAACAGCACGAACTTCTGATGTTCATCCATGAGCGGATGAAAGAGAGCGGCATTCCGCCCTCGTTCGACGAAATGAAGGAAGCGCTGGATCTGAAATCGAAGTCGGGCATCCACCGGCTCATCACGGCGCTGGAAGAGCGTGGCTTTATCCGCCGTTTGCCCAACCGGGCTCGAGCGCTCGAAGTCGTTAAGCTGCCGGATTCGATGAATCCGTCGCTGGGCGGGCGTAAGGCGCGGTTTGAACCTTCGGTGATCGAGGGTACGCTGGGCAAGGTGCCAGCCAAGACCGTGGCGCCCCGCCAGGACAATGGCGGATCGGTGGCCATTCCGGTGATGGGGCGCATTGCGGCGGGTGTGCCGATCGAGGCGATCCAGACTCACTCTCATTCCATTGCGGTTCCACCCGAAATGCTGGGTTCTGGAGAACATTTCGCACTCGAAGTGCGGGGGGATTCGATGATCGATGCCGGGATTTTCGACGGCGATACTGTCTTGATTCGCAAGCAGGATGCTGCCGGAAATGGTGAGATCGTTGTCGCGCTGGTCGATGACGAGGAAGCAACCCTTAAACGCCTGCGCAAGAAGGGAAACGCCGTGGCGCTGGAGGCGGCCAACCCGGCTTACGAAACCCGGATTTTCGGTCCTGACCGCGTGAAGGTTCAGGGACGTCTGGTGGGATTGCTGCGGCGCTACTAGATTTTCTTTGACTTAGCCTTGTTGTCCTCAAGGCCCTAAAGCTGGATGCGCCACGGGCGGTCCGGTCCGTCGATGGCGGTGCGGATTGTTGGCGGCAGATCGGGGCCATTCCAATCGATCATATGAGCGCCATAGCGGGCGAGGTCTGAAGCGTCGACAACCAGTTTGGCTGCCGTCTCGCATTGGGGCGGCGCAGTCAGGCGGGCGATGACGATCTCGGCGATGCGGCAATCTTCGTCAAACGCGTCGCGAGATTTGACCAGCGCTACGGTATAGCCCTCCTCGGTCGAGAGGATGCAGCCCAGACTGTCGCAACCTGTGGCGGTGTGGGCGTCTTCGATAACCGTCAGATAGCGTTCTGACCAGATGGTGGTGGCAAAGGTATTGTTGCGGCCGGCGATCAGGGCAACCCGGTCTCCGCTGCGGACGGCCAATGCCTGGCTTTGATCGGCAATGAATATGTCGGGCGCCTGCTCGAGACAGAAAAAAGCGATGAGCGGAACCGCGACAATGGGGCCAGTTATGCGCATGTGGGTTCGAAAATAGGCCAGCCATGCCAATGCGAACAGAGCGACGCCGAGCGCGACCGGGGACAGTATGGGACTCGGGTCGAACCCGCCGCTCAAATTTCGGACGAAACCGGCGCACCAGAGCATAGCCTCGATGCTCCAGCCGAGCCCAGCATAGGGAATGGCCTCGAGGCCAAGAGGGAGCAGCAAGGTTCCGAGCAGAGCAGCAGGCATCATCACAAAGCTCACGATGGGCATAACCATAAGGTTACCCAACACCCCGAATGGCGCGGTCTGCTGGAAGTGGTAGGCGGTAAAGACCAGTGTTGCCAGACCGGCAATGATGCTGGTGGTAGCAATGTCGAGCATCAGGGTCAGCGCCCTGCCCCGCTGTGGGCGTTCCCTGTCCTCCCGATTGCGCCGAGCCAATTCGTAAGCCGCTATCAAAGCGATGACGGCGGCAAAGGAGAGCTGAAAAGAAGCGCGGAAGACGCTGGTGGGTTCGAAAACGATGATTGCCAGACCGGCGATCGCCACGTTGCGCATGGTCAGTGCCTGCCGCCCGGCAATGATGGCGGCAAAGATGAGCGCGAGCATGATGGTCGAGCGCACCGCCGGGATAACCATACCCGAAATCACCATGTAGGCTAGCGCCGTGGCAATACCAAAACCCGCGGCGATCTTTTTTATGGGGAAGCGTTGGGTGACACCATGGCCCAGTGAGAGAAAAAAGCGAACGCAGGCGAACATGGTGCCCGCCACCAGCGTCAGGTGCAGACCGGAAATGGCAATGACATGGGCGATGCCGGCCGATGCCATCAGATTGCGGTCATCCTCGGTGATCCGGCTCTGGTCACCGGTGACGAGCGCCGCAGCGATACCACCGATGCGTTCGCCCAGTTGGGATACGATACGCGTTGTGATGGCGGCGCGAAGGTCCTTGACCGCGCGCGACAGCCCCCCGGCGCCGCTTTTCGAGATTTCGATATCGCCGAATGCAGTTCCATAGGCACCGATGCCATCAAAATGGCTCACGAACTGGGAGTCGTAGCCGCCCGGGACGGCGGGCGGCGGAACCGGATAAAAGCGGATGCGAGCCGTTATGGTGTCGCCGGGGGAAACATCGTAAGCACCGGGCACAGTGACGCGGGCCAGGCGAACATTGGGGAGCGTCCAATCCAATTCGCCAGCGACATCGGAAAGGACCCAGCGTTGTTCGCTGCCATCGTTGTAGGTGACAGCCTCAATGCGCGCCGTATAGGTGCCATAGCGGGGGCTCTCGAGCATCCGGGTACCGAACAGCGCACCATGAACGGGCAGGAGAACCATGCCGAGAGCGAACATCGATGCAAGAAGAGCAATTTCCCGGATCGGGGCACGATCACGGCCAAGCCAGGCAGTTGCGAAGGTGAAACCGATCAGGGTCGCGAGAGCAATAAACGCCGGTTCACTTGGAAGCACGCGATAGACGATGAGCCCAGCGATCATGAAGAAGGGAAAGAGAATGAAGTTGCGACGCTGGGTCACGGCGTCGAGGACCGCCATGCGCAAGCCAGCACAAAGAGCAGAGATCCGGGCCACGAGCCACGCAAGCGGCCCAGCCGCCCGTCCCTGCCGAAGATTTTTGGCGACAGGAAAGTCGACCATCTTGCGCGCCCCCAACCCTTGCGCTCGTTGGGCGCTATGGTACACACGGGCCAAACATTTCTCCAAGCGGTAAGCCTTATGTCCAAACCCGTCGTAACGCGTTTTGCGCCTTCTCCCACAGGTTTCCTGCATATCGGGGGCGCGCGAACCGCACTGTTCAACTGGGCGTTCGCGCGCAAGATGGGTGGAAAGATGCTGCTGCGCATTGAAGACACCGACCGCGAGCGCTCTACCGAGGCCGCCGTGGCGGCCATTCTGGACGGCATGAGCTGGCTTGGCCTCGATTGGGACGGGACCCCGATCAGCCAGTTCGTGCGGGCAGACCGGCACGCCGAGATTGCGTTAGAACTGCTCGAAAGCGGTAATGCCTACAAGTGTTATTGCACGCCTCAGGAATTGACCGAGATGCGCGACAAGGCGCGCGCCGAAGGCCGCCCGCCGCGCTATGACGGGCGCTGGCGCGACCGCGATGCATCAGAAGCGCCTGAGGGTGTCAAGCCTGTCGTACGGATCAAGGCCCCACAGTCCGGTGACATCGTGGTCAAGGACCGGGTGCAGGGCGATGTGGTCTTCAAGGCTGAAAACCTCGACGATTTCATCATCCTGCGCTCTGATGGAACACCCACCTATATGCACGCCGTGGTAGTTGACGATCACGACATGGGCGTTACCCATATCATCCGGGGCGACGATCATCTGACCAATGCCGCCCGGCAGATCGTGATTTATCGGGCCATGGGCTGGGATATCCCGGAAATGGCGCATATTCCGCTGATCCACGGGCCGGATGGCGCAAAGCTTTCCAAGCGGCATGGCGCCATGGGGGTCGAAACCTATCGGCAAATGGGATACCTGCCCGAAGCGTTGCGCAATTATCTTGCCCGCCTGGGCTGGGCGCATGGCGATGACGAGATATTTTCGACCGACCAGATGGTCGAGTGGTTCTCGCTCGAGGCCCTTAACAAGGGCGCTTCACGCTTCGATTTCGTCAAGCTCGACAATCTAAACGGCCACTATATCCGCTCGACCGACCCTGCCCGGCTCTACGATGTGATGGTTGAGACGGCATCGGAAACCGGGCGAAATGCGGACTATGCCGGGCTGGTTTCCAACAAGGACACCGTGCTTGCTGCCATTCCAGAGCTTCAACCGCGTGCCAAGACCGTACTGGAGCTGATCGACCTGGCGCAGTTCATCTATGCGGAACGGCCGCTTCCTATCGAAGAAAAGGCGGCAGCACTGCTCAATGAAGAGAGCGTTGCGCATCTGGCAGCGCTGACGACCGCGTTTTCGTCCCTCGATGGCTGGTCCGTCGAAAGTCTGGATGGGACCGTGCGGACCTATGCAGAGACAGTGGGGTTGAAGCTGGGCAAGGTTGCCCAACCCTTGCGGGCCGCCCTTACGGGGCGAACAATTTCGCCGGGCATTTTCGAGGTCATGGTATTGATTGGGCGCGAAGAGAGCTTGGCCCGGCTTTCAGATGTAGTGGGCGTTGGCACCGGGGTTCATTCCTAGCGCCATCCTCGCTGTTTTCTGAATTGCGATCTATATTTACCTATACGTCAAGATCCTTGACGTAGTTGCATGGTGTGACAATTTCGGATACCCAAGCGAAGCATTTTTCAAAGACGTCATTGTGCGTGCTCAGAGCGGGCGAGCCTGGTGCTTGCGGCATATCTGGGCCGAAACCCGGGAGGCACATGAATGAGCGAACAATCGGCAAAACTTACTCTGGGCGATGAGACCTATGAGTTCCCGGTGCTCAGCGGCACGGTTGGGCCCGATGTCATCGACATTCGCTCGCTGTACGCCCAGACCGGGCTGTTTACCTACGATCCCGGGTTCACGTCGACAGCAGCCTGCGACAGCGCCATCACGTATATCGATGGCGACAAGGGCGAACTCCTCTATCGCGGCTATCCGATCGACCAGCTTGCGGATAACAGCTCGTATATCGAAGTCTGTTATCTGTTGCTCTATGGCGAGTTGCCATCGAAAGCCGATCTACGGGACTTCGAGAACCGGGTGACACGTCACACGATGGTGCACGAACAGATGCACTATTTTTATCGCGGGTTCCGCCGCGACGCGCATCCGATGGCAATCGTAACCGGCGTCGTTGGTGCGATGGCGGCGTTCTACCACGACTCCACAGACATCTCGGACCCCGAGCAGCGTGAAATCGCTTCGATCCGGATGATCGCCAAGCTGCCGACGATTGTGGCTATGGCCTACAAATATTCGGTGGGCCAGCCCTTTGTCTATCCGCGTAACGATCTCGACTACGCCTCAAACTTCCTGCACATGTGCTTTGCCGTGCCGGCCGAGGAATACAAGGTCGATCCGGTGGTCGCCAGAGCCATGGACCGCATTTTTACGCTTCATGCCGACCACGAGCAAAACGCTTCGACTTCAACGGTTCGTCTGTCAGGCTCGTCGGATGCAAATCCGTTTGCGTGTATTGCTGCGGGTGTGGCGTGCCTATGGGGCCCGGCGCATGGCGGGGCGAACGAAGCTGCGCTCAACATGCTGCGCCAGATCGGAACGGTTGACCGCATCCCTGAATTCATCGCGCGGGCCAAGGACAAGAACGATCCGTTCCGCCTAATGGGCTTCGGGCACCGGGTTTACAAGAATTACGATCCGCGGGCTGCCGTAATGCAGGAATCGGCGCGTGAGGTTCTCGACTTGCTGGGTGTTGAAAACAACCCGACGCTGCAGGTTGCCCAGGAACTCGAAAAGATCGCTCTGGAGGACCCCTATTTCGTCGAGCGTAAGCTCTATCCGAATGTGGATTTCTATTCGGGTATCATTCTCGATGCGATCGGCTTCCCGACCTCCATGTTCACTGCAATCTTCGCGCTTTCGCGCACCGTGGGCTGGATTGCCCAGTGGAAGGAAATGATCGGCGACCCGCAGAAAAAGATCGGCCGTCCGCGCCAGCTCTATAACGGCGCGACCAAGCGCGATTACGTGGATATCTCTGCCCGCTAGATACGGGCCAGAATTCTTTCGACAGGATCTTGAAGGGGCGCTTCCGGTGCCCCTTTTTCCATGAGAGTGCGGATCTGGCGGAACTCTTCTGCTTGGGAAGCCAACTCATTTGGCGCGTCGACCAGAGCAAAGGCGGCGTCAGCCAGTTTTCCCGGCTCGCCCTTGTGAGCGAACAGGACTTCCGGGATCACCTCTTTTTCTGCGATGATATTGGGCAAGCCGATAAAGCGCGTCGTTGCCCTTTTGAACATGCGCACCTGGGCGCCTTCGGCCACATAGGTCAGGATGTGGGGGACTCCGGCAAGCGCAAGCTCGAGTGTAACGGTGCCGCTGACGGCAACAGCAGCGATGGCCTGTTCGATTGCGGACTGGCGATCCAGCGCGGTCACAACCACCGACACCGGGATCGGCCATTGGGCCACCATGCGCGAAATGCGGGCCGCCTGCGACCGTGTGGAGAGAATGATGAAACCAGTGACGGAAGGGTGAGCCGACAAGCGTTGCGCCACTTCAGCCATCATGGGAAGATGGCGAGTGATTTCGCCCCTACGGCTGCCCGGGAGCAGCAATATGGGACCGGAGGCAGGTTGGGCCGGACGCATGGGATATCTTTCAAGCGCGGGGTGTCCGACATAGGCGGTTTGCGGACCACCAAGGCTCCGCATGGCCCCGGGCTCGAAGGGAAGGACACTGAGCACCTCATCAAAGATGCCCGCCAACTTTCGGGCCCGCCCGGCGCCCCACGCCCAGACGGCCGGGGCGACATAAAGAATGATGGCGCCGCCATAGCCTCGTTTGCGCAGTGATCTGGCGACGACCTTGGAGAAGACTTGCGCATCTATGAGGACGACGACGCCCGGTTGTTGCCGCATTACGGCGGAGACGACCTGGCGCGCCCGCCACAGCAAGAGCGGAAGCCGCACGATAACGTCGCGATAGCCCATGACCGCAAGATCGTCGATTGGAAACAGCGAGGAGAGCCCCTCGCCTTCCATGGCATCGCCACCGACCCCGGATATGGAAAGATCGGGGCGAGAACGGCGCAGGCCGGCTATCAGATTGGCACCAATGCGATCGCCTGACGCCTCGCCAGCGAGTACAAAAACGCTAGTCATCTTGGGCAGCAATGCCGACAAGCGCGATATCGGCGGCATTGGCGGCTGAAATGAGCTCGCCGCGACCAATTAACAAGGTGCGCCCGGTCTCAACGACAATGGCCTCGATGCCGGCGTTTTGAGCCAGTGCGACGGTGTTTTTGCCGATAGCGGGAAGATCGACGTGCAGGGGCTGCCCGGGCTTTGAGGTTTTGGCCAGCACCAGACGACCGCGCCCGTTTCCGATAAGGCCGCGTTCGCGATAGGCGGCACACCGCGTGAGCAGTTCGTCGGTACCACCGATGTCTTCGGTGGCAATGATCCGGGCGCCGGCAGCGACGAGCGCCTGGCCAAGATCGAGGGAACCGGCCTTACGTGCGGCGGCAAAGGCAAATTCGGCTGTGCGGATCAACGCGTCATCGGCATGGACAGCGCCGATTTGCCCTTGCGGTGCGAGAAGATCGGAAACGATTTCGTGCACGCCGATGAAGGGTAGGCCCAATATCTTGAGAAGGGCTGCCCCGAGCTGCGACAGCTTGCTGTCGCCTTTGGCGGCGGCGTCCTTGTCGCCAGCAAATTCGGCGAAAGTCTCGCGCTCCTTGTCCGACATGTGCATGCCGCCCACGGCGCAAACGTGAGTGGCCTTGAATCGGCGGATTTCGCGCAGCACCTGATCTGGGCGGGACACTTTGATCTGGAAGGGATGCTCGGCCTCCAGATCGGGGCGCGGCTGGAGCGTGAGCACGCGAACTTCCCACCCGGCGTCGCGAGCGGCGGCAATGGCCTGAGGCACAAGGTCGCCCGATCCGGCGACGAGCGCCAATCGGCCCGGGACGGTCATTGTTCGGCTGGCGTGCCGTTGCGTGGCATGCAGAGCGCGCGCTCGGACGGCTTTCTTATGAACTCAATGACTTCTTCGACGAGCGCTTCGCCCTCGAAGATTTCGGCGGCGTCCTCAATACGCTCACGCAGCGTACCCTCGCTCGAAAAGATCATGCGATAGGCGGCCCGTAGCGCATGGATGGACTCACGGTCGAACTTGCGCCGCTTGAGGCCAACAAGGTTCAGGCCGCCGAGATAGGCGCGATTGCCAAGCACCGAGCCGTAGGGGATGACGTCGTTTTCGACAAACGACATGGCGCCGACAAAAGCGTGCGCGCCGATGCGCACGAACTGATGAACACCGCAAATGCCGCCGAACCGGACGTAATCATCGACTACGCAATGGCCGGCCAGGGAGGCCTGATTGGCCATGACCACATGGTTGCCCACGCGGCAATCATGGGCGATGTGAACGCCGACCATGAGCAGGCAATTGTTGCCGACCCGCGTTTCCATCCCGCCGCCGGCGGTGCCGGGATTGATGGTCACGTATTCGCGCAACACGCAGTCGCTGCCGATCGATACCGTGCTTGGCTCACCTTCAAATTTGAGGTCCTGCGGCGGATGGCCGATGGACGAGAAGGGGTAAATCGTCGTTCGGGCGCCAACCTCGGTGCGGCCGTCGATGGAAACGTGGGACACGAGCCTTGCGCCATCCCCAAGGGTGACGTCACCCCCCACGATGCAATAGGGGCCAACTTGCACGTTTTCGCCCAACGTCGCGCTTTCGCTGACGATGGCTGTGGGATGGATGGATGCAGTCACGCTTGTTCCTTGACGATCATCGCGCCGATTTCGGCTTCTGCGACGACGACACCGTTCACGATGGCCTTTGCTTCATAACGCCCGACAGTCTTGCGGCGGTGGATTTTTTTTATGTGATATTCAAGCTTGTCGCCAGGCTTGGCCGGCTTGCGGAACTTCACCGCGTCGATCGTCAAAAGATAGACGATGTGCCTGTCACCGGACTTGTTCTCGAGATTGATGACGATGGCGCCGGCCGTCTGGGCCATGCCCTCGATGATCAACACACCGGGAAAAATGGGTTCGCCGGGAAAATGGCCTTGGAACTGAGGCTCGTTGAAGGTCACGTTCTTGATGCCGATGGCCGAATTGTCGCCGTCGATTTCTATGATGCGGTCGATCATCAGAAATGGATAGCGATGCGGAAGCGCGTTCAGGACGGCATCAATCTCCATTGTGGAGAGTTCAGTGGCCTGCTTGGCCGTATCAGGACTGAGGGTACTCAAGTCTTATCCCCTTTTGACAACCGTCTTACCGCTACGATTTCTCGCTTCCACATCTTTACATCCTGGGCAGGCGCCCCGGCAATATTGGAGCCGGCCGGAAAGCTGTGGGTAACGCCTGAACGTGCCAGAACAAGCGTGTTGGCGCCCAGCCGCAGATGCCCCGCCGTGCCGGCGCCGCCCCCCATGACGACGCCATCTTCCAGGATCGTTGACCCCGACAACCCACACATGCCCGAAATGACGCAATTGCGACCGATACGGCAGTTGTGGCCCACCTGAACGAGATTGTCGATCTTGGTGCCCTCACCTATGACCGTATCGCCCAGAGTGCCGCGGTCGACGGTTGTGTTGGCTCCGAGCTCGACGCGGTCCTGAATGATGACGCGGCCCAGTTGTGGTATCTTGCGATGCCGGTCGGAGCGCAACTGGAAGCCGAAACCTTCTGCGCCGATGACGACACCGGGCTGGATGACAACTTCATTGCCCAGATAGGCGCATTCGATCGAAACATTGGAGCCGATGACGCAATCGCGCCCGATGGTGACGCCCGCGCCGATGGTGGTGTTGGCACCAATGACGGTGCCCGAACCGATTTGCGCGCCCGGCCCGACACTGACGTTGGCACCTAGTGTCACGCCGGGCTCAATCAGTGGGGCAGGATCGGTGTGTGTCGAGGCGCGAATAACCGCCGCGCCATCGTCGGGATAGAACACATTGAGGATGTCGACGAAGACATCGTAGGGCTTTTCGCAGAATATTGCTGTCGCATGGTCGGCGACGGAAGCGGCAAGATCAGCGGTGGCCAGCACGGCCCCTGCACGGCTGCGGGCCAATTGATCGGCATAGGACTTACTGGCCGCGAACGAGATGTTGGCGGCACCGGCATCGGCCAGATCGCTGGCGCCTTCGATCAAAGGGTTCGAAGCCAGATTGCCCGCCAACGCTTTGTGCCCTGCGGCAACGAGCAAGTCCGACAAAAGCCGCGGGCCAATGCACTGGTGAAATCGGGGATCGATCATTGCTGCGCCTGAAAAAGAAACCGCGGCTCTGATACGCCGCGGTTTCCGTTTTTTCAATAAGAGCGGACGATTAGAACAGTGTCGAAAGCGTCAGCTGGAACACCTGGGTGCGATCGAAGGTGTCGGGTTCGATCACATGGGCGAAATCACCCCGCAGCGGACCCAGCGGCGATTCCCAGATCAGCGAACCGCCGACCGAGGATTTGAGCGGGTTGCCGATACCGTCGGCCGTTTCATATCCACCAGCCGGAATGCCGTCTATCCAGCCGACATCACCCCAAACCGCACCGCGCAGGCCCCAGTTTTCGGGCAGGAAGGGCAGCGGGAAGTCGATTTCGGCGGACAGTCCAGCGTAAGAGAGTACACCAAGCGCGTCGCCGGTTCCGGCTGCACGAGCACCCATTCCACCGAAGCGATAGCCACGGACAAGGTTCGGCCCGAGCTGGAAGGTATCAGTGGGGTGGATGCCGCTGCCACCGATATCGGTGATCGTGCCGGCCTGGCCACGCAAGCTGCCGACCACGCCCATTTCTTCCCAGATCGGATAGTATACGCGCGCTCTGACTTCGGTCTTCAGGAAGTCGGCAGTGAGAGTCGTGTAATCCTGCGAGAAGGACAAAATCATGCCTTCTGTCGGACGCTGCTGGTCGTCGAGCGTGTCGTAGGTCAGCGTGTAGCCGACAGTCAGGCGGTCACGGGTTCCGCCGATATAGGCGGGTGCCGCGGGCGCTTCATCATCGGTAAATGTCACCTGTTCGAGGCCGAGACGCGTGGTGAGCGTCAGATCCTGAGCGACCGGAAGGCCGAAGCGGAGCTGGGCACCTGTGGTTTCGGTTCCATACGAGAAGGTGGACCCCTCGACCGTTACGCGCCGATAGGCATCGACGCCAGCGGATATGCGCAGCCCCATGAAGCGTGGCTCGGTGAAGCTGAAGTCATAGGTCTCGCCATTTTCAGAACGGCCAAGGGCGATGCGCAGATACTGGCCGCGACCAAGGAAGTTGCGTTCTGTCAGCGATATTTCACCAAAAATGCCGTCACGCGTAGAGTAGCCGGCACCAACACCGTAATCGCCGGTGCTGCGCTCGACGACCGCCACATTCAAAATGACGCGGTCCGGGGAACTGCCCGGCGCGGATGTGACCTGCACCGAGGAGAAAAAGCCCAGGGATTCGATATCGGCACGCCCCTTGGTCACCAGCGCCCGGTTGAACGGATCGCCCTCGGCGAAGTCGAACTCGCGGCGGATGACATAGTCGCGGGTCTTTGTATTGCCGGTGATGTTGATGCGCTCGACATAAACACGCGGACCTTCATCGACCAGATAGGTCACATTGAAGGTATTGCTGTTGATGTCACGATCGATGCGTGGGCGAACTTCGGCAAAAGGATAGCCCTGATTGGTCGCGCGCAACGCAAGCTCTGAGGTGGATTCGCTGAGATCCGAAAGGGAATAGCGGCTGCCCGAACCGGTGCTGATCCCGCCACGCAGGGCGTCCGCATCAAGGCCCGAAATCGAGGTTTCAATGGCGATGTTCCCAAAATCATAGCGCTGGCCTTCATCGACGGTAAAGTTGATGAAATAGGCGTTGCGGGTGGCGTCGAACTCGGCGACCGAGGACAAAACGCGCGCATCGGGGAAGCCGCGATTGGCGTAGTAGAGCCGAACGCGCTCACGGTCGACGGCAAGGCGGTCCTCACTGTAGAGATCGTCGCGGAACAGCCAGCTGAAAATGTGGGTTTCCTTGGTGGTGACAACGCCCTTGAGCACCATCGAGCTGATGGAATTATTGCCGGTAAAGTTGATCGCGGCAATGCCTGCGCGATCACCCTCATTGACCTGGAAGAAGACGCGGACCCGGCCATCAGTGGTCGGCTCGGTGCTTGAGGTCACCGTTACATTGGAATAGCCGGCCTGGGTATAGGCGGACTGGATTGTCTGGATGTCGTTGGCAATGCCAGCCTGAGTGTAAACCCGGCGCGCGGCCACATCCACCATTGCGGAAAGCTGGTTGTCATTAAATCGGCTGTTGCCGTCGAACCCGATCGCCGAGACCTCGGTCCCCTCAGCCACCTGGGCCTGCGCAGGCGAAACACTCAGAACCAGCGCGGCACTTCCGATAAAAGGCGCAAAGGTGAAAAGCGCCATGGCGAGGAGGACGCTGTGCAAAAGCTTGGCTGATTTCATCATGATTGTTCTTGCTTGCCCTTTGAGACTTGGACCGGGAATCGTCTCAAGACGTGGATTCCCCCATACTCCGATGACAGGTTTTACCTGTTTTTCCTCGACGGGCAAGGTGAAACCCCCTGCCCTGCGGCCAAAAGATGGCCAGACATGTAATCATGCAACACTTGCTAACCCCTTGATACCGCGCGCTGCCTGCCGCTGGCCCGACTTCAGACCAGATCGTTGATCAGCGTGAAAACCATCAGCGTACACACCAGGGCAAAGCCTATGCGATATCCGATTTCCTGAACGCGCTGGCTCAGGGGACGGCCGCGCACAGCCTCGTAGAGGTAGTACATCAGATGACCACCATCCAACATAGGGACTGGGAACAGGTTAATTATGCCGATGTTTAGCGATAAAAGTGCCGTAAGGTTAACCAATGCTAACAGGCCCAGCGTGGCGACCTCGCCCGAAACCTGCGCCATGCCAACCGGACCAGCCACCTGATCGAGATCGGCGCGGCCTATGAAAATGTCGCCAAGAAAGTTGAGCGTCCGATCGATGATGAACGAGATTTCCTCGAACGTCATGCCAACAGCTTCCAATGGCCCTGGGCGGTACAGCACGATGTCGCCCTCGCTCACGTCACGCGTGACGCCCATCCGGCCCACCTTGAGCTCGCGCCCGAAACGGGTGGTCGTGATTTCCGTGCGCGGAACCAGCGAGAGGTCCAGACGATCTCCGTCCCGTTCTATAATCATGGGAACGGTGCGCTCTGGCGCGGTCGAGATTATTCGTTGAACGTCTTCAAAGCCACGTATGTCGTAACCATCGACCGACAAAAAGCGGTCTCCCGACTCCAGACCCGCCATGGCGGCCGGCGAATCGGCAATCACGTCTCCAACCACCGGATCGAGCGTCAATCGCCCATAGCCGAGCAGCATGGCGTAGAGAATCAGGAACGTGAGAAGAAAGTTGGCAGCCGGGCCTGCGACCACGACGGCCATACGCTGGAAGACCGACTTGTTGGCAAACAGATTGGGCCGGATTGCCGGGTCGTAGCGGCCGGTATCCGGATCGGGCACACTTGCCGCGTTCATGTCGCCCGTGAACTTGACGTAGCCACCCAGTGGAAAGGCCGCGATACGCCACCTTGTGCCACGCTTGTCGTTCCAACCGATCAGTTCGGGGCCAAAGCCTATCGAAAAAGCGTCGATGGCCACCCCGTTCCAGCGGGCCACGAGATAGTGCCCCATCTCATGGACGAAGACGATGACCGTAAGAATGGCCAGGAAGGGTATGATGTAGTTCAGGAAGAACGGAAGTTCACTGATCATCTAAATCCCTTTGAAGCGATGCCATGACAAACCATGGCGGGGGCGTTATGACCCAAATTTGTCGCGCCGGCATTTTACCAGAACAGAATGCCTTGTGGTACCGCGCCGAGGCCGCGATTGGCCAACCCGATGCCCCACAGGACAATACCAGCCGATGTAAGGCTGTCGATACGGTCCATCAGGCCCCCGTGACCGGGGATTATGTCACCGCTGTCCTTGACGGCGAAGCGACGCTTTACCGCACTCTCGGCGAGATCACCCAACTGGCCGGAAATCGAGACGACGACAGAAATCAACATCCCTATGGCAAAGGGTGAAGGGGTATCGAGCACCCAGCCGGCGACAAACCACACCGCAATGCCGCTCAATGTGCCCACGCACAAGCCGCCTGCCGCGCCCGACCATGTCTTGGAGGGCGATACATCCGGGGACAGCTTGGTCCCTCCGACGATGCGACCGATAAAATAGGCGCCGATATCTGTCATCCAGACCACTGAGACCAGGAAGACGCCCGCCCATATGCCAACGGCCGAACTGCCGCGAATGGCGAGAAATGCAACAGTGGCGAAGCCAAAAAACACAATGCCACCAATACGCCAGTGCCGGTTGGGCGCCTTGACGAACAAGGCCAGAACAATGGCGACGCCGAAAACGATGGCACTGGTCCAGGCCCCGTTCATTGGATGGGCAACGGCGGCTATGGCGATCATTCCCATGAAAAACACCGCCGGCCAGCCCGACTGGCGGCCGATAATCATGGCTTCCCATTCGCGATAGGCGCCCGCCATGACGAGCGCGATGAGAAGAGCGAACGGAATCCAGCCGGCAATCAGGGCAATGGCGGTGAGAGGAATGAGGACGATGGCAGAGAGCAGACGCGGCAGGAGGTCCGGTCCAAACGGCCATAGCTTTGCATAAGCTGTCGTCGCCCTACCCTTTTCTTCCGTCACGTCCTGATACCGCCAAATCGCCTGTCGCGCTCAGTGTAGGACTTGAGCGCACGGACGAAAACCGATTCGTCGAAATCGGGCCAGTTCTCCTCGACAAAGACCAGCTCGGCATAGGCGGATTGCCAAAGCAGGAAATTGGAAAGCCTCATTTCGCCGCTGGTGCGCAGGATGAGGTCAGGATCGGGGAGTCCGGAGGTATCGAGATGACGGGCTATGGTCGCCTCGTCGATTTCCTCGGCCTTGAGCTCGCCTGCGGCGACCTTGCGCGCAATGGCCCTTGTGGCCGTCACAATCTCGGTTTTGGCGCCGTAGTTAAAGGCGATAATCAGGTCGAGGCCAGTATTCCCGGCCGTACGGTTTTCCACGTCTTCGATAATGCCGCGCAGGCCGCGTTCCAGCCCTTCGCGATCGCCGATGATGCGGATGCGCACATTCTGGGCGTGGAGTTTTTCGAGGTCGGAGGTAACGAACCGCCGCAAGAGGCCGAAGATGAAACGCACTTCGTCAGGTGGGCGACGCCAGTTTTCGGCCGAGAACGAAAAGAGCGTCAAGCATTGGACACCATAATCGATGGCCAGAGCCACGATGCGGCGCACGGCCTCAACACCTGCCCGGTGGCCTTCGGAGCGCCCCAGGCCGCGCTGTTTCGCCCAGCGGCCATTGCCGTCCATGATCACGCCGATATGGCGCGGGATCTTGAGATCGCGCTGTGGCTCTATCGATACTGTCGCCGGATGTGTAGACATCGGTTTCCTCAGACCGGAGCCAAGCCGGCGCCCGCCTAAACGTGCATGATTTCCTGTTCCTTGGCGGCCACGAGCTGATCGATCTCAGCAATGGCATCGTCGGTCGCCTTCTGAACCCTGTCGGTTTCCGAGCGTGCTTCGTCTTGGCCCATATCACCATCCTTTTCGAGCTTGCGCAGCAGCTCGATACCGTCGCGGCGTACGTGACGAACGGCCACGCGCGCCTGCTCGGCATATTGATGGGCAACCTTGGACAGTTCGCGGCGACGCTCTTCGTTGAGTTCAGGCAGTGGTACACGGATGATCTGGCCCTCGGCCATCGGATTGAGGCCGAGCGACGATTCCCGGATTGCCTTTTCAACTGCTGAGGACATCGAGCGGTCCCAGACCTGAACTGAGAGCATCCGAGGCTCGGGCACAGAAACAGTGGCAACCTGGTTGAGCGGCATCAACGAGCCGTAGGCATCGACCATGATCGGTTCGAGAAGAC
Source organism: Pelagibacterium nitratireducens (assembly GCF_037044555.1). Lineage (NCBI taxonomy): Bacteria > Pseudomonadati > Pseudomonadota > Alphaproteobacteria > Hyphomicrobiales > Devosiaceae > Pelagibacterium > Pelagibacterium nitratireducens. The sequence goes on from NZ_CP146275.1 coordinate 2,153,281, forward strand.
TGGCACTGGCGCGCCCGGTGCGCAGGCCGGCGAGGTCGCCCTTCATCGATTCAATGGACTTTTTCATCCTCGTGCGGAGGTTTTCGAGTGAGAACGCTTCGGACATCAAGTCTTCTCCCGGTCGTCTGCTGGGCGCTACCGCCCGCTATCACCTGACCAATCGGTCAAGCGATCATGTCATTTTTAAATCAAAGCGCGCGGCGTCAGCCAACGCGCGTACTCGGAGTTCGCCCATCGAGGACGCCCACCAGACCTTCCTTGTCCGACAAGGCATAGACGATTATCGGCAAGCCATTGTCGCGTGCAAGAGCAAATGCCGCGGTGTCCATGACCCTCAGGTCCTGGGCGATCACCTCTTCATGGGAGATGGCGTCAAATCTCGTGGCGGACGGATCTTTTTCCGGATCGGCGGAATAAACACCATCGACCTTGGTGCCCTTCAAGAGCACGTCGCAGCGCAACTCAATGGCCTTGAGTGCGGCGGCGGTGTCGGTGGTGAAGAAGGGGTTGCCAGTACCACCGGCACAGATCACCGTGGCGCCGCCTTCAAGCGCGGCAATAGCGGCACGTTGGGTGAACGTATCGCAAATCGAGGGCATGGAAACCGATGAAAAGACGTGCGACCGCCCCCCTGCCCTGCGGATGGCATCGCCCAGGGCAAGGGAATTGATGACAGTTCCCAGCATACCCATGTGGTCGCCGATAACCCGATCGCCACCCCTGGCGGCGACGGCCATGCCCCTGAAGATATTACCGCCACCGATGACGATGGCGACTTGCATGCCTGACCGGGTCAGATCGACGATCTGGCGGGCGATGGAATTGAGGAATTCGGGCTCTATTCCATATGACTGGTCTCCGGCGAGGGCTTCGCCGGAGACCTTAAGCAAGACGCGTGAATAGCCGGTTCTGGACATTAAGTGTCCCGCTTTCGAGCTTTTGGCGACAACGAATCCGAAAAAATTTCGGATACGTTACGCGGTGCCCGCAGCGGCGGCAACCTCGGCTGCGAAGTCCGATTCCTGCTTTTCAATGCCTTCGCCGAGAGCGAAAAGCACGTAGCCGGCGACCTTGATCGGAGCACCGACATCGGCCTCGGCATTCTTGACAGCCTGCTCAACGGTGTTTTCACCGTCGATCACGAATGTCTGAGCCAGAAGGGTCACTTCTTCGTAGTACTTACGGATGCGGCCTTCGACCATCTTTTCGATGATATTGTCGGGCTTGCCGGACTGACGGGCCTGTTCGGAGAACACGGCGCGCTCGCGCTCGACGGCCTCTGGGTCGAGATCATCGGACGACAGCGACAGCGGCTTGGTGGCCGCCACGTGCATGGCGATCTGGCGGCCCAGCGCTGTAAGCTTGTCCTTGTCGCCTTCCGATTCCAGACCGACAAGGACGCCGATACGGCCCAGACCATCCGAGATCGAGGAATGGACATAGGTGCCGATGGCGCCCTGAGCGACTTCCATGACCGCGGCGCGGCGCAGAGTCATGTTTTCGCCGATCTTGGCGATGGCTTCGGTCAGTTCTCCAGACACGGTGCGGCCGGTGCCGGGGAACTGCGCCGCAGCCAGCGCGTCGACGTCGCCATTGACGTCCAGTGCCAGCTTTGCGGCGTTGCGGACGATGCCCTGGAACTGTTCGTTGCGGGCAACGAAATCGGTCTCAGAGTTGATTTCGACGATTGCGGCGCGGTTGCCTTCAACGGCAATACCCACAAGACCTTCGGCGGCAATGCGATCTGCCTTCTTGGCAGCCTTGGCAAGGCCCTTCGAGCGCAGCCAATCGATTGCGGCCTCGATGTCGCCATTGGTCTCGGTGAGCGCCTTCTTGCAGTCCATCATGCCCACGCCGGTCATTTCGCGGAGCTGTTTCACATCTGCTGCACTGATTGACATCTCGATACCTCTTTGTCTGCCCCAATTCCCGCGCCGGGCGGCGCGGGATCATGGGCACGGATAATAATAAATGCGTGTCGGGGAGATGACGCGCGGGCGATTATGCCTGCGCGGTTTCACCTTCAGCCGGCTGTTCGGCAGCAGGCTCGGCTTCAAGGGCCGGCTCTTCGAGCACTTCCTCGGAAGCACCGATATCGCGGCCCATCGACGAAGACGAGCGGGCGATACCATCGATTGCGGCCTTGGAAACCAGCGACAGGTAAAGTTCAAGGGCGCGCGCCGCGTCGTCATTGCCTGGGATCGCGTAATCGACGATGTCAGGGTCGCAATTGGTGTCGACGATAGCAACGACCGGGATACCCAGACGGCGGGCTTCCTTGATCGCGTTGGCTTCCTTGTTGGTGTCGATGACGAACATCAGATTGGGAATGTTGCCCATGTCCTTTATGCCACCAAGGTCGCGCTCGAGGCGCTCCTGTTCGCGGCTGCGCTGCAGACGCTCACGCTTGGTCAGGCCCGTTGCGCCTTCCGCCTGGAGCGATTCGAGCTCACGCAGACGCGCAATCGAGTTCGAAATGGTCTGCCAGTTGGTCAGCATGCCACCGAGCCAACGAGAGTTGACATAATACTGCGCGCTCTGGCGCGCGGCTTCCGCAACAAGCGGAGCAGCCTGGCGCTTGGTGCCGACGAACAGCACACGACCGCCATCGGCAACGGTGTCGCTGATGAGCTGGAGAGCACGATAGAGCGCCGGAACGGTCTGGCTGAGATCGAGAATGTGAATGTCGTTGCGAACGCCGAAAATATAGCGTTCCATCTTCGGGTTCCAGCGGTGCTTCTGGTGGCCGAAGTGAACGCCGGCCTCAAGCAGTTGACGCATGGAAAAATCTGGCAATGCCATCTGGTATACTCCTTAACCGGTTATGCCTCTGCAAAGGAAAAGAGGCGGAGACCCGCCACCGGATGGACCTGTTTAAAGCACAGGCCCGCCTTTGCATGTGGATTTGACGCTGCGGGCTATATAGCAGCCCCGCCCATATGGCAAGCGTTACAGGCTAGTTCAAGCGCACATCAACCACACCGGTAACGGCTTTGAGCCCGCCGGCCAGTTGTGGCGTGAGGCGAAACTGACCGGGCAGCTCAATTTCGTACTCGCGTTCACCCCCGTCGCGGACCAGCACGAGGCTGACAACCCCCTCCCCACCCGGCTGGAGCTGGGATTTGATCGGCCCAAGGCATCGCTCGTTGCCGGCAAAGATCGTCATGCGGCGACCGAGCTTTTCGACCGAGGCATCTATCGGCTCGCAATTGATGAGTCGGAGCCGAACGCCGTCGGGCCGGGAATCGGCGCCGACCTCGAGCACTATCGACTTGCCAGGTTCGAGCCAACGGCCGAAATCACTGATCTGCTCGGAAAATGCTATGCACTCGAATGACCCGCTGGGATCGGAAAACATCATGATCGCCATCGTCGAACCCTTGCGGGTGCGGCGGTCTTGGCGCGAGATCAGCGTTCCGGCCAGACGCCCGGCAACGGCGCCATTTCTCGCGGCGCGCTCGAAGCTTGACCATTGCTGAACGCGGAGTTTCTCGAACAGCTCGGTGTAGTCATCGAGAGGATGGGCGGAGAGATAGAAGCCTATGGCAGCGTGTTCGCGCGCCAGACGTTCGGTGAGGCTCCAGGGCGCGACATGTTCGGGGGGCGTAATGGCCTGGGGCTGGCTGGACGCAAACATATCCACGATGCCATCTGCGCGACCGCTGGTTTCGCGCTGGGCGGTGTTCACTATGGTATCAATGACTTCGACCAGTTGCTCGCGGCGCTTGTTGAGCATGTCGAAAGCGCCGGCATTTATGAGCGTTTCCAAGGTCCGCTTATTGATGACCTTCGGATCGATGCGGGAGGCGAAATCGGCGAGATCGCCGAACGGGCGGTCACCACGAATCTCGACAATATGTTCGGCAACGTTCCGGCCCACACCCTTAACGGCGCACAGCGAATAAAAAATGCGGCCATCGCGCACCGAGAAATTGACCTCGGACCGGTTGATGCAAGGCGGGACGACTTCAATACCTTTTTTCTGAGCCTCACGGCGGAAATCGGACAGCTTGTCTGTCTGGGCCATGTCGAGCGTCATGGACGCCGCGTAGAATTGTTCCGGGTAATGGGTCTTCAGATAGGCCGTCTGGTAGGATACCCAGGCGTACGCTGCGGCATGGCTCTTGTTGAAGCCGTAATTGGCGAACTTGGCGAGCAGGTCGAAGATGGTGTCGGCCTGGCCCTTCTTGATGCCGTTGCGGATTGCGCCTTCCTGGAAGCGGACGCGCTGCTTGTCCATTTCGGCCTTGATCTTCTTGCCCATCGCGCGGCGCAGCACGTCGGCCTCGCCCAGGGAGTAGCCAGCCAAGAGCTGGGCGATCTGCATCACCTGTTCCTGATAGACAATGATGCCGTAAGTCTCATCGAGTACCGCGGCGAGTGTTTCGTGGGGGTATTCCACCTCCTCGTGCCCGTGCTTGCGATGAATGAAGCTCGGGATATTGTCCATCGGACCGGGCCGGTAGAGCGCATTCATCGCGATCAGATCTTCGATGCGGTCAGGCTTGAGCTCGACCAGAGAACGCCGCATGCCCGGACTTTCAAACTGGAAGATGCCGTAGGTATCGCCATCGGCGTAGAGCTTATAAGTGGGCGCATCCTCGAGCGGGATGGCATCGATATCGAGGTCGACGCCAGTTTCCTTTACCATTTCAACGGCATAGCGGATCGTGGTCAGTGTCTTGAGGCCGAGGAAGTCGAACTTCACAAGACCTGCCGGTTCGACCCATTTCAGATTGTACTGGGTAACCGGCATATCCGAGCGCGGATCACGGTAGAGCGGGAGCAGCTTTTGCAGCGGGCGGTCACCAATCACGATGCCTGCGGCGTGGGTCGAGGCGTGGCGGAACAGGCCCTCGAGCTTTCCGGCAATCCGCAACAGTTCGGCGACAGTCTCATCCTCGTCGCGCATCATCTGCAGGCGCGGCTCGTCGTTTATCGCTTGCGCCAGGGTCACGGGGTTGGCTGGATTGTTGGGGACCAGCTTGCAGATGCGGTCGACCTGGCCGTAGGGCATCTGAAGCACGCGGCCGACGTCGCGCAGCGCGGCGCGTGGCTGGAGCGTTCCGAAGGTGATGATCTGGGCGACCTGCTCGTAGCCGTATTTGTCCTGAACGTAGCGAATGACCTCTTCACGGCGTTCCTGGCAGAAGTCGATGTCAAAGTCGGGCATCGACACGCGTTCGGGATTGAGGAAGCGCTCGAACAGCAGATTGTAGCGCAGCGGATCGAGGTCCGTGATGGTGAGCGCATAGGCCACCAGTGAGCCGGCACCCGACCCACGGCCCGGGCCGACGGGAATATTGTGGGCTTTGGCCCATTTAATAAAGTCGGCAACGATAAGGAAATAGCCGGGAAACTTCATGTCCCGGATCACCTTGATCTCGAATTCCAACCGCTCCTCATATTCCTGGGTGGTTCGCTCGGGGGCGTGGCCATAATCGGCCAAACGCATCTTGAGTCCCTCACGCGCCTGGCGCGCCAGTTCCTCTCCTTCGGCGGCGACCGCCTCCTCTTCCCCCACTCCGTCCGCAGCAGCGAATTTGGGCAGAATGGGATCGTGAGTGCGTGGGCGATAGCTGCAGCGTTGTGCAATCTCGACCGTGTTTTCCAGCGCTTCGGGCAGATCGGAAAACAACGCGATCATTTCCTCGCGCGACTTGAAATAATGCTGGTCCGACAGGCGCCGGCGCTCGGTCTGCGCGACAACGGAGCCCGCGGCGATGGCCAGCAGCGCATCGTGGGAATCGTAGTCATCCTGCTTGGGATAATAAGGCTCGTTGGTCGCAACGAGCGGCAGACCGAGCGTATATGCCAGTTCGATCAGGCGCGGCTCGACGGCATTTTCCAGCGCGCGGTCATGGCGCTGGATTTCGACATAGAGCCGATCGCCGAACACCCGATGAAGAACCGCCAGCCGCGCCTCGGCCTGAACGTCAAGCCCTGCGGCGAGATAGGGGGCGATGGCTCCTTCGGGCCCACCTGTAAGACAGAGCAGGCCCAGCGCGTTATCGACCAGCCAGTCAATGTGGATGGCGGTACGCCCGTCGACCCCCTCCTGATATGCTCTCGAAACGAGCTCGGAGAGGTTGGAAAATCCTCCTGCATCGGCGGCGATCAGAACCACGGACCCTTTGCCCAGATTGACGCGGTCTGATGGCTTTTCGGTGTCGGCGCCAAAATCGAGCGCCAATTCGCAACCAATGATCGGCTGGATACCCTTGCCCGATGCCTTCTCGGAAAACTCCAGCGCGCCGAACAGATTGTTGGTGTCGGCAATACCGATGGCGGGCTGTCCGTCAGCCTTGGCCAAATCCAGTATCGTGCCAAGCGGCAATGCTCCCTCAAGCAGCGAGAAGGCCGAATGGACGTGAAGATGGACGAAACCGGGACCGGACATGTGAGCTAACCGAAGATGCTGGATTGCCTTTGTGCCATTCCGAGCCGTGCGATGCCACCTCACCAGCAGCTTATGCACAGCCGGGAATCAGACGAGATAGGGCATCATATCGAGATAGAGCAGCGTAACGCCACCAAAGGCTGTAAGCGAAACCAGAGCCATGAAGTCCTTGACGAAATCGAGCATGGAAACCTCCGTTGCACAGTGTTTATGTTTTGTTCTTATATATTCTTGATTTGTTCTTGTCCACGGAGTTCACAGGTCGACGACCGCGCTGGTTAAAAAAGTCTTTCCAGTCAATTGGGGTACCAGGTTCTCGTAATGAGGGATCACACGGCGTCAGTGCGGATTGGTGAGAACCCGCTTCGGCGCAAGGCAGCTGGCCCTTGGGGAAATACTCCAAGGTGACGTTGAAGATGGGACAAGCCAGCGGTTCCCCTCCACCCGGAACCCAGCGCAATATCTATCGAACGCGCATGGACGAGTGTCGGCCGCTGGTCCCGGCTCGGCTCTTGATGTGTCGGCAGAACCAGACGGACCAGAGCTTACAAAGTCGTGGGCTGGATGCGGCCTTCGACGATAGTCACGATGCGGTCGGCCTTACGGGCGAGATCGTGATTGTGTGTGGCAATGATGCAGCCGGCATTTTGCTGGCGGATCAGTTCGGCGAGCGCCGAGAACACGGTGTCGGATGTCGCAGGGTCGAGATTGCCGGTAGGTTCGTCGGCGAGAATGAGGCTTGGCCGGTTGGCGGCGGCACGGGCGATGGCGACACGCTGTTGCTCCCCGCCCGAAAGTTCGGCCGGCCGATGCGTGGTGCGATGACCGATTCCCATGGCGTCAAGCAGCGCCTTCGATCGCTGATCACCCTCGCGTTGGCTCTCACCGGCAATCAATTGCGGCATTGTGACGTTTTCGAGCGCGCTGAATTCGGGAAGCAGGTGGTGGAACTGATACACATAACCAATGAGATGACGGCGGAGCAGCGTGCGCTGACGGTCGGCAAGTTTGGCCGTCCGTTCGCCGTCAATATCGACGTCACCAGCTGTCGGACGCTCGAGCAGGCCGCAGATGTGGAGCAAGGTCGACTTGCCCGCGCCCGATGGAGCGATGAGCGCGACGATCTCACCGCGATTGACGGTCAGATCGGCGCCGTTGAGGACGTGGACGGCCCCTTCCCCATCACCATAGGTCTGGCGGACATCCTTGAGTTCGAGAAGCACGTCACTCATAGCGTAGCGCCTCCACGGGATCGTACTGGGCCGCGCGCCAGGCGGGATAAAGCGTAGCGAGGAAAGACAGCCCCAGTGCCATGACGAGCACTACAGTCACTTCAAGCGCATCAACCCGCGAGGGGAGTTGAGAGAGCATAAAGACCTCGGGCGGAAACAGCGCCACGCCAATGACACTGGACACCCAAGCCCTGATGGTTTCGGCGTTGAGGGCCAGGACCAAGCCAAGCAGGAAGCCGGCAAACGTCCCGATAAAGCCAATGGCAGTTCCGGTTATGCAGAAAATGCGCATGATCGAGGAACGTGTGGCACCCATGGTGCGCAACACCGCGATATCAGCGCCCTTGTCCTTCACCAGCATCACGAGGCTGGAGATGATATTGAAGGCCGCGACCAAAACGATCATCGAAAGAATTGTGAACATCACCACGCGCTCGACCTGCAAGGCCGAAAAGAAGGTGGCGTTGCGCCGCTGCCAATCGGTGAAAACCATCGGCCGACCAGCGGCCTGTTCGAGGTCGAGTTGTCTGTCCCAGGTGGCGTCCGGATCGTTAAGGAAGACCTCGACCGCCGTCGCCGTGTAAATCCGCTCATAGGCCGCGTCGATTTCCTCGTCACTGGCCATGATGTCGGGCTCTTCCATACCTTCGCGCAACCGGTCCTCATAGAGGCGGAAATAGTTCTGAGCTGCCCGGATGGGCATGAAAATGAACAGGGAATCGAATTCCACCATGCCAACATCGAAAACGACATTCACGGGATAGGATCGGATCTGCGGGGTTGAGCCGAGCGGGGTGCGCGGGCCATTGGGGGTAACGATGGTTATGGTATCGCCCACCGTCACACCAAGCTGGGACGCCATGCGGCTGCCGATGGCTACGCCCTCAAGATCGTCCCAATCCTCCCAGCCGCCGGCCAGGGCGCTCGAATAGAGCAAGGGGAGCTTCTCGATATCGGCGAGTGTCATGCCGCGCACATTGGCGCCCGTGGAATTATATGTACCGGTGACCAGCGCCTGGCCCTCGACAAATGCCACTGCGGAAACCACGCCATCGACTCCTTCGAGACGGTCACGGACCGCCTCGTAATCGTCAAAGGTCTCTTCGATGGGAAAGGCCGTGAAATGGCCGTTCAGACCGAGAATCTTGGACAGGAGCTCGTCGCGAAAGCCGTTCATGACGCTCATGACGACGATCAGGGTGGCAACGCCGATGGCGATGCCGATCATGGTCAGGGCGGCGATGACGGAAATGAACGCATCGCTGCGGCGTGCCCGCAGGTAGCGGCCGGACACCATCCACTCAAACCGTGAAAACGGGCGCGTTCCCTTTTGCTGCCGGGCGGCGTCGGCGGAGGTCAAGCGTTGTCCCTGCGTTCAGGATCGATGAGAGCTTTCAGGCGGGAAACGGCATCCTCGATGCCAATGGTTTCGCGTTCGCCGGATTTGCGGTGCTTGATTTCCACCTCGCCCGAGGCCAGACCGCGCGGGCCGACGATGAGCTGGAAGGGAATGCCGATGAGATCGGAGGTGGCGAACTTCTGGCCAGCGCCCGTGGAGCGGTCGTCATAGAGCGCGTCTATGCCCGCCGCGTGAAGCTGGCTGTAGAGCTTTTCGTTTGCGGCATCACATTCGGCATCGCCGGATTTGAGGTTGATGAGGGTAACCTCAAAGGGCGCGACCGAGACCGGCCAGATGATACCGTTTTCGTCGTGGCTGGCTTCGATAATAGCCGGAATGATCCGCGTTAGACCGATTCCGTACGAGCCCATATGGACGGCGACGTCTTTGCCGTCGGAGCCCGTGACGGTGGCGCCCATGGGCTCGGAATATTTGGTGCCGAAGTAAAAGACCTGACCCACTTCGATGCCCCGCGCTGCGATGCGCCTGTCCTCGGGCACTTTTGCGGCGAAATCGGCTTCATCGTGCATGTCTTCGGTGGCCGCATAAAGCGACGTCCAGTCGGCGACGATGCCGGATAGGTCGCCCATAAAGTCTGTGTCGGCAGACGGGATCGGTTTTTCGAGCATATCGGCATGGCAGAACACGCCACTCTCGCCCGTATCGGCCAGCACGATGAACTCGTGGGAAAGGTCGCCACCGATGGGGCCGGTTTCGGCGCGCATCGGGATTGCCGTCAACCCCATGCGCCAATAGGTGCGCAGGTAGGCAACAAACATGCGATTGTAGGCCTTGACGGCCTCATCCTTGTCGAGGTCGAAGGAATAGGCATCCTTCATCAGGAATTCACGGGAGCGCATGGTGCCAAAACGCGGGCGGATCTCGTCGCGGAACTTCCATTGAATGTGGTAGAGATTGAGCGGCAAATCCTTGTAGGACCGCACATAGGAACGGAAGATGTCGGTAATCATCTCCTCATTGGTCGGACCGTAGAGCATGTCGCGCTCATGGCGGTCCTGCATGCGCAGCATTTCCTTGCCGTAATCCTCATAGCGCCCGGATTCGCGCCACAGATCCGCGGACTGCAAAGTCGGCATCAGGAGTTCGACAGCCCCTGCCCGATTCTGCTCTTCCTCGATGATCTGCTGAATCTTGCGCAGCACCTTGTAGCCCAGCGGCAGCCAAGCATACATGCCGGCGCCCTGCTGGGAAATCATGCCGGCGCGCAGCATGAGGCGATGAGAAATGATTTCCGCCTCTTTGGGCGTCTCTTTGAGAACGGGCAGGAAATAGCGGGACAGGCGCATGAGAACTCCGATTTGCCGGGAACCGACTCAAGGGCTCAATACCGGGCTGCGCAATCAAGCGCAAGGAACGGTCAAAAGGCAAGTCCATGAGCGTTCAACGAGTTTCCTGTCGGTTTTTTGTCATTGCCTCACAAATCTCCAACTTTGTACTTGTCGCGACAATTTGTCCTTGGTAGGGTCCGCGCCATATAAAGAGAGGTGGGTACAACCCGCCGACGCTGACAACGTCAAGGGAGGAGCACTGGCCGCCCGATCTGTGCGCTGTAAGACCAGTGGATTGTCGCGAAACTTTAATCAGATGCAGGGCCTTAGCCCTGCATTTTTTTGTTCCGGATGAACTGAAAAGCTGGCCAACAGGGCTGTTCAGCTCCAGTATTCCTGTAGCCATGGATTGGACATGCCCCAGAAGATCAGCACGGTCAGGACGGCCGAGATCAGGGTGGTGGCAAGCGCCTTTTGCCAGAGATTGGCCTTGATAGGCGCTCCCGGGTCGGTGCCGTCTGTCACCTCCCCGTCTTCGTGCTGGCCACGCACCCCGAAAGGCAGGACGGCAAAAAGCACGGTCCACCAGATTACAAAATAGATCGCTATATAGGTAAAGGGCTGCATTATCTAAGCTATACCTTATGAACGAACACCTTGACGATGGGCTTGCGCCCCCAAGCAGCATTCAGCTCGGACCGCACGGCACGGCGGATCGCTTCGGCAAAGCGCCCGGTATCGGAGCGGCGCTTTTCGGGGAAACTCTTGATCGCCCCCCGTGCCGCCGACTGGGCGACAGCGCTGAGCGGATCATCATCGTCCGCCAGATCAGGAAGTCCGTCCAGATCGAATTCTGGACCTGAGACGATCTGCCCCCGCCCATTGACCACCAGACTGACGATTGCGACGCCGCCAAAAGCCAGCCGACGGCGGTCGCGCACATTCGATTCCTCGGGCGTACACAGAAGATTGCCGTCGAGATAGAGAATGCCGGTGCGCACTTCGCCGCGGTGGTGCTTGGTGGAGGGAAAGAGCTGAACCATGTCGCCATTGCGGATCGACAGGACGGTCTTGATGCCCTTTTCACGCCCGAAGGCTGCGTGGGCTTCAAGATGCATCGGCTCACCATGGACCGGAATGAGGATGTCGGGCTTGAGCCAATCGTAGAGCTGGGCCAACTCGTGCCGCCTCGGGTGGCCAGACACATGTATCATTTCGTCGCGGCCGGTGACGATCTGGACACCCTTGTCGACGAGTTTGTTCTGGATGTCCTGCACGGCCTTTTCGTTGCCTGGAATGGCCCAGGAGGAAAAGATCGCCATATCGCCGGGCGACAGATCGATTACCGGATGCGAGCCATCGGCGATGCGGGCCATCGCGGCGCGGGATTCGCCCTGACTGCCGGTGGCGATCAAAACGACCTTGTCGCGCGGCAGGTAGCCATAGGCGTCCTGATCAAGAAAATCAGGCACGCCTTCCATCAAGCCCAGTTCGCGGGCAATTCCGGCAATGCGATGCACGGCCCGGCCCGCCGCCACGACCTGGCGGTCGGCCTTGGCGGCTGCGCGCGCGATAGAGATCATGCGACCGAGATTGGACGCAAAGATGGTAACGGCGACGCGATTCTTTGCTGTCGCGATCAAACGCTCGAGATTGACACCGACCTCGGTCTCCGAGGGACTATCGCCCTCTTTCATCGCATTGGTGGAATCGCAGATCAGGGCCACTGGCTTGCCGTCCGAACCGATTTCCTTGAAGCGCTTGATGTTGGTGGGTGCGGTGCCGATCGGGGAAGGATCGATCTTCCAGTCCCCGGTATGGATCACACGGCCGGCCGGCGTTTCGATGAGCAAGGCGTTGGATTCGGGGATCGAATGGGAAACCTCGATGGGTTCGACCTTGAAGGGGCCAACCTGAAAAGGGACACCGGGGGTAAATATCTGGACTTCGACATCGTCCTCGATGTTGTTCGATATCCGCTTTGCCTTGAGCATGGCGGCACCGAAGCGGCCGGCGAAAACGGGCTTGTCGAAGGCTGGCCAGATATCAAGGATGGCGCCGTAGTGGTCTTCATGAGCGTGGGTGAGCACAAGACCGACAACGTTGTCGCTCTCTTCTTCGAGAAACGAGGGATCGGGCATGACCAGTTCGATGCCCGGGAGTTCCGGACCGCCGAAGCTGACGCCGCAATCGACCACCAGCCATTTGCGATTGTCTGCCGGGCCGAAACCGTAAAGCCCCATGTTCATACCGATCTCGCCAACGCCACCAAGGGGCAGGAAGACCATTTCGTCCTGTCCGGACTGTTTATTTGCCATAGGCCATCGCGCGACCGGATTGCGGTCACGCCCTTTCAAAAATTGGTGGCAATCGCCCTCTCAGCGTAGCGTTGCCGTGGTTCCAAAATGGACGTCGCCCGCCGCTATCGCGATACGATGTCCCTCGTCGTCGCGGACAATCAGATGGCCCGCATCATCAATTGTTTCGAAAATGCCGCGCAGCACACCATCACCGCGCTGAACGGCAACTTCAGCACCGATCCCCGCAGCGCTTTGGCGCCAGCGGTTGATGATCCGGCTGGTACCGGCTCCGTTGTTCCAGATCTCGTAACACTCGACCCAGCTTTCGGCCAGTGCCTCAAAGACCGAGGGGGCATCAAAGGGCGCTCCCAGCGTCGCCAGAGAGGTGGCCGGATACGGCAAACCTTCCGGCGCTGCGACCACGTTGACGCCGATGCCGATAACGATCGCCGTGCGTCCGTCGGGGCGCTTCTGCGCCTCAAGCAGGATACCGGCGAGCTTGGCACCGTCGGCGAGCACATCGTTTGGCCATTTCAATGCTATGCGTGCTCGCCCCCCGCCGGCGGTGCCGTCTGCACCATCGATCCCGCCCCGAATTGCAGCCGCGGGAATCAAACGCGCCAGAGCGGCGTTGAGCGCCACTCCGGCGACGAAGCCCAGGCCGGCAAGGCCTGCAGCTGGGGCATCAGGCACCATCATCAGCGAAGCTGCAAGATTGCCATGGGGGCTTTCCCATGCCCGACCACGACGGCCTCTGCCCTCGGTCTGCTGCAGGGCTGCGAACCACGTTTTTCCCGCATCGCCCGACATTGCAGCGTTCATGGCTTCGGCGTTGGTCGAACCCACGCTGTCAAAGCCGATTACTCGATAACCAGCCCTAACAGCGCTTTCAGGAAGAGGAAAGGCGACCACCCGGTCCTGCTCTAAAAAAGGGAGTTGGCGGCGCCATGGGCGATGGCCGTCAGAGGCGCCCCTACCGTGAAAAAGTAGCTGAGCACCAAAAAACCCGTGAGTGCCATCACGACGCGCAACTCGATGGCTGGCACCGCATAGGACTGGGTGGGTTCGTCGAAATACATGACCTTGATGATGCGCAGATAGTAAAATGCGCTCACCGCGCTGGCCAGCATGCCAATCACCGCGAGAACGAAAAGCTGGGCTTCGATGGCCGCAAGAAACACCTGCCATTTGGCAAAGAATCCGGCAAGTGGCGGCAGGCCGACTAAGGAAAACATGAACAACGCCAGTATTGCGGCGACGAATGGACGGGATTTGGCCAGACCCGCCAGATCATCTATTGTTTCCACGTAGCCGTCGTCGTTTTTGAGCGCGAGCACGCAGGCGAAGGTGCCAATGGTCATGGTGATATAAACGGCCATATAGATGGCGACACCTTCCACGCCGATGATGTTGCCCGCAGAAAGACCGACCAAAGCGAAGCCGACATGGCCGATGGACGAATAGGCCAGCAGCCGTTTGAGGTTGTTCTGGCCGATGGCCGCAAACGAGGCCAATACCATGGAGGCAATTGAAAGGAAGATCACGACCTGCTGCCAATCGCTGGCGATGGGTTCGAACGCATCGAACACGACCCGAATAAGCAGAGCCATCGCAGCCACCTTGGGTGCGGATGCGAAAAAGGCGGTTACGGGGGTCGGTGCACCTTCATAAACGTCCGGCGTCCACATGTGAAACGGGACTGCGGAAATCTTGAAGGCAATGCCAGCGAGCAGAAAGACCAGGCCGAAGATGATGCCGGGTGTCCGCTCGCCAAGCGCCACGGCTTCGGCGATCTGGTCGAGCTGTGTGTGCCCGGTGAAGCCATAAACCAGAGAGGCACCGTAAAGGAGCATCCCCGACGACAGAGCACCGAGAACGAAGTATTTCAGACCCGCTTCAGTTGCCTTGCCACTGTCGCGCTTGAAAGCTGCGAGAACGTACAGCGCGAGCGACTGCAATTCGAGGCCGACATACAGGCTCATCAGATCGTTGGCCGACACCATCATCATCATGCCCAATGTGGCAAGAACGATAAGGACCGGATATTCGAACTTGTTGAGGCCATTTTCGATGGCACTGGACACCGAGAGGACCAGAGCGAAAGCCGACCCAGCAAGTATGAGAACCTTCATGAAGCGGGCAAAGCCGTCATTGATGAAGCCGCCAGAAAAGATCACGCCTTCCGAGGGAAGGAACGAAACCATCACGGCAATGGCGACCAGAAGACCGATGGCAATACCGGTGATACCAGTCGCTATTTCCTTCTTCGCGAATACGCCAACAAGCAGCAAAACCAGCGCGCCAACGGCGAGCAGCATTTCGGGATAGGCGGGCGCCAGAGAGGCGAAACCGGCAAATTCAGACACCACATTCACCTCCTAATGGGCCGTAGCGGCAGGCGCCGCGACATCGGCCGCAGGCACCGTCACATCGACGAGCGCAGACATCGGTTCGATGCCGACGGCAGCCTGATACTGATCGACAAGCGCGCCCACCGAAGTGGCCATCGCATCCATCAGGGGCGCCGGGTAGAAACCAAAGAGAATGGTGAGGATGATCAGCGGAACAATCGTCACCATTTCGCGGGCATTGAGATCGAGAATGGATTTGAGACTTTCCTTCTCGAGCGCACCCCAGATGATCTTGCGATAGAGCCAAAGGGCATAGCACGCCGACAGGATAACACCGGTGGTGGCAAATACTGCAAACCAGGTGTTGACCTGGAAGATGGCCAGCAACGTCAGGAACTCGCCGACAAAGCCCGAAGTGCCGGGCAGGCCGACATTGGCCATTGTGAAAACCATGAACGCGAACGCGTATTTGGGCATGCGTTCGACGAGCCCGCCATAAGCATTGACGTCACGGGTGTGCATGCGGTCATAGATAACGCCGACCGACAGAAAGAGCGCGCCCGATACGATGCCGTGCGAGATCATCTGGAAGATCGCGCCCTGAACGCCGTAAACATTCCCGGCGAAAATGCCCATCGTCACGAAGCCCATATGCGCGACCGAAGAATAGGCGATCAGTTTTTTGATGTCGGTTTGAACCAGCGCCACCAGCGAAGTGATGATGATCGCGGCGACGGAAAGGAAGAACACGAAGTTCGAGAAATACAGCGACGCATCGGGGAACATGGGCAGCGAGAAGCGCAAGAAGCCATAGCCGCCAAGCTTGAGCAGGATTGCCGCAAGGATCACCGATCCGGCCGTGGGCGCTTCGACGTGCGCCTCGGGTAACCAGCGGTGGAACGGCCACATGGGCATCTTTACCGCCAACGAGGCAAAGAATGCAAGCCAGAGCCAATACTGAACGTTCTCGGGGAAATCGTAATCGAGCAGACGCGCGATATCGAGCGTTCCCGCCTGCCAGTACATGGCCATGATGGCCAGCAGCATCAGCACCGAGCCTATGAACGTGTAAAAGAAGAACTTGTAGGACGCCTGGATACGCCTCTTGCCGCCCCAGATGCCGATGATGAGGAACATCGGAACCAGCGTGCCTTCGAAGAACACGTAGAACATGGCCAGATCGAGCGTCGTGAAAACGCCGATCATCAGCATTTCGAGGACCAGGAACAGCACCATGTATTCACGGATGCGGAAGGTGATCGAATCCCAGCTCGCAAGGATGCACATGGGCATCAACAGCCCGGTCAGCACGATAAACAGCACCGAGATGCCATCCACGCCCATGCGATAGCCGATGACATCGCCGAGCCATGGATGGTTCTGGACGAACTGGAAATCCGCCGTATCGGGATCGAACATGCCCCACATGACCAGCGTGAAAATGAAGGTCACGACGGTCGTGGCAAGCGCGATGCGCTTGATGTTGAGCTGAGCGACGGGGTCGCCCCCAGGGGTCAGCAGAATGAAGAAGGCCCCAACCAGCGGCAGAAACGTAACGATGGTCAGGATGTTGTTTTCAAGGATCATCCCAGAAGTCCCCCGGCGGCGATGGCCCAAGTGATAAGGGCTGCAACGCCGATGAGCATGGCGAAGGCATAGTGATAGAGGTAGCCTGACTGCAGGCGCGTAACGTAGCCGGTTACTTGCCGGACCCGGCGGCCGAGGCCTTCTACCAGGGTCTGATCGACGAGCCAGTCATCGAACCCTTTCCAGAGCGCAGTGCCAATCCAGCGGGCCGGTCGCACGAAGATGGCGTCATAGAGCTCGTCGAAGTACCATTTGTTGAGCAGGAACTTGTAGAGCAGCGGCTGTTCGGCAGCGAGCTGCTTGGGGGCGGACGGGTTGCGGATATACATGTACCAGGCGGTGACGAACCCGATCAGCATGGCCACGGTTGCTGACCACTTTACCCAGGTTGGAACGCCGTGCGCTTCCTCGATAATGTGCTCATCCACGACGATCGCGCCATGGAAGAAGTGCGCGATGTGTTCGGCATGTCCGAAGAAGGCGTCGTAAAACACCACGCCCGCGAGCACTGCACCAATGGCAAGAACGTAGAGAGGGATCAGCATGACGTTCGGGCTCTCGTGAGCATGATCGAACGTATGGTGATCGGCACGCGTCGGGCCGTGGAAGGTGAGGTGCACCAAGCGCCAGGAATAAAAGCTGGTGAACAGGGCGGCGATGACCAGAAGCCAGAACGCAAATGATCCGGCGGTGCCACCAAAGGCATAAGAAGCCTCGATAATCGCGTCCTTGGAGAAGAACCCGGCAAAGCCGAACGAGGTCCCCGGAATGCCGACACCGGTCAGGGCAAGCGTACCGATGAGCATCATGGCATAGGTGATCGGAATCTTGCGGGCGATGCCGCCCATATTGCGCATGTCCTGTTCGTGATGCATCGCGTGGATGACCGAGCCAGCGCCAAGGAACAGCAGCGCCTTGAAGAAGGCGTGGGTGAACAGGTGGAATATGCCCGCTGAATAGGCTCCTACCCCGAGGGCCACGAACATATAACCCAGCTGGGACATCGTGGAATAGGCAATGACGCGCTTGATGTCGTTCTGAACCAGTCCGATGGTCGCCGCGCAGAAGGCGGTTATGGCTCCGATATAGATGATGAACAGGGTCGCCGCTTCGCTCATTTCGAACATTGGCGAGAGCCGCGCGACCATGAACACGCCGGCGGTCACCATGGTCGCAGCGTGGATCAGTGCGGAAACCGGCGTTGGGCCTTCCATGGCGTCGGGCAGCCATGTGTGGAGCAGGAACTGGGCCGACTTGCCCATGGCGCCCATAAACAGCAGCAGGCAGATGACCGTCATCGCGTGGGCATCCCACCACAGGAACGGCATCGTGGCGTCTGCGACACCGGGAAGGACCGCGAAGGTTTCATCGAAACCAAGCGTGCCGATGAGAAAGAAGGTGCCGAAAATACCGAGCGCGAAACCGAAGTCACCGACGCGGTTGACGACGAAGGCTTTGACGGCGGCAGCGCGTGCGGATTCCTTTTGGTACCAGAAGCCGATCAGCAGGTAGGAAGCCAGGCCCACGCCTTCCCAGCCGAAGAACATCTGGACGAAGTTATCGGCGGTCACCAGCATGAGCATGGCGAAGGTGAAAAGCGAGAGATAGGCAAAGAAGCGCGCACGATGCGGATCTTCGTGCATGTAGCCGATGGAATAGAGGTGAACGAGCGAAGAGACTGTGTTGACAACAACCAGCATGATGACCGTCAGCGTATCGACGCGGAGCACCCAATCGATCTGAAGATCGCCTGAGTGAATCCAGGTCATTACAGTAACCTTATAGGCCTCGCCGTCGCCCAGAAAGAACGGCAGGAAGACGATCCACGAGAGTGCAGCGGCGCCCATCAGAAGCGATGTTGTGATGATTTCCGCGGGCTTGTGCCCGATGGCGCGGCCAAAAAGCCCAGCGACCAGCGCGCCGATCAGCGGCAGGAATACAATTGCCTGGATCATGGCCGCCCTAGCCCTTCATCATGTTGACGTCATCGACCGCGATCGAGCCCCGATTGCGGAAGAAGATCACGAGAATCGCAAGGCCGATGGCGGCCTCGGCTGCGGCGACGGTCAGGATCAGCAGTGCGAACACCTGTCCCACCAGATCGCCCAGATGGGATGAAAAAGCAACGAAGTTGATGTTGACCGCAAGCAGGATCAGCTCCACCGACATCAAGATGATGATGATGTTCTTGCGATTGAGAAAAATCCCGAACACGCCAATGGTGAACAGAATGGCTGCTACGGTCAGGAAGTGACCGAGCCCGACTGCCGGTGTCATCATAATCCCCCTATAGCCCTTTTCCGCTCTCGACCTTGACGATTTCGACGCCCGTCGCCTTGGTCCGCGCGACCTGCGCGGAAATATCCTGGCGCTTGACGTTCGGCTTGTGGCGCAGGGTCAGAACGATCGCTCCGATCATGGCCACCAGAAGCACGAGGCCGCACGCCTGGAAGAGGTAAATGTAGTTCGTGTAGAGCACCCGCCCGAGGGCGCGTGTGTTTTCCACGCCCCCATCGATCGGGAGCACGCCACCAGTCGCTGCGTCCGGAGCCAGATAGGCAGAGCCGGCGACCAACAGCAACTCAAGCAGCAGAATGATGCCGACCACGATACCGATGGGCGCATACTGGAGAATACCGCGCCGTAACTCGCCGAAATCCACATCGAGCATCATGACGACGAATAGGAACAGCACCGCAACTGCGCCGACATAGACCACGATCAGGATCAGCGCCAGAAACTCGGCCCCGGCCAGCATGAAAATGCCCGCCGCATTGACGAAGGCAAGAATGAGAAACAGCACCGAATGCACGGGATTTCGCGAAGAAATCACCATGATCGCCGAAGCAACAACGATGGTCGAGAACAGGTAGAAGAAAAACAGCGGCAAGGTCACCTGTCGCTCCTAACGGTACGGTGCATCAAGGGCGATGTTAGCAGCGAGTTCACGCTCCCAACGGTCGCCATTGGCCAGGAGACGATCCTTGGAGAAGTAAAGCTCCTCGCGCGTCTCGGTTGCAAATTCGAAATTGGGGCCTTCAACGATGGCATCGACCGGGCAGGCTTCCTGGCAGAAACCGCAATAGATGCATTTGACCATATCGATGTCGTAGCGAACCGTGCGGCGGGTGCCGTCGTTCTGACGCGGGCCGGCTTCAATGGTGATGGCCTGGGCCGGGCAGATCGCTTCGCACAGCTTGCAGGCAATGCAGCGTTCTTCGCCATTGGGATAACGGCGCAGAGCATGTTCTCCACGAAAGCGCGGCGAGACCGCGCCCTTTTCGAACGGGTAGTTGATGGTCGGCTTGGGCGCAAAGAAATAGCGCATTGCCAGAAAGAACGTCGATACGAACTCCCTGAGCAGCAGAGCGTCGAGAAACCGCAAGGCTTTCATTTGTGGTTCTCTCCTTATGCCATGCCGCCGTGCCAGCCCCAGCCCGTGAGCTGAAGAACGAAGGCAACGACAACGATCATGACCAGCGAGATCGGCAGGAAAACCTTCCAGCCCAGACGCATCAACTGGTCATAGCGGTAACGAGGGACGAAGGCCTTGACCATGGCAAACATGAAAAAGACCAGCGAGAGCTTTAGCACGAACCACACGACGCCCGGGATCCAGGTGAAGGGCGGCAGATCGATCGGCGCCGTCCAGCCCCCCAAAAACAGAATGGTGGTGAGCGCGCACATGAGAATGATGGACACGTATTCGCCCAACATGAACATCATGTACGGGGTCGAGCCATATTCCACCATGAAGCCGGCAACAAGCTCGGATTCGGCTTCGGGAAGATCGAAGGGCGGGCGGTTGGTTTCGGCGAGTGCGGAAATAAAGAAGATGACGAACATCGGGAACAGCGGCAGCCAGAACCAGTTCAGGAAGGTCAGCCACGGCACGCCGAGCACATGGGCCAGGCCACCGGCCTGCTGCGCCATCACGATATGAGTCAGATTGAGCGAGCCGACACACAACAGGACCGTCACGATCACAAAGCCGATGGAAACCTCATAAGACACCATTTGAGCAGCGGAACGGAGGGCACCGAGGAATGGATATTTCGAATTCGACGCCCACCCGCCCATGATGACGCCATAGACACCCAGAGACGATATCGCGAAGATGTAGAGGATGCCGATATTTATGTCGGCGAGCGCCCAGCCCTCAGCAACCGGCACCACGGCCCAGGCCGAAAGCGCGAGAAGGACGCTTACGAGCGGCGCGAGAAGGAAGACCGCCTTGTCGGCGCCGGCCGGAATGACCGGCTCCTTGAAGACGAATTTGAGGAGATCGGCAAAGCTCTGGAACAAGCCGAAAGCGCCGACCACGTTGGGACCACGGCGAATCTGAACAGCGGCCCAGATCTTGCGGTCTGCGAGCAGGACATACGCTGTGAACACCAAAAGGGTCACCAGAAGTAACAGCGCCTTCCAGACAAACCCGACCATGGTGCCGAGCCCGAGGATCGGGGCACCGAGAAGATAGTCGAGCGCGTATACAATCCAGTCCATATCGCTGCCTTACTCCGCGGCCTGTTTCAGACCCGATATAAGCTGCGAACATTCGGCCATTACGGCAGATGCACGCGCTATGGGGTTGGTGAGGTAGAAGTCGCCGACCGGAGAGATCAGAGCGTATGTCGACTTCGGCACTGCAGTATCTGCCAGAGCGGATACATCGGAAGCACTGCCCGGCGCAATGGCATCGAGCTGAGCAAGGTGAGGATATTCCCCATAAAGCCGCGCACGAAGACCCGAAAGCGAGTCAAACGGCAGCGGCTGACCAAGAACCGCCGAGAGGGCGCGCAGAATTGCCCAGTCTTCCTTGGCCTCACCGGGCGCGAAGACCGCACGGGCCGTCATCTGAACACGGCCCTCGGTGTTCACGTAGGTTGCTGATTTTTCGGTGTAGGTCGCGGCGGGCAGGATGACATCGGCCCGGTGGGCGCCCGCGTCGCCGTGCGTTCCGATGTATACCACCTTGGTTTCGCCAAGACCCGACATGTCGATTTCGTCAGCGCCAAGAACAAACAGAACGTCAAGCTTTCCCGTACCGGCGGCCTTGAGCATACCGGCGGTATCGAGACCGCCTCGTCCCGGAAAAAGTCCGATATCGAGGGCACCGACGCGCGAAGCAGCCGTATGGAGGACGGCAAAGCCGTTCCAGTCTGCGGTCAAGGCGCCAGCCGTTTTGGCGATTTCAGTGGCAAAGCCGAGAACGTTCTTTGCTGACACCCCCGTGACCGCACCCTCACCCACGATCACAATCGGGCGCTGGGCCTTTTTGAGCGTCTTTGCGAAGCTGCCCTTGCCCGAAGCCAAGTCGGCCAATGAGTCGATCCCTGCGCCGAGATGCGTATAATCGTAAGTCAGATCGGCCGCTTCGCCGATCACGCCGATTTCCACACCGCCGGCGCGCCATGCCTTTCGGATGCGGGCGTTGAGCACGGCAGCCTCACGACGCGGGTTGGCGCCAATGATAAGAATCGCGTCGGCCTGCTCGATGCCGGCAATCGTGGGGTTGAAGATATACGACCCCCTGCCCTTTTTGGGATCCAGCGCCGAACCGGCAGGGCGAGCGTCAATATTTGACGAGCCCAGCAAGCCCATAAGGTTCTTGAGGGCATACATTTCCTCGACACCCGCCAGATCGCCCGCGATTGCGCCGATACGGCCCGGTTCGACAGTCTTGACCAGAGCGGCGACCGCGGCGAACGCCTCATTCCACGAGACGGCCCGCAGCTTCTTGCTCTTGCGCACATAGGGGCGATCGAGGCGCTGGGTGCGCAGACCATCCCAGATGAAGCGGGTCTTGTCGGAAATCCACTCTTCGTTGATGCCTTCATGGATGCGCGGCAGGACACGCATGACTTCACCGCCGCGAGAATCGACGCGAATGTTGGAACCGACGGCATCCATGACGTCGATGGATTCGGTCTTGTTGAGTTCCCAGGGACGGGCCTGGAAAGCATAGGGCTTCGAGGTCAACGCGCCGACCGGGCAAAGGTCGATGACGTTGCCCTGCAGCTCGGAGGTCATCGACTGTTCGAGGTACGAGGTGATCTCGGCATCCTCGCCACGGCCGATCAGACCCAGCTCCGAAACGCCGGCGACTTCGGTGGTGAAGCGCACGCAGCGGGTACAGTGAATGCACCGGTTCATGATGGTCTTGACCAGCGGGCCGATATGCTTGTTTTCGACGGCGCGCTTGTTTTCCCAGTAGCGGGACGTATCCACGCCATAGGCCATGGCCTGATCCTGCAGATCGCACTCGCCGCCCTGGTCGCAGATCGGGCAATCGAGCGGATGGTTGATGAGCAGGAACTCCATCACGCCTTCGCGGGCCTTTTTGACCATCGGCGTGTTGGTGAACATTTCAGGCGCCTCGCCGTTCGGGCCGGGGCGCAGGTCGCGCACGCTCATGGCGCAGCTTGCCTGGGGTTTGGGCGGGCCGCCTTTCACTTCCACGAGGCACATGCGGCAATTGCCTGCCACCGACAGACGCTCATGATAGCAGAAGCGCGGGATTTCCGCGCCAGCTGCCTCGGCAGCCTGCATCAGTGTGAAGTGATCGGGAACCTCGATCAGTTCGCCATCGACCTTGATTTGCGCCATTCGTTCTTACTCCGCCGCAACCGAAGGCACCGCGCCATCGGTGGTGGACTTGTAGGTGTATGCGTCGATCCGCGCTTCAATCACGGGACGGAAATTGCGGATCAGGCCCTGGATCGGCCAAGCCGCGGCATCGCCCAGAGCGCAGATGGTGTGGCCCTCGACCTGCTTGGTGACGGCGAACAGCATGTCGATCTCGCGCTTTTGCGCTTCGCCGCGCACCATGCGCTCCATCACCCGCATCATCCAACCCGTGCCTTCACGGCACGGCGTGCACTGGCCGCAGCTTTCATGCTTGTAGAAGGCGGAAAGGCGCCAGATGGCCTTGATGATGTCGGTGGACTTATCCATGACGATCACGGCAGCAGTGCCGAGCGAGGAACCGACTTCGCGAAGGCCGTCGAAATCCATATGGGCTGAGCGAATTTTTTCGCCGGGCACGCAAGGGACCGAGGAGCCGCCGGGGATGACGGCCAGCAGATTGTCCCAGCCGCCGCGGATGCCGCCGCAATGCTTTTCGATCAGCACGTCGAACGGCGTACCCATCTCTTCTTCGAAGGTCGCCGGATTGTTGACGTGCCCGGAGACGCAGAAGAGCTTGGTGCCGGTGTTGTTCTCACGACCGAGACCGGCGAACCATGCGGCGCCACGGCGCAGGATTTCAGGGACGACGGCGATGGACTCGACGTTATTGACTGTGGTCGGGCACCCATAAAGGCCCATACCGGCGGGGAAAGGTGGCTTCAGGCGCGGCTGGCCCTTCTTGCCTTCGAGGGATTCGAGCAGCGCGGTTTCCTCACCGCAAATATAAGCACCGGCCCCGTGATGGACGATGATGTCGAAGTCCCAGCCATGAATGTTGTTTTTGCCGATGAGTTTGGCGTCGTAGGCCTGCTGCACAGCAGCCTCGAGCCGCTGGCGCTCGCGCATGAACTCACCGCGCACATAGATGTAGGCGGCGTGGGCGTCCATGGCGCGCCCGGCGATCAGACAACCCTCGACCAGATGATGCGGATCGTGGCGCAGAATTTCGCGGTCCTTGCAAGTGCCCGGCTCGGATTCGTCGGCATTGACGACCAGATAATGAGGGCGACCGTCATTGACCTTGGGCATGAACGACCATTTCAGGCCCGTCGAAAAGCCCGCACCACCACGGCCACGGAGGCCGGAGGCCTTGACCTCGTTGGTCAGCCAGTCGCGGCCCTGGTCGAGCAATTCCTTGGTTCCATTCCACGAGCCGCGACGACGAGCGCCTTCGAGACCCCAGTCTTCCTGACCGTAGAGATTTGTGAAAATGCGATCCTGATCCGTGAGCATCGATCAAATCCCCTAGCGCGGCTTCTTGCCGAAGACGCGGACATATTCGTCAACGCCACCGTCGGCCAGCGCCTTTGCCTGACCTTTCCAGTTGTCCCGGGCAACGCGACCCTTGAAGTTGAGCACCGCATCAACCCGCTCGACTTCGGCGTCTGTGAATGCGGCCACCTGGGCATATTGGGTGATACCCAGATCGTTGAGCTTGCGCTCGATCACCGGGCCGACGCCGGAAATGAGCTTGAGGTCATCTGCAGCGCCTGCGGGACGCTCGAACAGCGGCGCGCTGTCAGGCGTCGTTCCAGCCGATGTCGCAACCGCTTCCTGCTTTTTGCCAGCGCGGCTCGTGGTCTTGGTCTTCTCGCCGGTTTCGCTGGCCGTTTTTTCGACGGCGGGCGATTCAGCGCCGGTCGCGCCCTTGCGGGCGGCCTGATCCGGTTTGCGCCTGGCCGGTCCGGCAGCTTTCCTCTCGGCCGTTTCCGCGTCGGCCTCCGAGACCTTGCCAGCCCCCGACGGGCCCTTGATGGCGGGTGCGGCTTCCTCGTCGATCTTTTGCTTGCGGCCAGGCTTTGTCGCCTTTGCCTCGGCTTCAAGGTGGCCCCTATCCTGATGCGGCGGAGCCTTGGCGGGATCTTCGAGCAGGGTTATCTGTCCGTCCAGCGGCGCTGAGAACTTGCGGCCGTTTTGCGGGCCGGTCGGCACCTTGTCGCCGTCGCCATCACGGAAAGCGATCAGGATTTCCTCAAAGCGCTCGGGCGTCAGATCTTCATAGGTATCGAAACCGATTGTAACCATCGGTGCATTGACGCAAGCGCCTGCACATTCCACCTCTTCCCAGCTCATGGTTCCATCGTCGTTGAGATGATGCGGCTCGGCGTGAATGTGTTTTTGGCAAACGGCGCGAATATCTTCGGCGCCACGCAGCATGCACGGGGTGGTGCCGCACACCTGGATATGAGCGCGGGTGCCAACCGGTTGAAGCTGGAACTGGGTGTAAAACGTCGCGACTTCCAAGACACGAATATAGGGCATGTCGAGCATTTGCGCGACCGAT